>NZ_CP029458.1:1312125-1640156 GCF_003614235.1 Clostridium novyi | reverse complement strand
TCCAATTTCAACATCAGATGCTTTTGTAGCAATATCTGCTGCAATAATAGCAGTTTCAAAAGGAGAAAGAGTTAAAATACCTATTGCTCCTTTTTTATCAATTCCAAGACGTTCATATATATCATCCATAGGTGATGCAATAACATGAGATATTGTTATTTGCTTTCCTGGAACCGACTCTTGAATAACACGCTGTATATTTCTATTAAAAAAATCCCCCATAAACATTCCCTTCCATCTTATATCTATTTAAAAATTATTTAATGACGGATTACTCTTACAGGTAAATCATATTTTTTAATCCATCCTTCTATTCTATCTAAATCTTCATTACTCAAACTTGGATCACCATTTATAGGATATTCAATACCTAATTGCTTATATTTATTTACCCCCATTTTATGATATGGAAGTAAATCAATTCCTTTAAAATTTTTATAATCTTTATATGGCATTAAAAACTTCATAGTTTCTTCAATTTCATTTTGTGAATCATTTATTCCCTTAAGTAAAGGCATACGAATTTTTACATTATATTTTCTATGAAGTAGTTCTTCAAGATTTTCTAAAATCTGTTCATTTCTTACTCCTGTTAACATAAAGTGTTTCTCAGAATGAATATTTTTAATATCAAATAAAAATAGATCTGTGAATTCTGCAATCCTAAGTATTGTCTCTTTATTTGTATAACCACAAGTTTCAATTGCAGTATTTATACCTTCTTGCTTACATGCCATTAATAAACTAGTAGCGGCTTCAGGTTGCATTAAAACTTCACCGCCACCTAATGTAACTCCACCACCAGACATTTCATAAAAAGTTCTGTCTTCTTCTATAATTCTTAAAAGTTCAGATATAGTTTTTGTTTCTCCAACTATTGATATGGCAGATTTAAGACAAACCTCTTTACATTTTCCACATCCAATACAATCAATATCACGATTAATTACATGCTTTGAATTATATATGGTATGTATTCCAACAGGACAAGCTGAAACACAAGCTCCACAATTAATACATAAATTACTTTTAAACATAATCCTATATTTTTTAATCATTCCTTCAGGATTTGCACACCATTTACATCTAAGAGGACAACCTTGAAAAAATACTAATGTTCTTATTCCATTTCCATCATACATATTATATTTTTGTATATTAAAAATTCTAGCCTTTCGTTCAATTACGCCTAACCTTCCATTACTCATATTCCTCATTCTCCAGTTTTATTTACTTTCATATTTATATATCCAATTCTGCAATTTATATAATAAAACTATAGATTACAGACTTTATAAAATTTAAAAATTTTAAGATATATTCTAAACTTTTACTAGAAATGTGTAAGCATAGTTCTACTAATTATTTCATCCTGAACATCTTTACATAACTCAACAAAGAAAGCACTATATCCTGCAACACGAACTATTAAATCTCTATATTGTTCTGGATGCTTTTGTGCTTCTATTAACGTCTTATTGTCTAAATAATTAAACTGAACTTCTCCAAGTTGAAGAGCACATGCACTACGTAGTAATGTAATAATTCCTTGTTCTCCTTCTTTTGTATCAAGAAGACCAGATATTAACTTAAAGTTATGAACCATACCTATATTCATATTTTCGCAGGACATTTTAGAAACAGATTTTATTATAGAAGTAGGTCCTTTGTAATCTGATCCTTGCGATGGACTTATACCATCTGATAAAGGCATCCATGCTTTACGTCCATTTGCTGAAGCTCCAGTCATTTGTCCAAATGGAGTATTATTTGAAATTGATAAAGTACCATGACTAAGGACTGAATGTAATGTCTTATACTTACGATGCTCTCTTTCTGTAAAGCTAATTAAATCAGCAGCAATATAATCTGCATAATCCTCATCATTACCATACTTAGGTGCTTCCATACAATCCTTTCTTATCTTTTCATATCCAACAAAATCAGCCTTTAAAGCCTCATTTAATTCTTGTAATGTATATTTTTTATCATCAAATACTAATTTTTTTATAGCTGCCATGGAATCTGTATAAGTAGCAAGACCTGTCCATACTACTCCAGGACCAAAGTTGTACATAGCTCCTCCTGCTTCTACTCCTTTTCCTTTTTCCATACAACCTTCATACATTATTGACATAAGTGGCTTTGGTGCAAGTTCTCTATGAACACGTTGAGAAATTACTGTAGCTACACTTGTCCATTTGGTAATAAATTTAATTTCTTCTTTTACTGCTGTTTGAAACTGTTCATAAGTTTTAAATTCATTCAGATCACCCATATCAGGACACACTTGTTTTCCATACCATAGGGGTATACCATGATTAAGAGCAAGTTCTATACATATAGGCCACTGAGTATATGCTGTAGATGTCCACTGATACAATCTACCTGATTTCTGTGGTTCAACACATCCCATTAAACAGTAATCTCTTGCATCCTCTATTGAAACACCCTTAGATAGCATCATTTTTATATGAACATCATCAAAGTGACATGCTGGAAATCCCATCCCTGCACGAATAACATCAACTATCTTTTTAAGAAATTTCTGTGGTGATGATTTGTGTATACGACATGCTAAAGATGGTTGATATATCTTAACATGACGAACTGCATCCATTAAAAGATATGTTAAATCATTTGTAGCATCGAGTCCTTCTCTAGTAACACCTCCTACACACATATTAACGAATGGTTGATATCCTGCAAAAAACTTAGAACCACTTTCACTAGTTATCCACATCATTTCAGACATTTTTATGAGCATACAACCTACTAATTCAAAGGCCTGAAAATTATTCATTCTTCCTGATTCAATATCAGCTTTATAAAATGGATACATATATTGATCCACACGTCCTATAGACATACCAGTTTGATTTTCTTCAACTACAAGTAATGATTCTATTGTCCAAACTGCCTGAATTGCTTCCCAGAAATTAGTTGGCTTATGTGCTGGGACTTTAGCATTTACCTCTGAAATCTTTTGTAATTCTGCCTTACGTTTAGGGTCTATTTCTTTTTCTGCAAGCTCTCTAGCATAATCAGACATACGTTTTGCATATATCATTACACCATCAGCAGTATCAATTACTGATTTATAAAAATAAATTTTATCTATATCCTCTGGATTTTCATATTTAAGAGTAGCTAATTTTTCTTCTGCCTCTCTTTTTATATCAAGCATACCTTTCTTCATTAAAATGACATCATATCCTGGGTTGGAATCTCCACCACCATTTACTGCATGATATGAGCAATCGGACACAAATGATTCCCCTGAAAGTTCCCATACACCTGCTTCACGATATTGGTCTTCACAATATTCATCAACAGATTTCCCCTTCCAAAATGGAAATAATTCTTCACGCATAACTTTTTTATCTTCTTCTGAAATATAAAACGGATCTTGTGGACGATTTCCTATGGTATCAATTTCATCTACCATCCATCTCCAAGCTATATCAGGTGAAAAGGCTCCTGCACGTGGTTTTCCATTTGGTGCTCCAACTATAAGTTCATTATCTTGAATGACTAATGGTGCAGTTTCACAACAATATTTAAAACATTTAGCACGTAAAAGTATTTTAGGCATACCTGGATTTTCTTTAGCTATCTTAGTAATAGCTCTTGCTCTATAAGTTGTTATTGAAGGAACTTGTTTTAGATAATTTTCTTTTAATTTTTTCAAACGTTCTGTCATTCCATTTGGAACTTCACCATTATTATTGTTAGTTACACTTGAAAACTCTTTATCATCTTTTGTTATCTCTTTTGATACACTTGCAAACATTTTAATTAAGCTAGCACGTTCTTCTTCAGACATATTTTTTGTAGCTTCCATAAATTTATTTGAAAATTCACGAATATCCATGTTTTCCTCCACATTCTTAAATTTATTTCATATATAAATATGATTTTTTAATTTAATTCCTCTAATATCTTTTTTAAAATACTTTCTAATAACTCATAATTATCTATCTCTTTTTTATTCACCTTATCATTTGAAAACACATAATTTGAATCATCTGTATGGTTTGCTATTTTAACAACATCATCAATTTCTCGAACTCCATAACCAACCTTACGAATATATACTAAATTCATAGGAGACACATTGTCTGAAGTCATTCCTTGTCCTGCCGAACCACTACCTAAAGTCATTGAAGGAAATAAATTTGTAGTTGCCCCCATACTTCCAAAAGTTCCTGGAGTGTTAACGAGTATTCTTCCAACTGGCTTTTTTAATGCAAATTGACGAATAACTTCTTCGTCTTTAGAATGTATACTAAGTGTATGTCCGTATTTTTCTGTAAGTAATAATTCTATACATTTTTCACAAGCATGCATCCAGTCTTTTTCTATATAAAAAGCTAAAACTGGACAAAGCTTTTCTCTTGAATAGCAATTTTTTTTGGAAACAAACCTTTGCTTAGAAATAAGTACTTTTATATCCTGTGGAACTGTAAAACCTGCAGTCTTAGCCAAAAACTGTGGTGACTTTCCAATAAGTTCTATATCAAAATTTCCCTCTTTATTAAAAATAACTGAACCTAATTTTGTGGATTCATCTTCTGTCATAAAATATCCACCATTTTTAATAAATTCTTGTTTTACTTCTGATGCAATAATACTATCAACAACAACTGATTGTTCAGCTGCTGAAACAATGCCATAATCAAAATTTTTACTACTAATAATATCTTTGACAGCCTTCTTTATATCAGCTGTACGCTCTATAAAAGCGGGTCCATTTCCATTTCCACCATAAATCACAGGCTTTCCAGATTTATAAGCATCTTCAAGGATTTCTAAAACTCCCGTATTCATTATAAGTGACGTATCTTTGTGATTCATAAGTTCTAATGAACCACTTTTAGTTACAGTATGCAAATATGCAAGAGCCCCCTCTGGAAGTCCTATTCCTTCTGCTACTCTAATCAAAATATCCATTGTCTTACTAATTGTCTTCTTGGCCCTTGGATTAGGTGAAAATATAATTGCATTTCCTGATTTAACTGCAATTAACGTCTTATATATTGTTGTAGATACTGGACTAGTGGATGGGCAAAAGGCTATAATAACTCCTTTTGGAACTCCAATATCTATTGTCTTATTAACTTTATCCTCATTAATAATGCCTACACATTTCATTCCCTTAAGTCTATATTTTAAATACTTGCAAATAAAATTATTCTTAATATACTTGTCTTCCCACTTTCCATATTCCGTTTCTTCATTAGATAATTTTGCAAGTTCTTTTAAATGTTTTTCAATTTCTTCAATCATACGTTCAACTATCTCATCAAGTTTTTTCTGAGAAAAAGTTGCAAGATTTTTTTGAGCTTCACTAGCATTTTCAACAAGAATTCTTGCTTCCTGTATGGAGAGTAAATCATTATCGATAATGTTAATATTCATCTTTCTCTCTCCTTCTTTTTAAAATTCACTTTATTATTCTGGTATAATACTCTCAACTGCATATCGTTTTATTATTTTTTCAAGGTCTTCATGTGGTCTTGCAATAACTACTGAACTATAAAGGTTTGCACCTTCCATTGCATTAACAGCTGCAATACCTGCATCTACTGCTGTCCTACAAGCACCAACATCTCCACGAACTAATACAGATATATAGCCTGAGGCAACGTTTTCATATCCAATAAGTTCAACATCTGCTGCTTTACACATCGCATCTGCGGCTTCTAGAGCAAAAACTAATCCAAAAGTTTCAATTGATCCTATAGCTTCATATCTTGCCATATGCTTTCTCCTTTCTCTTTTATGAATCTATATCATGTACTGAAACAATATCTCCAACTGCCCTAATAGGACGTGGCATAACATTGTGAGCTGTTAATTTGCCTATTGCAGCAGCTGCTGCTGCACCTGCTTCCACAGCAGATCTTACTGCACCAACGTCCCCTTTTACCATAATAGTTACAAGAGTTGATCCAATATTCTCATATGAAATTAATTCAACATTAGCTGCTTTAAGCATCTTGTCTGCTGCTTCAAGGGCAGGAACTAATCCTACTGTCTCTACAAGCCCTAGAGCTTCCTCTCCATAATATCTCATTTTTACTTCCTCTCTTCTAATAAAATATTGTTGTATTATAAATATTAAAAATTAATCTTTAATATATTTATTAATTGTAGCTACACCATCTTCATTTGCATGGTAATAAACCCTTAGTAGTTTATTTTCATCTAAATCAAATCTTGTTTCTTCAATAAGTCCATTTGCTTCTGCTGTTAACAAAGCATTTATTACAGCATTTCTTTTAAGTGCTTTAAAATTTCCATATTCCTCTTTTAATGCCTCTATAATATCATCAGCACACGCTTCATCAACTTTTGTAAAGTACTTCAAAATTGCATAATTAAGCGGCTTCATCTATATCAACCCCCGTTTTCTTTTTAAATAAATCTAGCGGATTCATTGATACAATAAGGATACCAAGCATCATTGCTATAGCTCCAATCCAAGCAACTGAAGGTAATGACCATCCATCCATTCCACCATATACTCCTAATACTAATAAACAGAATAATGGTCCAAAGAAGGAATATGTCCCATTACATGCAGTACCAAGACCAGCTCCACACATACTATTGCCAGCATACCATGTCATAAAAGTTAAAAACGTTAAAAGACCACTCAAAACAAACCAAGCCATTGCAGGAGAACTTGTAAATGCTTGCACCGCAAGATTAACAGAAATATTTACTCCACCAGCCATCTTTCCTAGAATAGGAAGTAATATAAATAAATTTGCTGTACCTGATGTTACTTGACGAATACAAATACCAATTTCAGGATCAATAAGTGCTGTACCATATCCAGCTACACAACCTTCAAATCCCCAGCCTAAAGCTGCAATAATAGCTATTAATAAACCAAGTAAAGTACCTTTTGATGCATCTCCTGTAAATCCTGTACTACCAATTAGAAAACTTGCACACACACATATTCCAATACCAAAAGCCATACGCTTATTTAATTTTTGTTTATATAATACTTTGCCTAATATAGCAGCTATAGCAGGACAAAGTGCTGATATTGGAACAACTATTGATCCAGCCATTTGAAGTGCTACAACATAAGCAGTACTAGCTATAGGTCCCCCTATAAGAGCTGCCACTATCATTATTCTTCCTGGCTTTGTATTAATACATCTTAAAAAATCTCCAAATTTACCTTTAACTATTGCATATAATAGTGACCATACAGCACTACAAGTATCATTTATTGCATTCCCAAGTGCTGCAAGTAAATAAGCTATAATAAATGCTGATAATCCTGCTGTATTCTTACCATACCAATCACTCCAAACCCCTTTGGTCATACCCATAGTTAAAAATGCAGTATATAGTCCATAGGAGATTCCAGAAAATAACGCTAATGATATACCTTTTTTAAAGAAATTTCTTGTTAATTTCTTCTTTGCAGCAATTGCTTCAGCACTTACTACTCTTGAATCTTCACTCATAAAAACAAAACTCCTTTCATGTATAAATTAAATTAATATACTTAATAATTCTTAATACTACCTAACCCTATGGATTTAAAGCACATATATACTTATAGTAAATGACTAACTCCTTCCAATATCTTCACTTTCTTCTTATGCAATTTGTAATTGTTATAATTTTCAGAACTTTATTTTTAAACTATTAAATACTATTTATTTCATATTTTTCAACTATTTTACTTAAATAAATTATAGACCTTCCCCTATAGGTAAAGGTCAATATACCATTTATAAACTTACATTAAATTAAATATAATTTAAGTGTTAAATTTAAATAAAACAATTAAATATATTAGAATTGTTCTCGTTTATTTTTTATTAAATTTTAGAATATACAATTATATAAATTTAATTTTTATAAAAAACTAATGTAATTTATATTAAATATAAAACAAAAGGCCTTTATTTTTAATAAAAAATAAAGGCCTTTTGTTTTATAACTTACCCTTAGGGTAAGGTTTTCATAATTCTATTATTTTATCTTCTAATCTTTATAAGAATCTCTGTTACAAATTTTGATGGATTTTTAGTAGTCCAGTAATCTGTTACATATCTTTCATAAGATTCTTTAGAATATATGTAATTATGTTTTTTTATCCATTCTTTTATCTTTTTATATGTTTCATTAATTGTTTCATGAGGACCTATATGATAACAGGAAGCCATAAAGCAACCTCCAAATTCAATACTTAATTCCTCTTTACAATTTAAAATTGTTTGTTGCATTATAGTCATTTTGTTGCACTTTCCATTCATTTTATCTTCAAAGGATGGAAATTTTATAATTACCGGACCCGTTATTGCATTGTTTATATGCTCTATATAATTTGTAAATTCTATATTGATTATAGAATCCATATAATCATATTCAAAATTTTGATTTAAAAAGGTGAAAGTACAATTATCTATATACTTTACAGATACATCACAAACCTTATTTTCAATTACCATCTGTGCCTCAACTATAAGATTATTCCAGTCTTCAACAGATCTTATTTTTAAATTTATTTCTTTCTGAAGTTCTTTTAATTCATGAATTTTTTTCTTAAAACTTTTGTGAAAAAAATCATAAGTTGTTCCTTTAAGAAAGGTCTTCATCTCTTCAAGTTTAAATCCACTTTGTTTATAATATTTTATCATTGGAACAGTTAATAAAGTTTTTTTGCTATAATATCTATAACCATTTTCATTATCTACTTTATCAGGTGATAATATCTCCATTTTATCATAATATCTTAATGCTTTTTTTGTTATATTGCATATTTTACCTACTTTCCCTATGGAATATAAGTCTTCCTCCATATTAATCCCTCCTATTAATAAGAAATATAACTTAAAATTTATTAAGAATATAACTATAAATCATATATACTGATTTTATGATGGCTTGTACTTTTTTAATATCTTAATAAAAACTTTGTTAACTTATATATTTTTCTCTATTATTTATAAATACCACCCATTAATGAGTGGTATTTATAAATTATTCTAATACGTTATTTAAAATTTCTAATAAGTGTTCTCTTGTAACCTCTCTTGGATTTGATGTTGTACAAACATCTTTAATGGCAGCATTAACAATTTGCTCTTTTGATGCTTTAGCCAGTTCCATATTAATACCTTGTTTTTTTAATGTTGTTGGAATCATTAATTTCTTTTGAAGTTCTAAAATACTTCTAATTAAATTGTTTACACCAATATTTACATTTGTGGCATGTAAATTTAATAATTGAGCAAGTCTTTGATATCTCTTAGCTGCTCTATTATATTCAATACTAAAAGTGGTTTTATCTAAATTAGAATTATACTTAATTACATGAGGAAGTATTATTGCATTACTTCTTCCATGAGAAACGTGTAATTTTCCACCTACTGCATGAGCCAAACTATGAGTAATTCCAAGTCCAACTGCATTAAATGCAATCCCTGCAAGACATGAAGCATTTTGAAGTTTTTGTCTTGCCAACATATTACTGCCATCATCATAAGCTTGTGGTAAAAATTCAAAGGCTAAAGTAATAGCTTTTTCTGCAAAAGCATCTGAAAAATCAGTAGCATTTTTTGAAACATAAGCTTCTATGGCATGTGTTATTACATCCATTCCTGTATCAGCGGTTATAGATTTAGGAACAGTCTTTACAAGTTCTGGATCTAAAATAGCTACTGTAGGAAGCATATTTTTATCTGTAAGAGCATACTTCAACTGCTCCTGTGTATTTGTAATTACTGAATATTCTGTTACTTCAGAACCTGTACCGCTTGTAGTAGGTATAGCATAAAACTCTTTTATTTTAGAAACTCCATTAGTAATTTTTTTTGCATATTCTCTTATTGCTTTAGCTCCATCAATTACAGAACCTCCACCAAGAGCTATTATAATCTCTGAATTACAACTTTGTAATTTTTGAATACCAGCTGCAATAATCTCTACAGATGGATCAGGTACAATATCACTATATATGGCTACTTCACAATTATCTAACTTTTCTTGTACCTTTAAAATCATACCTGAAGTTTCCATAAATTTATCACATACAATTAGTACTCTTTTATTTTTAATCTGATTTAACTTATTTAAAGATCCTTCTCCAAAATAAATACTTGTGTTAATACTAAATTCTTTCATATAAATTTTCTCCTAATTAAAAATATTAAAATATGAATAAATTAAGTATTCTTAGCTTAAATATAAAAATAACTTACAACTATAACAATTAAAAATGTATTTATAATACACTTCTTGTTATATTATACCAATTACCATTTAATTACACAATAGTATTACAATAGTTTATATTTTATATTAGTTCTCATATTATATAAAAATCTTATATAAATCATATAAATTTCAAAGTAACTATATTTTTTCATTGTATATATAGTATGTTTTAGTAAATAAATAACAAATTTATATATAGAGAATATACTATACTATTAAATAAATTTTAAATATTAATTAGGTGATTAATATGTTTAAATGTTGTTGTCAATGTTGGGGGGAAAATTTCCAAGGGGATAAAGGAACCTACGTATCTATATTAAATGAAACTGAGTTTCTTATTTCTTTTATAATGCAATATTGTGTAAATAGTAGAACATTCACTAAGCAAAGTCCTCCTTTTGGACCTGGTCAATCAGAAAAGCTATCTTTTTCAACTCATGCAAAAAATATATGTTTCAACGTATTTAATAATTCCACTAATCCACCTACCCTTCTTTTTAATGTTGTTCTTCCTTACACTATGAAGTTTTGTTATAAATTAATTCAAACACCAAATGGTCCTCAACTTATAGAATTCTATTGTTAATTATTTTTGATTTAAAACTCACTATATAGTGAATTAAGGCTGTTGATAAACATAATTTATCAATAGCCTTTTTAAGTTTATTATATAAATAGATTATATTGTTCAACATATTTTTGTAAAATAATTATAATTTATTAATATAATATAAATAAGATATTAAATTTTAAATATTTACAGGTGATTAATATGTTTAAATGTTGTTGTCAATGTTTCAAAAACCCTTCTCAAGAAAACCAAGGGCCTTGTGTATATATATTAAACCAAACTCATATACCTATTTATTTTATATTACAATATATTATAGATGTTAGAACATTTACTAAACGAAGCCCTGTTTTTGGATTTGGTCAATCCCATCAAATACGCTTTTCAAGTCTTGCAATAAATCCATGTTTCAATGTATTAAATAATTCTACAGACCCACCTGGATTTATTTGTAATGTTTCTAATATTTTTCCTGTTCAAAATCGTTATAAATTAATAGAAACAATAGCTGGACCTAAACTTATACAAATATATCCTTAACAAACTAATTTAAAACTTCCTATATAGGAGGTTTTAAATTAGTTTAGTTTATTAATTTAATAAAATCTTCTATATTATATACTGGTTTATTGCATGAAAAATTCTCACATATGTAAGCAGTAGTTTTATTGTCTATCTTTTTTTCATCTTTTATAAATGGTACTATGTTTTCTAAATTTCCATCATTCAATAATATGATAGTAAATGGCATAAATCTTTTATTTACTTCCTTTATCATTTCTTTAAATAATCTATCTTCCTTTTCAGATGCTATTACTATTTGTCTGCTAGGTTTAATATAGTTCATATAAGATATTAAAAATATACTATGAGATTGTAAACTTTCTTTAATATTTCCTCCAAAACCTTGAAACATTTTATAAGCTTTTTCCCCTAAGCTATTATCTCCTGTAATTTTTGAAAGTTTAATTAAATTCATAGCTGTTACAGAATTTCCAGATGGTATAGCCGTATCATAACTATCTTTTAAGTTTAATATAAGTTTTTCTCCGTCCCTGCCACTGTGGAAAAATCCATAAGATTCTTCGTCCCAAAATAGTTTTATCATTTTATCTGTAAAGTTTAGTGCTTGCTTTAAATAATTAGATTCAAATGTGGCTTCATAAAGTTCCATAAGTGCCCACACTAAGAATGAATAATCTTCAAGATATGCTATATATGCTGCTTCTCCATGTCTAAATCGTGCTAAAAGTCTTCCATCTTTTCTTATTAAATTATTTTCTATAAAATCATAAGCCTTTTTTGCTCTATTTATATATTCTTTATTTTCAAAAACCCTTCCTGCATAGCTCAGTGATACTATCATTAGTGCATTCCAAGCAGTTAAAATTTTATCATCTTTAAATGGATGAACTCTTTTTTCTCTTACTTTAAATAATTTATTTCTTAACTCTTCCAATTTATCTATATTTTCTAAGTCTTTACCAATTAAGTTTGGTATATTCTTTCCTTCAAAATTGCCCTTTTCAGTTATATCATATGTATTACAAAATTCCTTAGCATCTTCCCCTAAAATACTTTGTATTTCCTCTAATGACCATACATAAAATTTTCCTTCTACCCCTTCTGAGTCTGCATCTTCTGCTGAATAAAATCCACCTTCAGGTGAAGTCATATCTCGAAGTATATAAGTAAAAATTTTTTCCGCTACTTCTTTATAAAAAGATTTACCTGTTACTTGATATGCCTCAGTATACACATAAGCTAATAATGCATTATCATAGAGCATTTTTTCAAAATGAGGAACAAGCCATTTTTCATCTGTAGAATAACGAGAAAATCCAAAACCTATATGATCAAATATACCACCTTTATACATACACTTAAGTGTATTTTCTACCATACCTAGTGCACTTTTATCGTTATATACTTTATAGTAAATTAAAAGTAACATAAGCTTATGAGGTGTAGGGAATTTAGGTGCAATGCCAAAGCCTCCATACTTATTATCATAATAATAGTTCATTTCCATTATAGCATCATGCAATATACTTCCATTTATTTCCTCCGATTTATCTTGTGATACACGCTCCTTCATGGTGTTTAATAATTTATTTGATGTATTTATAATCTTATCTTTATTATTTTTCCACTCATCTGATATTTGTTTTAATATTTGTATAATTCCAGGTCTACCATACATGCTTTTCTTAGGAAAATAAGTTCCTGCAAAAAATGGTTTTTGCTCAGGTGTCATTATAATAGTTAAAGGCCATCCCCCACTACCTGTAACAGCTTGACAAAATGTCATATATGTATTATCTACATCTGGTCTTTCTTCTCTATCTACTTTTATGGATATATATTTATCATTTAAAATTTTTGCTACTTCTTCATCTTCAAAGGATTCCTTTTCCATAACATGACACCAATGGCAACTAGAATATCCTATACTCAAGAATATAGGTTTATTCTCTTGTTTTGCTTTTAAAAAAGCCTCTTCACACCAAGGATACCAATCTACTGGATTGTAAGCATGTTGAAGTAAATAGGGGGATTTTTCATTTATTAATCTATTTGATTTACTATTCTTATTCACAGCTCCAACTCCTCTTTAATTTTATATTCATTATAGATTTATCTTTTAAAGAGGAATTTATTCAAGGGTGATTTTGTATTTGCTTTACATAACCATAATTTTACACAATTTAACTTTCACAACTTTTAATAGGTAACATTTAAAGGAACTAAACCTATGCTTAGTTCCTAAATAAATTTATTTTAAAAATATATAATTATTCTAAAAACATCTTTATATCTTCATCTACTGTTCCAATTCCAGCTATGCCAAAGTTCTCTATCAATATTTTTGCTACATTTGGTGAAAGAAATGCTGGAAGTGTTGGTCCTAAATGAATGTTTTTAACTCCAAGGTGTAGTAATGATAATAATACTATTACGGCTTTTTGCTCATACCATGATATATTATATGATATAGGAAGCTTATTTATATCATCAAGTCCAAATACTTCTTGAAGCTTTAATGCAATAACAACTAGTGAATATGAATCATTACATTGACCTGCATCAAGTACTCTTGGAATTCCACAAATATCACCAAGATTTAATTTGTTATATTTATATTTTGCACATCCTGCAGTTAATATAACTGTATCCTTTGGAAGCTTCTCTGCAAATTCACTATAGTAACTTCTTGATTTAGCTCTACCATCACAGCCAGCCATTACAAAGAATCTCTTTATAGCACCAGTTTTAACAGCATCTACAACTTTATCAGCAAGAGCCAATACTTGATTATGTGCAAAACCTCCTACAATTTCTCCCTTTTCTATTTCAGTTGGAGCTTTGCAATTCTTAGCCATCTCAATTAGCTGTGAAAAATCCTTATTTCCATCTTTATCTCCTTCAATATGCTTACAGCCTGGTACACCTGTTGCCCCTGTTGTAAATAATCTATCTTTATATGAATTTTTAGGAGGCACTACACAGTTTGTAGTCATTAAAATTACTCCATTAAACTTTTCAAACTCTTCCCCTTGTTTCCACCATGCATTTCCATAGTTACCTGCAAAGTGCGGATACTTCTTAAAAGCTGGATAATATTGACCAGCAAGCATTTCACTATGTGTATAAACATCTACTCCTGTTCCCTCTGTTTGCTCTAATAACATTTCAAGATCTCTTAAATCGTGACCAGAAATTAATATTCCAGGATTATTCCTAACTCCAATATTAACCTTTGTAATTTCAGGATTTCCATAAGTTTCTGTATTTGCTCTATCAAGTAAAGCCATTGCAGTAACTCCATATTTTCCTGCTTCTAAAGCAAGTGCTACTAAGTCATCAGCAGATAGTGAATCATCTAAAGTAGAAGCTAATGCTTTAGCCATAAATCCATGAACTTCTACATCATTATATCCTAAGTTCATAGCATGTTTCATATATGCAGATAAACCTTTTAAACCATAAATTATAAGTTCTCTTAAACTTCTTATATCTTCATTTTCAGTAGCTAATACACCTACACTTTTAGCCTTTTCATGAAATTCATTCATATTACTTGGTGACCAAATTGCAGCTTCAGGAATAACTCTTTCACTTGATGTTATTCTAAATAATTTGCTAAAGAAACCACTATTTTTTTTAGCTTCTCCTACTTGTCCACCAACTTTTAAAACCTCAGCTTTTAATTCTTCTCTTAACTTTAATGTTTCTTTTATTCTATCCAAAAGTGCTTCTTTATTAAAATTAGCATTAGTAATGGTAGAAAATAAGTTATCAGTTATATACTTATCTACATTGCTGTCAACTAGCCCAACTTTTCTTCCTTCATTACTCACTACTGCTAATCCTTTAGTTACATAAACTAATAAGTCTTGTGTCTTTGCTACATCTGCAGTTTTACCACATACCCCATTTACAGTACAACCTTTTCCACCGGCAGCTTCTTGACATTGAAAACAAAACATATCTGACATAAATTTATCCTCCTAAATTAATTACTTGTCATTTCTATGTGATTATTATATTATATCTATTAAGATAATTCGGTATCTCCAGATACAAAAAGGAAGATGATTAAATGATAGAAAAATATATTGAAACAATAAAAGAATGCTCTTTATTTCACAGTATAAAAGAAGAAGAAATAATTTGTATGTTAAAATGCTTAACTCCCCAAATACATACTTTTAATAAAAATGAATGTATAGTAAATTCAGGAGAGACAATTGATAAATTTGGTATAATATTAGAGGGAGAAGCAACTATTCTTAAGGAAAACTCTGAAGGTAATAGAATTATTATTTCCGTAATAAAAAAAGGAGATTTATTTGGAGAAATGCTGGTATTCTCAAGCCGTAAGATTTGGCCTGTAACAGTAAGAGTACAAAATTCATGTAAAGTTTTATTTCTTACAAATTCCGACCTTATAGCTAGATGTAGCAAGATGTGTCCATGGCATAATTCACTGCTACAAAATTTTATTAAAATAATATCTGATAAATCATTAATTTTAAATAAAAAGGTTGAATATCTTTCAATAAAAAGTATTCGTGGCAAAATTTCTACTTATTTATTGGAACAATATCAAAACAATCCAACTACTAATATATTTGTACCTTTGAATCGTAACGAACTTGCTGATTTTCTAAATGTATCAAGACCATCACTATCCAGGGAAATTTGTGGAATGAGGGATGAAGGTATCATTGATTTTCACTTATCTACATTTAGAATAAAGGATATAAATGCACTTAAAAGCTTTTGCAAATAAAAAAATGTATTGATTTTTTATATCTTATTAATATAGAACCATTGAAACTATAATACTTATAACAAAACCACTTCTCACATTGCATTTTTATACAATATAAGAAGTGGTTTTTGTTAATATAAAATCATTGGTCCTTTATCCGTATAATATAATTGAAATTTTCTTTCATAAATCTGTTCCATTAAATTTAAGAACTTCTTTTCGTATCCCTTTTCATCGCATCTAATCACATCTAATATTTTATTATTATTTAAAATTACTATACTATCACCATATCTTAAGGCTAAATTTATATCATGCAGAGTTATTAAAGTAAATAAAGAATTATTCTTAACAAAGTTTTTTAAGAAATTAAAAAAATCTTGTTGTTTTATATAATCTAAAAATGTGTTAGGTTCATCTAAAAGCAAAATATTACATTTTTGTACTAGTATTCTTCCTAGATAAACTCTTCTTTTTTCCCCTCCACTTAATTCTTTAATATATTTATGCTTTAAATGCATTAGATTTAATTCATTTAAAGCTTTATCTACCAAGTTATGGTGTTTTTCCTTAGGCATCTGAAAAATTCCTAAGTAAGGAGTTACCCCCATTAAAATTACATCTTCTACAGTATAATTTTCTTTTATACTAATTTGTTGAGGAATATATGCTAGTAATTTTCCTCTTTCTTTATTAGTTAACTTTAATATGTTCAAATTATTATAATTAATCTCTCCCTCATTTATTTCCTTTAATCCAGCAATAGATTTTAAAAGAGTGGTTTTTCCTGCTCCATTTACTCCTAAAAGCATGGTAAGTTCCCCTTCTTTTATGTTTAAATTAATATTATCCAATATTAATTTATCTTTGTAACCTGTATTTAAATTCTTTATTTTTAATAGATTTTCCATACTAAAATACTTCCTTCTTATTAAAAATATAAACTAAAAAAGGTGCTCCTATCAATGAAGTTAATATGCTTATAGGAATTTCTGTACTTATTAAACTTCTTGCTAGTGTATCTGCTATTACCATAATAATAGCTCCCGTAATAATAGTTAGAGGAATTATTTTTGTTATATCTTCTTTTACAATAGATTTTACTATATGAGGTGCTAAGATTCCTATCCAACTTATTATACCTGTTACTGAAATTACAGAGGAAACTAATAAAGTGGCTGCTAATATACAAGCTGCTCTAAGCTTTTTTACATCAACACCTAAAAGTTTAGCTTCATCTTCCCCCATAGTTAGAACTTTTAATCTCCATTTAAATAAGAATATAATAATAGTAGCTATAAAAACTAAAGGCATTACAACACTTAAGTTACTCCACTTACTATTATAAAATCCACCCATTAACCAAAAATCTATAGTAGGAAGTTCCTTAAAAGGATCAGCAAAATATTTTATTATCATAACTCCAGAAGATGCTATAGAACTTGTAACAATCCCAGAAATAATTAAAGCTAGTATCTTATTGTTTTTCATGCTATTACATAAAAATAAAGAAAATATAACTGAAACTAATCCAAAAATAAAAGATAATACTTGGATTATAATATTAGAGGCTGCCATAAAAACTATACCTATAGCAGCCCCGAAAGAACATCCTGAAGTTACTCCTAGTACATCTGGAGATATTAAAGGATTTTGAAATATACTCTGAAACACCATTCCTGATAAAGCTAGGGCTCCTCCACTAATTATAACTAAAATTACTCGAGGTAATCTTATATTAAATATAAGATTATATTCAATAGCATCATTTATATTTCCAAATAATATTTTTATAACATTTAAAACTGTAATATTATATCTTCCTATACATAAAGATATTAAAGATAGTATTATAAGTATACTTAAATTTAATAAAGTAATTTTTTTTACATTCATACACCTAATTCCTTAGTACTTATATCTATGTTATAGAACTTTTTGTAAAACTCTTTTATTTTCTTATTAAGCTCATCTTTAGATACTCTATCTTCATGAAGATTATTTTCCATCCAAAGCATACCTAATATTGAAGATGGAATTGGGAAGTCCCATGCCTCAAACTTTCCTGGGAACATATAGACTTTTTTATTTTTAACAGCATCAATTCCCTTTAATCTAGAATCTTTTAAAACATCTTCTACTTTGTATTTTGCATAAGATACAATATAAATAACTTGTGGATTATATTTTATTAATTGTTCTACAGAAATATTTGCCCAATAACCATCCTTTAAATCCTTAGTTACATTTTCTCCTCCAACTGCATCAATCATGTAATTTTGATACATTTTAGATGTACAAGTTCTTAATATATTGTTGCTACCAGCTAAATAAATTCTAGGTTTATTTTTATCATTTTGATTTTTTTGTTTAATATCCTTTAATATATCTTCTTGATATTTTAAAAGTTCATTACTTTTTTCTTCCTTACCTAATACCTTTCCAAGAAGTTTTACACATTCATTAAAAGATTCAGGGGTTTCTGGTTGTACTGCTAATACAGGTATATTTAACTTTTCAAATTGAGGTATAAACTTCTTTAATCTAGTAGGTATAATAACAACATCTGGTTTTAACTTTGTACATTCTTCAACATTTATCTCTTTACCAGAACCTACAGCTGATAATTTTAATAATTTCTCATCTACTTTTTTATATAATTCTCTCTTTTTTGTTTTTCCCTCAATACCAACTAATTTATCTTTTCCATCTAAACCTAAAAGAATTGAAGTAGCAATATAATAACTTGAAACTATTTTTTGTGGATTATTTTTTATTTTAACTTTTCTTCCTAACTGATCCTGAACCTCTATCATATTATTTGTACTTGCTGTTTGTTTTTTACCACAACCTCCAAATAAACTAGCTACTAACATTATAGCCATTAACATAACTATAATTTTTTTATTTTTTCTCATACTTATCCCCCTATTTTGTATCCTTTAATAAGATTTATTAAATAATCTTTTAAAGTCTTTCTATTTTCATACAAATTATAAAAATATTTTTATACATTGTATTATTTAACCCTTGGAACAATTATTTTTATTTTATAATTTTTTACTTAATTTATATCCAAGTTTTATATATTTCGCCTCCTGTTCATTAAATAATAAAATTATAAATTACATATATTATACCTTTGTACAATATATGCACAAAAATACAGTTCACCCCCCTTACAAATATATACATTATATCTTAATTATACACTATAATTGCATAATTTTCCATAAAATAAATCCATTAACAACCTTATATTTCTACAATATTCCTTTCCCTTGTACTTGCAATTTTAAACATAACTTTTCTTTAATCTTAATACATCTACGTAGCAATTAACTTTCTTTATATAAAAAAGACTCCCGCATTAACAATAAACCTTAAAATATATTGTGTTGAATTTAAACTTTCAAAACAATATACTTGAGATAAATTTTTAACTGCGACAGTCAAAATTAAGAAATTTCTTAATAATTTATTACTTAAAACCTTTATTCTAAGAACCTACTTTCTCAGTAAACCCTAATAAATCCATTTGTAACATAAAAATATCATTTGCAGTAAGATTATTCAAACTTCCTGATGTAAATTGAGATTCTCCAGCAGATTCAACACTATCTACTCTAGCATCTCCACCTGCAATAATTGTTGGTACTCCATCACCAGTATGATCTCTTGCTTCACAAGGTGTAGAATGATCAGCTGTAACTGTTATGTAACATTTATCAAGTCCCATTTTTCGTAAAATTATTCCAACTGCTTCATCCACTCTTTCAATCATATCTTTTTTTTCCATTGGTAAATTATCATGTCCCGCTAAATCAGTAGCCTTAATATGCATAACAACCCAATCATATTTACTTTCAGTAAGAAGTTTAAGAGTTAAATCAACTTTACCTCTTAAATTAGTGTCAAAACTTCCAGTAAAACTATTATCACTAAAGTAATCCATTCCTACAAGTTTTGCAATACCACCAACAGTTATATCTCCTGCTACACAAGCAGCTTTAATATTATAAAGTTCTTTAATAGATGGTATATAATTTTCTTGACCTGCACCTCTAGTTATTACAACATTAGCAATCTTTAACCCTTTTTCATGACGTTCTTTATTTATAGGATGTTCCTTTAAAATCTCATAAGCACGATTTGTAAATTCCCATAAATTTTTTGCTGTTTTTTCTGAATTAGTTGTATTATCTAAAGCACTTGGAATAACAAGCTTAGCTCCTTCTTCTGCAGTACCTGGATCTGTACAAGATATTTTATCACTTAACTCATTTCCTCTTAAAACAATAGCAACTCTATGTTCCGTTAGTTCCTTAACAAGTACTTTTGTACCATCAGATAATACTAAACCATTAATTGCTTCTGCTAACTCCTTCGTCCCTCTACGAATTCTACCAGCACGTCTATCAATAACAGTATAATCCTCATCAATAGTTGCAAAATTTCCTCTAAATGCAACATCCCCTGGCATTAATTTTATTCCAGCACTATAAGCTTCAAGGGGTCCTCTTCCAGAGTAAACCTTATTACTATCGTATCCAAATATGTGAAGATGTCCAACATCAGTACCCACTCGTATACCTGGGGCTATTGGATAAACATTTCCACACATTCCTTTTGACGCAAGATAATCTAAGTTTGGCGTTTCTGCACTTTCAAGTGGAGTCATTCCGTTTAATTGTTGATTTGGACGATCTCCTAAACCATCTAATATAATAAGTACTCCTTGTCTTTTTCTCATAATCTACACCACCCTAATATATAAATTTAAAATGTTTAATATTTCTATTTAAGCTTTTTTTCCTTTAAGCAGATGTTTGTTTTTAATCATAAATGCTACAGATAATATGATAGCTAATATCCATACAAGTATTATATGCACTTTAAGTGGACTAAAAGTATTTATAGCAAACTTAGTTTCTTTTCCAGAACTAATTCCTCCAAAATCGAATCCACCAAATATGTATCCGTCTTTCTCCGTTACATTAAAAGCTTTCTTAGCATCATATCCTACAATATTTAAAAGTTCTTTTCCCTTTGGAACAGCTATTTTAGTTGAGTAAGACTTAATAGCATTTGGAGAAGTATTTACAACTTTATGCTCTATCATTGATACCCCACCTGGAAAAGTATTTCCAAGTTTAGCCTTTTTCCCTTTGTAAACACCTTCTTTATTCATAGATACCTGAAAAATAACTTGAGAGTTCTTTTCATTAAATATTATAAGATTATATTTTTGATCTCCATATTCTACTTTTTTCTGTTTTGCAAATATACTGCCTTTTATAGCTTCTACTTTTAATATGTTGCTTTTGCTATATAATGGGAAAGCAACTTCACCCTTATCATTTGTTATTGCAGTAATTTTTTGTGATATTATTGCATTTTTTCCATCAGGGATAAGAGTATCTTCTACCTTTTCTAACTTTCCTAAGTCCATTGCATAAGCACTAATAGAAAACATACACGTAAAAACAACAGCTAATAGGGCAAAAATTATTTTTTTCATACCTTTGTCCCTCCTATACAATTCCTATGATTTTAAACCATGTAAGTGAAGCCAAAACTAATATTCCCCACTTCGCCAATAATACTAATACACCATAAAGCATTTGTTCAAGTACTGTAAAATACCCTGTACCATAGTAAACTAGATTAACCTTGCTATGAGGCGGTAAAGTAACAGTATCTGCTATACAAAATGCAGCAGGCAATGCTAATGCAACTGGATTATATCCTGTGGCATTTGCAATTCCAATTATAGTTGGAATAAGTATAATTGTTCTTACAGTCTTTGAAGTAAAAAGTAAGTGACTGAAACTTGCTATGAACATTATTACTGCAAACAGTACAGTAAAGCTCATGTTTTCAACTCCTAACTTCTTAAAAACAATCTTTAATCCCCAAGCTGCTAGTCCTGTTTCATCAAGAGCTACCCCAGCAGCATAGGCACCACATGCAAATATTAATAAATTCCACGATATTTTTGCTTCTTTCCATTTTAGAATCCCTATATATGGTAGAAAGAAAAGTCCAGCTGACAATATGGCAACCATTACAAGACTTAGCTGGAATCCAAAAAACTTAAGCTGAAGACTATCCATTGCCCAAAGAACTAAAGTTATAATAAAAATTAAAAGTGCTTTCTTTTCTGTAGTAGTCATTTTTCCAAGCTTATTATATTCATCTTTAAGCTTAGAAAGATCAAGGGTTTTTGAATCTGTCTTTGGTAATTTAAATAATATCTTCCCTATAAAAAACATTGCAACTAAAGTTAAAATAGTTATTGGTGCAGATGCAATAAACCATTCCATCCAAGAAACATCATGACCTGTGAAATCTTTTATAAAACTAATTGCAAGAATCTGTGATGATGTAGCTGTAACAATTGCAGCAGTAGAAAAATTATTAGCTTGGATACCTTGTATTGCAAGTAATTTTCCAAGATTATTCTTGGGGTCATTAATATTTACTTCAAAAGCTTCTACAACTAAAAGTACTATTGGAAACATCATTGCTGCTCTAGCTGTAGTAGAAGGAACAACAAACGATATCAAGAAATTTATTACAATAAGAAGCATCAGTACACTACTAACACTTTTTCCAAACTTAGTTATTAAATATAACGCCATTCTCTTAGCTAAACCACTTTTCTCCATACCAGAAGCTATTATAAACGCTGCAAAAGTAAGCCAAATTACTTCATAGCCAAGTACTCCCATAGCCTGTTTCTCACTCCAAGCCCCTGTTAATGGTAAAGCAACTATTACTAATAAGGATACTGCGTAATTAGGTATACTTTCTGTAATCCAAAGTATTAGGGCTGTAAGGAAAACCCCCAACGCCATCTTTCCTGAATAAGATAATCCCACTGGAGTTGGCATTGTATAAATTATTGCGAAAACTAACAATGCCAATGGCAAACCAAAAAACTGCATCTTAAGTTCAAAAGGGCTTTTTACCTTTTTAACCTTAACTTTTGTTTCCATAACATCAACCTCTCCTTTAACAAAATTTAAAATTCAACCAAAAGTTAATTATTTGATAATTTAATAATAATAAAATAATTTTATATTAGCCAATTACATTTAGTTATAGCAATAATAAGTATTATTTATAATTACTACAATCAGCTCTTGTTCATAAATAATATTTATAAATAAACCTAAAATAATAATCTTATATATAATTATTTATATACTTTATGTAAATAATGACTTATGCTATAATAAATAATATTTATGTATAAATTAGTTATAAATATTAAATTGTATACATTCATAACATATGAGGGGGAAAAATAGTGGACTTAGAAACTATTCAAACTTTTTTACTTATATCAACGAATAATAGTTTTACAAAAACAGCTAAAGAAATGTTCTGTACGCAAGCTGCAGTTTCTATGAGAATTCAAAGACTAGAAAAATATTTAAACTGTAATTTATTTGACCGAAAAGCAAAAAAAGCTGAGTTAACTAAAGATGGTCATCTTTTTCTACCCTATGCTCAACAAATATCGAATACATTTATTAATGCAAAAGAACATTTACTACAATCAAAATTAATGGAACAATCTGAAATATCTATTACATCATCTAGTACACCTGGAACATACATATTGCCAAATATAATGTTTCTATTTAGACAGAAGTATCCTTTTATTACTGTAGTTAATAATGTGCAATATACCCAAAATGTAATTAATAGCGTACTAAATAAAACTTATTCTTTAGGAATAATTTCTCAGCCCTACTTATCTGATAATGAAAATATATTATGTGAACCTATTTTAGAAGATCCTCTTGTAGTAGTAGCAAATAATAAACATCCATGGGCTAAACAAAATAGGATATTCTTTCACCAAATGAAAAATGAAACTTTTTTAATATCTAATCCAAATACTTCATTAATAGATTACTTAGAGAAAACAGGTAATTTTAAGTTTGTTTCAAAAAATATATGTGTTGTTGGTAGTGTTGAAGCAATAAAACAAAGCATATATGATAATTTAGGAATATCTGTCGTATCTGAAAGTGCAGTAAAACAAGAACTTAAACTTGGACTATTAAGTAAAATTGAAATAATTGATGATATTCAGTTAATGCGTCATGTCTACTATATAAAACGTAAAGACGAAAAGTTACCACTTTCTACTGAATTGTTTTTAAAATTTGTAAAGGAAATTATGATTTCCAAAAGTAAAAAAGTAGAAACATCAAAGTTATGTGAAGTAAGAGATGAATAATATAATTAAGGAACCTACTAAACTAGTAAGTTCCTTAATTATATTATTTTTTGTTATTTTTAAGCCATGATATAGCACAATATGTATGAATAGCTGATCCTGTAACTAATATATCCTCATTAAAAATATAGTGAAAATATTAAATAAAAACGAGAATGGGTCTTTGGAACTCCTAAAACTAAAAGCCCCTATAGAACCATTCTCCTCTGTAATACAAGTAATATTTAAATATTACCTTATATTTTTAATTACTACTAACCTTCAATAATATTGAATTTATTACCTTTGTATACTAGTAGTATCTATTTCAAGTATTTTGCCAATTTCACTTATCAACCAATTATGTCTATCGATTATAGATTGCTCATTCCATACTTTTCTGTATTTATTTGCATTATAATCATCTACAATTTTTTGAGTTATTCTAAAACTTGTAATACCTTCTGCCTTGTTACCATTTTTGCCTAGCCCACTATAAACTTTTATTTTTTCATTAAAAGGGTAGTCTTGTGCTTGTTTATTTTTCTTTCCACTAAGTAATGTCATATTTCCAAGAGTATTTAAATATTTTTCACCTAACTTCTTATCAAAACAACTCCATTTTTCTACATTTAGGAAATTTCTAGGCAGGATATGCTCGGACTGTAAATTTGAATCGATATATATGAAATTTGCTTCATCCTCATCAGTTTGATTATACTCAACCAATAAAAGAACTGCTCTTATCCATCCCTCAAAATAAACATCACCATTCAATCTTTCTAAAGCAGTTTTTATTATACTATCTTTTTCTAGTTTTTCATCTATAATTTTGTTAATTTCCTCTATAGGCTTTATATCTTTTATTGCAGATATAATATTAAAACAAGTTTGTTTTATACCATTTAAAGTTTTTCCAGAAATCATACATAAATAATAAAAACGTCTTAATACTTTTCTTAATTTATCAATTTCAGTATATTTCTTATGTTCAGCAGTAATTAATGCTGTTAACCAGTAATTTCCCCAAGGCAGATACCAAAAACTATTTACAATCTTATTTGAAGATTCATAAATATTTTTATATTCACTTACAAATTTTTTAAAATCTCTCAATATCTCATTTGAATCCTTATCTCTAAATTGCCTTTTTAATTCTTCAACTAAAGAATGTTTTGGATTTCTTGCTAATAAATAGTATTGATAGTATGTAAACATGTCTGTTAAATTATCAGCATCCATGTCAGATATCCATTGCTCTATTACTCTCCAATCATTCATAAATGTAGCATGCTTATGTTCATCTCTACTTATTGGTGCTAAAAGATATCCTTTGATAATATCCGCCGCTGATAAATCCATTCCTCTATCATTTAGCACTTGAAATAGTTTTATTGCAAAACTTTCATCATAACAAGTTATTTTTATTAACTTTACTTGATTAAGAAGATAGTTGATAAAATTTCCAGCTTCAACCTCCCCTAAATTCGTTAAGTACTCATTGAAAATATATGCTGTATTAATGTATCTATTTTTAACTTCATTTTCAATTTCTTTTTTACTTGGTTTCTTTATATCAGAAAACTCCTCTTTCTCAGCAATTAAATCTTCAAAATCACTTGCATGCGCTGGATCTGATTGAAGTCTTAACCTCTGTATATCATTAGAATTAGAAATGCAATTTTCTATCTTCTTTATTTTAACAACTTTAGGATTCTGTATTGGGTCAACTTTGCTATTTATTTTAGGATATACTCTTCTTAACACACATAATAGAATCATTAAGGTAGTTATCCTTTGCTGTCCATCCACTATGTCTTCTATACCATTTCCTTTAGCTATAACTATTAATGATCCAAGGAAATAGTTAGTATCCATTGTACTTTCATCTTTATTGTTTAAATAAGCTTCATAAATATCATCCCAAAGTTGTGTTACTTGCTCATCTTTCCAACTATACTGACGTTGATAATCTGGAATCTGATATATTGGATCTTTATCTGTAAATATCTCACTTAAAGACATACTTTGAGGTGTAAACTGTTCTTGAATTTGATTATTAATATCCATAATAATTATCCTCCTATCTTTTTGCATTTTTAAATGTAAATACAAACATAGATTGGCTGTACATTTATTAATCTATGAACTCTGAGGATACCATGTTAAAATTATAATAAATATTAAATTTTTATACTCTCTTAAACTTTATTAAATACCAAACATTTTTCTAATAAAACCCAAAGAAACTCCAACATTCTCATCAATAATTGGATTAATGATCAAATATTCTCTTGAATCCCCTGAAAAATTTCATAGATATTTCTATATAAGCCAATATGTATAATATTACCCTTTAATTATACATATAATTACATGCTTTTGCTATAATTTTCATAAATTAATCTTAATATTATTGAGCATGCTTATTTTTAATCAAAAGAGCCAATCAGTGATTAAAACTCACTCCAGCTAGCTGTCTTTTTAAATTTATCTATTCAATTACCACTTCTATCTTCATCCCATTAAACAAGTTTACAATAATCTTCTATACTATTTTTCATTTGTGTAAACCTTATTATCACTATTTTTAAAACTTAAATTTAGGTTGTTAACTAAATAAAAACAACAAAAATATAAATAAGTCATCACTTTGTAGTACAGTATTTTCGCTAAAAAATAACACATACAAAGGATATAAGTTTCACTGTTCTACTTGTATAAGTGACATTATATTACTGCCCATTCCATACTTTTCTGTATTTATTTGCATTATAATCATCTACAATTTTTTGAGTTATTCTAAAACTTGTAATACCTTCTGCCTTGTTACCATTTTTGCCTAGCCCACTATAAACTTTTATTTTTTAATTAAAAGGGTAGTCTTGTGCTTGTTTATTTTTCTTTCCACTAAGTAATGTCATGTTTCCGAGAATATTTAAATATTTTAGCACTTCAAATAGTTTTATTGCAAAACTTTCATCATATCTTCCTCATCTTCTACGTACCAACTCGCCATAATTTCTTGTGCTCTTGATATAATAGTATTTTTTAAAATATTATCATCATTTGAATCATCATTACTTTCTTCTGGATATATTTCAACCTCATTTAATTTTTTAATAACTCTTTCCATAGAACCTGACTCATCACTAAAAAATTCACTTCCCCTAATTCTTATAAATCTCCAACCTAAACGTTCTAAAATAGATTGTCTGTTCATATCTTCTTCTAATTTATCTTCTCCATGCCATCTTTCTCCATCACATTCAAGAGCAACTCTATTATCTTTATAGCTTATTACCATATCTATTCTAAACGCCCCTACTTCCCATTGTGGTGTTACATGATATCCTCTATCTATTAAATATTTCATTACTCGTTTTTCAAATTCTGACTCCGCTTGAACTACATTTTTTTCAAATTCCATTTGTCTTGATTTATAATTATTACAATAATCTATTAAACCTTTTCTTATATCATCTTTCTTTAAATCATTTTCGGAATCTAATGAATGAACAAGCCATAATTGATCTTTTGCACGACTTACTGCAACATTATATCTCTTTTTATATAAATCATCACTTCCAAATGACTGCAACCTAAGTGGACCTTCTCCATCATTAGAGTCTACCATAGTTAAGAATATAACATCCCTTTCATCACCTTGAAAATTGGCGGAATTACCACATAATATATTTCTATCATTATATTCTTTAACATTCATTTTACTTTGTAGCTTTCTATCTATTAACGCTGCTTGCTTATCTCCTTTTAATGTTATGACTCCAAAATTCTTTCCATCATATTCTTTCTGTTCACAACATGCTAATATCAAGGACACTACTGCATCTATTTCTTTCTCATTTGTCTTATTTACGGTAAGTGCATCTTGGACCCTATATGTTACTATAGGTGGTTTTATTTTTATTTGACTAGTTTCGCGTAATGCTTTAATTTGACCATTATACGAAAGCAAATTTGAATACTGAATTATTTCAGGAACACATCTAAAATGTTCTTTAAGTCTCACCGGCTGATAACCTGCTGCCTGTGCTAAATCATATATTGAAAATTTACCACTGTATAAGGAAGGATGTGGTATATTAATTAAATATTCTTTAACTAAGTTTTCAACATCTTCAGATCTTTCTCCTATTGCTAGTGGACTAACCTGCTCATTATCGCCAACAATTATTACTTGTTTTCCTAGATATAATGCAACTATAGCCATAACATCTGCTTGACTTGCTTCATCTATAATTACTACATCAAATTTATTTTCTTTAGGATCAAAATTTTCTACTACTTTATTTAATGGCATTATCCAAACAGGAACTGCCCCTTGACATTCTGGCATCAACTTACGGGCCTCAGATTTTAACTTTTCTGATCTTTTTCCTTTTCCTTTGCCTATCTTTCTAATAAGTTGTCTCCAACCTTCTATAGCTCTAACTTGAGATTTATTATTATCAAAAGCTTTTAATTTACATAGCCATGCTTTATTAAATGCAAGCTCCGCTGTATTTTCTCTTAATAACTTTTCTAAATCTAATATATTATTTTGAATTTCTTCAATATTAACAGCATTCCTATCATCTATTTCCTGTTTAAATTGAGCATATTTCCAAGCATTATTTATATTTAAAGGAACACTACTTTTGCCAAATTCATTATTTCTTAATCTTATTTCATTAGCCCAAATTGGAGCAGTTTTTTCTAATTTGCTTATTAATTCTCTTCTTCTAATAATATTCTTTCCTATATTCCTTTTTCATTTATATTTTTGTACTGTATTCTGTTAATTTGTGATTTTAAAATTGAGATAATCTTACTACTTAACTCCGTCTTAATATACTTTAAATTACTATACTTATCATTAGATAAGTCCACTCTAGTATTAATTTTATCCAAATTTAATCCAGATCTTTTTATATCATTTTTTATTGGATTTAACCTTTCATTGTACCAATTAATATTTGATTTGATTATAGGTATATATTTAATACATGTATACTCAAAATTTTCTCCCATATCTTCAACATTAGTAGCTCCTAATGGAACCATTTGTCTGTTCCATCTATTTTTTAATTTTTCTTTTTCTGATTTTAACTTATAGAATTGCTTCAAAACCTTATATTCATTATATTTTGAAGGAATATGACCATTTACTCTACATGAATTTATAAATAACTTGAGTTTTTTATTTAGAATAAGATTTAATCTAGTTACTTTTCCACCACTTTCAAGTTTTTTAATTATTATATCAAGTTGCTCTTTAACATCTATATTATCATCTAAATCTTTAAACTCTGGATTATAATTTAAAATATCTTCAGAACACTCTAATGAGATATTATATACATTTTCAATTTCACTTATTAAATTAATCCAGTTTTTCTTTAATGCATCTTCCTTAGAATTTTGTATTATTTCTAAAGTCCAAATTTTATTTAAATCAATATTTTTAACAGCATCTTCAATTTTATTAATTATTAACTTTAATTCTTCTTCATTTAGCTTACAATCTTCCTGCCAAAATTCAATTCCGTAATTTAGAATTTCTTCTTCAAAGGAATTCTTTTTATTAATTAAATTATTAAATTCTATAGGTGTTATTAGTTCTGAAATATCTGGTAAACTACTGTCGAATTCATTTTCTTCATCCTTAGAAATAATCTTATTACTTAAATATAATTCTTCTATTTCTTTATGAGTTAAGGATAAATTCATGCCTTTTTTAACAGGCAATGGAATCCAGCTTGCATTTTCTTTATGTTCATTAATAAATTTTCCACAGTCTTTAGGTTTAAACTCTTCTCCTCCTATTACTATAGATCTATATTCATTTAATCTTGCATTTTTTAGTTGAAGTTTTAGTTCTCCTAATTTCTTTATTTTATTTTTTCTGTCCTTTTCTAGTGAAATTATTCTTTGATTTAAACTATTAAGCTCCAGTCTAGATCTATTTTCATTAATAATATCTAAAGTCCTCTCCATTTCAATTCTACTTTCAGTTGTAGAAAGCAGACTTAAACATAATGCCTGTAAATTATCAGTAACCTTTTCCTTTAAAACAGATAAAGCCTTCTCGCTATAACTTGTAACTAATATACTTTTCCCTTGAGACAATAAATGTCCCACCATATTAGCAATTGTATGAGTCTTTCCTGTTCCTGGAGGACCCTGAACTAAAACAGCTCCATGAGTTTCTAAATATTTTGCTACTGCTAATTGTTCAGTATTTGCAGGCTTTGTAAGAAGAATATTTTCATCTAATCCATTTGAAGTTAATAACTTACTATTATCTTCAGCAATTGTACTACTATCATTGTTCAGCTTAGTGCTGTTATTATCATCTGATCCAATTATATCTCTTAAAAATCCAGGAACATAATCTATTTCTTCTAAATCTTCCAATATATCATCAATAGCCGATTCAAAACCCATATTTAATTTTCTAACAAATAAAACTGGCTTTCTAAATATTTGCGGATATTCTTGAAATTTAAATTCTTTATCATCATTTAAAAATTCTCCATTAGAAGATAAAGCATGAGCAACTCTATTAAGAAATGAATTGCTGCTATCAATATCAAAAGGTGAAAATTCTTTTGTTTGAAATTCGTTATAAATTTCTAGTAATAATTCTTTATTGGAATCATACATTAATGTAAATATACTTTTATATAATTCAGGACTTCTATCGGATATTTCTATTCTAAATTCTGGAATATTAGCATCAAATATTAGATCAACTTTTTGCAAAAGAATAGGATGATATATTTTCTTTTCATCTATGCATCCTAAAATTCCATCACCAAATATAAGTTCCATAGATTCAGACTCTTTTTTTAATGTTGAGTACAATTCATATAACTTATTAAATATATCATCAACCTCATGTGAGATTACTTCTTTTTTTGACCAAGTAGTTCTTTTAAACATCCATTTTTCAAACGCTGATACTCTTTTTCTATCATCATCAAAATTTATTTCAACTACACCCTTTTTTCCTGTTTCTAAATCCTTTTGTGTTTTATTTATTATTCTTTTTACTTTTACTTCTTTGTCAAACTTATCCCATTCATTTTCAAGCCACTCTATTAACTCTGAAGGAGGTTTAGGACATTCAGTAAATTCTGGTTTGCCTACAGTTAATATTACGCTTGAATCTTCATCTTCTTTGTATATATTATTCTTTATATTTTCATGAACTGGAATATTATCAATCCATTTATGCCACTGTTGTGAATTAATATCTATTATTGTAGGATTTTTTATATTGTTATACTGCTTTAAAAATTTAAATAAACTTTTAATTTTGTCTTTTTCTTGATTATCAACCATTAATTTACCTCCAAAGATACTTTTATGTAAAATCTTATTTTTTTCCACATAATTATACCATATATATAACAGCATAAATTATTTTTAATAAAAAAATTAATAACTTTGCCTAAATGATTAATCCTTGTTTAAGTTTTAAATACTCTAAGTTTTTTATAAATTATATGTATGAACTATTCATTTTTACTAAGTGTTAATTTTTTAAATAAAGTACATCATTATTTTTCATATTATTTAATTTAACTTAAAATAAACGGTCAAGGTAAACTGTACCCCAACCGTCATATTAATAATTTGTTCAATTATAACCTCGATCATTTGGTATTTGTGTTTTTACTTTTGACTACTCCACAACTTTTTATACTTTCCATTTCCCAAAAATTTGATTAATCCTAAATCTCTTAACTCTTGTAGATTTCTTCTTATACTAGCCTTTATTGTATTATTATTGGGATATTTTTTCAAAAAAATCTCTTCATAAACATAAATATCATCTAATGAAAATTCATTCTTTTCTATAATATTAACAACTTCAAATGTACTTCTTTTCCAACTATTTAAGCTTCTTTTTATTGATTTTATATCAACATCTAAAATATCATCTACTTCAGTATGTTTATTATAATTTTGTAAATCTATATCTTTATATATAGGAAGATTTTTTAATATCTTTTCAATCTGTATAACCTTTTTAGAATTTATTTTACCTGTGCTTTTATCATCACAAATAGTTTTAAAATCTATAAGAGTTTTATGTACTAAATCATCATCATTTATAAAAACCCCATATTCAAGATTTTTTTTAAATCCTGATGATGTTAAATTTGATGAAGTTATAATTGAATATTTGTCATCAAAAATATAAAACTTAGCATGAAGTTTTTGACAATTATATACTTTATCTTCCCATTCCATTACAGTTTTAAAGGCCTCTATATCTGATGATCTTTTATAAAAATTAGGAACACTAAAATTAGAGATAAAATCTATTTTTACACTTTTTCTTTTATTTACATATATATTATTTACTATATCCTGTTTTACATAAGGCGCACATAACCTTATCATTTTTTTACTATCTGACACCAAATTAAAAAATAAATCATTTATAGGTTTATTTATTATTTCAATCAAAATTTTACACATCCTAACGTTTACCATAAAATTTATTCTGTATTATAATAAATGTTTTTTAATTTATTAATAAAACAAGGGTATATTGACCTTATTTTACAATATTTATATACCCATTCATTATATAACAAAATCCTTTTAATTTTCTTAGCTTTTTAAATTTTTATTTCTCTAAATTTATCTTTAAAGCTTTTTAATTCCTTTTACATTTTTATAACTTTAGATATAAATTCAACTTCATCATTAATTAATATATGGAGCATATTCTCTATAACTATCCAAATTGTTTAAAGTTACTATTTGTACCCCATATTCAAGTGTCGTTAGGGTTAAATACTTAGATAATGATGCTAATCTCTGTCCTTATTCTACCTCTAATACTAAACTTCCTTCTTTATCAAATTTCTTTGCTATTAAGTAACACATTAATTCCTCTTCCTTTAATTATTTTTAATAATATTATATTCAATACCACCGTATGATTAAATATAGTTTTTGCTTTTTATCAATAACAAAAACACCTATCATTTATAGATAGATGTTCTTTGTTATAAATAACACTTTATTTAATCTATTCTTTTAATAAATCACCGATTTGAATTTTAACCTTATCTATTATACCTTTTTTGACACTTCCAAATTTTTTAACTACTATATATTTAGATAATGTATATATTTTATCTGCTCTAATACAAGAAGTAACTTTAAGCGACCCTTCTATTAAATCATTATTTGTAAGATGTTAAATCGCTGAAAGGACTGGGTATAAGTAATATATCTCCTTGCTTATACATCACTCCACACCTCATCATCTATATCATTATTCCAAAAATCCAAACTACTCTCACTTGCTTTCTGCAAATCTTTATATAATTCTTTTTCTCTCTTTAATTTTAAGTATCCTATAAAATCTATAACCTCTGATATTTCATTTTCTGGTATTTCTTCAATAAGATTAAATAGTATCTCCTTAGCCGTATTTATAAAAACACCACCTTAAACTATTTATATAATTATTATACCCTATTATATAAATAATTTGAATGCATACTTTCTATCTATACTATGTGATTATAAATTTATAAAACATACTCTTATTTTCTAACAAAGCAGTTGTAGTCTCATATATGTTTCTATTAAATTCCATAACACCTACTTTCTGTATCATGAAAATCATCTGATAATAAAGTAACAAAAGGATATAGTTAAAAACAATATTAAAATTAATAAATAATATTAAAAATTTTAATAAAAATAATTGTAGTTCTAACATTTATATGATATTATATAAATATGTAAGGAGGATAAATATATGAAGTCAAAAGAAGTGTTAGAATTACTACAAATTACAAGACCAACATTAACTAAATATGTCAAGGAAGGCATCATTAGAACAATTACTTTACCAAATGGGCGTTATGACTATAGTAAAGAGGATGTATTTAAACTTTTCAACAAAGGAGTAGAAAGAAAAACATATATATATGCTCGAGTATCTACTCCTAAACAAAATAAGGATTTAGAAAATCAAGTACAACTATTAAAACAGTTTTGTTTTTCTAATGGATGGGTGATAAATAAAGTATTTCAAGATGTAGCAAGTGGAATTAGCTTTGATAAAAGAAAAGACTTTTTTAAAATGTTAGATGATATTATTCAAAATAAGGTAGAAAGAGTTGTGATCACCTATAAAGATAGATTATCGAGAGTAGGGTTTGAATTATTTTATTATTTATTCAAGAAATACCATTGTGAAATAATCGTAATGAGTGATGTTGGTTCTGAAAAACTAGACAGTCAAGAAGTGTTTGAAGAGATAGTTAGTTTATTACATTGTTATAGCATGAAAATGTATTCTAAAAGAAAATGTAACAAAATTAAAGAGGTATTACAAGAAGAAGATTAAATTATAATTCTATTAAAACAAGGAGGTGAAACAGTTATGGCAAAGAAAAAGTATTATAATACTGTTCAAAGAGTGGAAAAACATATAATTAATGAAAATCATGAACTATATAAATTATTAAATCATTATGCTTTCTTATCTAAAAACCTATATAATTATGCCAATTATCAGCTTAGACAAGTATTCATATTAACGTCAAAATTAAAAGAAGGTAAAGAAATAACTTTTGAACAGCATGAGTACTTAAATGCTATTAATGCTAAAGTGGATAAATTTAATGAACTTAGAGAAGTTAATTTTCAAAAAGCTAAACAAAGAGCTATTGAACAAGGTAAAGAATTAAATAAGAAATTAAAATTAATAAATTACTTTAATGAAAATAATAAATATCTAGGATACAACTTTTTAGAATACCTAGTTAAAGATGGTATAGATTATAAATCTCTTATGGCTCAGGTATCTCAACAAACATTAAAGTTATTAGATAAGAATTGGATCAGTTTCTTTGAAAGTATAAAGGATTGGTCTAAGCATAAAGAAAAGTATAATGGAAGACCTAAATTACCTAATTATAAGAAGAAAAATGGTAAAAATATTTTAGTATTTACAAATCAAAATTGTAAACAAAAGAAAGGATATATTCAATTTCCTAAATGTTTTAATAAGTATGAATTGAAAACTAATATAAATGGTAATCTTCAGCAAGTTAGAATATTGCCTAGAAATAAGCATTATGTTATTGAGGTAATTTATAAAATAGAAAAGAAAGAGAAATTAAATGATAATGGCAAGTATATAAGTATTGATGTTGGATTAGATAACTTTGCAACTGTTGTTAATAATATAGGACTAAAACCTATAATAATCAATGGTAAAGGTCTAAAATCAATAAACAAATACTATAACAAGAAATTAAGTTATTATAAAGAAATAGCTAAGAGAATGAATAATTTGGATTATACAAATAGAATGAACAGATTAACTATAAAAAGAAATAATAAAATAATAGACTTTATTCATAAAGCTAGTAAAAAGATAATAGATTATGCTTTGAAAAATAATATCAATACTATTATTGTAGGTAATAATAAGGATTGGAAAAGGAAAAGCAATATGTCTAAAGTAGTTAATCAATCATTTGTAGGAATACCACATCAAGAATTTATAAATAAATTAATTTATAAATGTGAAAATGTAGGGTTAAGTATAATTATAACTGAAGAATCTTATACAAGTGGTACTAGTTTCTTAGACAACGAATTACCTATTAAAGAAAATTATAATAAGAAAAGAAGAGTGTATAGAGGATTATTTGTAAGCAACAATGGTATTAAAATTAATGCTGATGTAAATGGAGCATATCAAATAATGAGAAAAGTATTCTCGAATGTGAAAGCTGACGAGATAGAGGGGATAGGGTTATCTCCAATTAGAGTAAATATAGCTTAATACGACTATGATATATTATTATTTTAATAATATTAATAATTATATAAGTTATATTGACTAATAAAAAATAATATTTATTAAAATTTATAATGAATTTTAATAAGATTTATATTATTTATAACCTTCATTAATCAATTCTAATGATTCTTCATATATAATACTCAGTTAAATTATAGACGTGTTATTGATAAACATATAAAACCACACCTTGGGAATTATAAACTAAAATCTCTTAGTTCTGCTACATTACAAGAATTTTTAAATAAAAAATATAGAAATGGATTTGCTAAGAATACTCTTTCTGGTTTCTATGGAGTTTTATCTGGAGCATTAAGAATGGCTGTTTATCCTTATCAATTTATAAAGGGAAATCCTATGCAATATGTTACTATGCCTAAATATAATGATTTAAAACCTACTTGTGATAATTTAAAAATAATAACATTAGATGAGTTTAGGAGAATTATTAAGCGTTTCCCAGAGGAGAATAATTTTTATATTCCCCTTCAAATAGGATTTAATACTGGTATGAGAGCAGCAGAGGTCTGTGGTCTTACTTGGGATTGTGTAGATTTAAAAAATAAAACTATTAAAGTAGAAAAAATACTTATTAAACAAAAACGAGAATAGGTCTTTGGAACTCCTAAAACTAAGAGTTCCTATAGAACCATTCTCATTGGTAATACACTAGTTAATATTTTAAAACATCATAAGAAACAACAAATAGAAAATAAATTAAAGTATGGCGAGTATTATACAAATAATAATTTTGTATGTACTAAGGAAAATGGTGAACTTGTAACTACTGATAGTTTCAAGTATTTAAGTCGAGTTATAAATTATGAACTTCAAATCAATTTTTGTTTTCACTCTCTTCGCCATACTCATGCAACTATGATGCTTGAAGCCGGTGCTAATATCAAAGATATTCAACACCGCTTAGGTCATAGTAAGTTATCCACTACTATGGATACTTATTCACATGTCACTAACAAATTAACTCAAACTAGTGTGGACTTATTTGAGTCCGTTATATCTTCAAAATAACTCTCTTCCATCCACTATAATTTTAGGATGGAAAAAGGATGGAATTTTGCTTGTTTTACTATCATTATAAAAAGCTCATCCATTGATATTACTTGCTTAAGCGAACCACAGTTTCCACATGTGGCGTTTAAAATAAGTAAAGCTTGTACCAACGTTTTATTAATTATAATATCTCTTACACCCCTTTATTTATAAAAGCTTATAAGAAACTTAATTATTGAAATAACTTTAAGTAAATTTTACTAAATTATTTTAGTTATCTATTCATTGGTAGCAAATTAGTAGTATTTTATTTATTACTACTAATAAAATTTTAATATTTTTTGAAATAAATAAAAAGATAACTTATTATAAGAATGATAATAATAGGACCATAAAAAGATCTTAATGTTTTAGAAATTATTTGTTTAAAAATGTTTTTAACTTTATGCTTGTATTTTTCGGGTATATTATTAGGATTCAAATCATATAAATTTTCAAAGTTTTGTTTTTTTCTTTCTTCTATAACATAATCATACTTAAGCCTATAAATATACTCAGTCTTTAGAAAAAAACCATCTAAATACCAAAAACTAATTGTTATCAACGCCAATATAAGTATTAAATATTTAATATTCACTTCGCTCGGCTTTAACCCTATTAATATAGCAATTAAAGATATTAACCATCCCTTTATTAAAAACGAATTTTTAGCCATTCTATTTATACAGTTTTGTATTAAATCTATCTCTTTATGAATTATTTGAATTCTATCTCTATCATTAATCTGCATTTGTTGTAATCAATCTCCTTTTTTGTGCTATTTTGTACAACCTATCTAGATAATCTGTTTCTAACTGGAGTTCTCGATCACCTAACATACTTTTTAGATCATCATATGTTATCTTTATTAAATGACCTGTATCTAATTCATATATAGGTTTAAAACTTTCATTTAATTGTGCATTAAAACTTTTGTTTTCAATATTTTTTCCATGCTTAAATCTACTAGGTATATTTTTCCTTATTATTCCTGTTGTCATTATTTCTGAATATATCCATGCTGAATTTGTTTCTTCTTTTATTATATTTTTAGGATTTATTGAATTAGGCGTTTCAAAGAAAATAACACACTCAGATTTATCAATCATTCTATTTAATGAATTTGCTAGCATCATGTGTACATGAGTAGTTGAATAATTTCTTTTATCATAATCAAATGATTCTTCATTAGAATGAAGACAATATTTTTCATCAATTTCACGCAATAAATCATTGCAATAATTCCAAATATGTGAATCAACAAATGAATTTAACCCCATCTCCTCATAAAACCATCCCGCTAATCCATCAACAACATCTATATCATTATGTGAATGAGATATAAATATATCTGATTGTACCATGGGAAACCAATCTTCTTGTAATTTTGAACAATCAATAAAATTATCTCCTCTAATATATCCTTCTAATGTTGTTTTTATACTTTCTTTTTTTTCTCCCCACATATCTGATCCTATTTTCTTATACTTTTGTAACATTTCTTTTAACCTGAAATCTTCTTCCAATTTAAATCCTTTATACATATATTTTATTCCTCCTTTTGTTATCATTCTTGAAAATCTTACTTTTATTAGTATATTATATCAATTTTTTTCAATTACTGCTATTAATATATATTATTTTTAACTTTATAAAGTAAAAATAGCTAGCTTTTACTAGTCCCCTAATCTATGTTTCATGATTTTTCTTTTGGTGTCTGCTCTATATTGTATTAAATTTAAATCATCTATCTTAACACGTAATTTGTCATAGTTAGGATCCTGAATAGCTTTTAAATACATCTGATGTTTTCTTTTATACAAATCATTTATATACTCCTTATACTAAAAATAAAAGGATAGAAATTTAATTCCTATCCTTTTACTAAACTTTATTTACGTTAAATTTTCATTAGTTCTCTAATCCATATAAAAATATATCTGTGCAAAATAAACACTTGCCTATATGGTATAGTATGTTTTCAACTTTTTTCTTGTTGCAAAACAACAAACTATTTCCTAATAAACTACCTATTTTAGCATCACATATATTATCAAAATACTTATAACATATAATTTTTTGTTCTTCTTCAGTTATTACATCTATACTGTTTTTTAACTTTTGTATTTGTATATAAGTGCTATTATGAGAATGCAAGAAAGTAATCATCTAGGAATGTAAGAATTAGATTTATGTATAATACTATAATTACCAACATTTAAACCGGAGGTAATTATGATTATACAAATGAATATTAATTCTGAAATACAAATAGATAAGTTAGAGGATCTTTATAAATTAAATTTAATTATGGAGGAAAATAATTTTATTCATTATATACAAAATAAAAAATTAAATTATCCTGCAGAACATTATGCTGAGATTAGTGCTTTAACATTTAATAAAAGCTCATATGAAATGATGAAGAAAGCTAGGCAAAATTTGAATTTAATAGGAGAGGTATATAAAAATGAATAGTGCATATACACAACTTATAAAAAATCTAGAGTATTTAAAATTTAAACAAATGATTAATCATTTAGACGAAGTCATTGATTTTTTTACTAAAAATAATTTATCCTTTGTTGATGCTCTTATTAAGCTTACAGCTTATGAAATAGATTTTAAAGAAGCAAATATGATTAAATCTATGGTGAAAGTAGGCGCTTTTCCTCATAAAAAAGAGGGTAAAGACTTTGATTTCAGCTTTCAACCTAGCATTAATAAAGATCAGATATTAGATTTTTTAACATTACGCTTTCTAACTACACAAGAAAATATAGTTTTCCTAGGTCCTAGTGGAGTAGGAAAAACGCACCTTGCTACATCTATAGGAATTGCGGCAGCAAAACGTAGATATAGTACATACTTTATTAAATGTCATGATTTATTACAGCAATTAAAACGTGCAAATTTAGAGAATAGATTAGATTCTAGACTTAAACATTTTAGTAAGTACAAGCTCAGCTCCTAATAATAGATGAATTAGGCTATCTACCGATAAATAAAGAAGACTCTAAGTTATTCTTCCAACTCATTGACATGCGATATGAGAAAAAAAGTACAATTTTAACAACCAATATAAATTTCAATGCTTGGGATGATATTTTTTATGATCCTGTTATTGCAAATTCCATATTAGATAAAGTTTTGCACCATACTCATGTTGTACCTATTAATGGAAAGTCTTATCGCTTAAAAGATCACTTTAAAGATGACGATGAGTAAAAAACTACACCCTTAAATGATCGGAAAATTTCATTATTATCTTGACGTTTATATGAATAGTAAAAAGAAAAATGGATATACCAAAAATACTTTAGGTAACTTTTATGGTGTATTAAGTGGATCATTAAAGATGGCCGTACATCCATATGGATTTATAAAAGAAAACCCTATGTTATATGTATCAATGCCCAAATTTAATACCAAACAATCTGATGAAAAGATAAGCTTATTAACTATAGATGAAGTTAATCAAATATTAGATAGATTCCCTTTTGGCAGCAGCTTTTATATTAATGTTCAAATAGCTTTTCATACTGGCCTAAGAGCTAGTGAAGTGTGTGCATTAACTTGGGATAATATAGACTTTGAAAATAAAACATTAACTGTTGAAAAGAACCTATTAAAACAAGGTCATGAATGGTGTTTTGATACTCCTAAAACTAGGAGCTCTAATAGGACTATAAGAATTGGTGATACTCTTATTAATATACTAAAGAAACATAATCTATGGCAAAAAGAAAATCAACTAAGATACGGTAAATATTATGCTAAAAATACCTATGACTTTCATGGCAAAACATATATTACTACGGACTTAATCTCTACCAAAGAAAATGGTGAACTTGTTTCAAGTGATTCGTTAAAATACTTAAGCCGTGTAGTAAACTATGACTTAGGAATAAAATTCAACTTCCATGCTCTAAAACATACTCATGCTTCTATGCTACTGGAGGGTGGTGCTAATATAAAAGATATTCAGAAAAGATTAGGTCATTCTAAATTAGCAACTACTATAGACACATATTCTCATGTAACAGAAAAGATTCAAAACAATACAATAGATATATTTGAAAAATTAGTAGTAAATAATAATCCACCAGCTTAGCTGGTGGTATTTCTATCGTCCTATAAGGAGACCTTACCTGCGTTGCGCCTTAAGGCGCTTATAAAAGCCCGCCAGCCGCATCTTTTGTTACTTGCTACCCTTAAAAGGGTCCATATACTCTTTTAAGCTTATTTGATCTGATATCATATCTTCTTTTTGTTGATTTTTTATATATTCCGTAATTGCTTTTTTATTTCTTCCTACTGTATCTACATAATATCCTCTGCACCAAAAATGTCTATTTCCATATCTATATCTTAAATTTGCAAACTTTTCAAATATCATTAAACTACTTTTCCCTTTTAAAAACCCTACAAAACTAGATATACTCATTTTAGGTGGTATCGATACTAACATATGTATATGATCTACACATGCATTGGCTTCTATTATTTCTACACCTTTCCACTCACATAATTGCCTTAATATTTTTCCTATCTCTATTTTCCTATCTCCATATATTTCTCTTCTTCTAAACTTAGGTGCAAACACTATATGATATTTACAATTCCATTTTGTATGTGATAAACTATTACTATCCATTCGGATGACCTCCTTTTGTTCTTTAGATTGGCTGACGAAACCTTTTTTATTGTATCAAAAGGAGGTCTTTTTTGTCATACTCATCGCTAAAAGCTTTTCTGAACACACCTGCATAGCAGGTGGTTTTCTTTATACAATAATAAATTTGCTACCAACTAAATATCATTGGTAGCAAATTCGTAGTAATTACTTATTTTTTATATGTTTAATTGACTTAAACCATTGGTATTACTTACTTAGTTTAACCACGCTTTCCACATGTGGCGTATGAGGAAACATATCCTTAACCTTAACCTTTTCAACTTTGTATCCTTCTTTTATAAGGAATTTTAAATCCTCAACTAAAGTCTTAGGATTACATGAAACATAGATTATATCCTTAGCATTAAACTTTGTAACATACTTTAAAGCATCCGGATGCACTCCTGGTCTTGGTGGATCTAATATTATTATATCTGGTTTTACTTTAATATCCTTAATAACCTTAGCTACATCCCCTGCTAAAAACTCACAGTTATTAAGACCATTAAGTTTTGCATTTTCATTAGCTGCTTTTGCAGCTTCCTCTATAAGTTCAATTCCTATAACTTTTTCTGCATTATGAGCTGCTATTTGTCCTATAGTTCCTGTACCACAGTAAAGATCAAAAACTACTTTAGATTTTGCATCTCCCATAAAATCTCTAACTATGCTATAAAGAGCCTCTGCCCCTTTAGTATTAGTTTGGAAGAAAGAAAATGGTGATATCTTAAACTTAAGTCCTAAAACTTCTTCCATTATGTAATCACGTCCAAATAGAACTTTCATGCTATCTGCTTGAACCACATCTGACAATGAATCATTAACTGTATGAAGTATTCCTTTTAATTCTCCTTTATAGTTAAGTCCTTTTAAAAGTTCAACAAATTCACTTAAATCAAACTCTCTTTGAGATGTAGTAACTAAGTTAACCATTATCTCTTGAGTATTTCTACCTTTTCTTATAACTAAGTTTCTAAGATATCCTTCATGACTCATTATTCTATAGTGAGGAAGCTCTTTTCCTCTAAAATATTCAAGTACGGTTTTTAAAATCAAGTTAAAATCACTATCTACTATTTTACATTCATCTGCACTTATGATTCCAAAACTTTTACCTTGAGCATGCATTCCAAGAGTAAGTTCTCCACCCTTTTCCATATCTCCAAAGGTAAATTCCATTTTATTTCTATACTCGAATTCTTCTGGACTTCCTTGTATTCCTAAAAACTCAAATCCACTTATACCTGCATTTTTAAATAATTTTAAAACTTGATCCTTTTTAATCTCTAATTGCTTTTCATATGAAAGAAATTGATGACTACATCCGCCACAGACATCAAAGATAGGACACTTAGCATCTATTTTATAATCTACATCTTCTATTACCTTATTTAATTTTGCTTTAGCATACTCTTTGGTTTTCTTGTTAACAAAACCTTCTACCTTTTGTCCAGGAAGAGCATTCTTAATTAAAACTTTAGTATCATCTTTATAAGCAACTCCAAACCCTGGAAATTCTGTGTCTACTATGTCAAATTCATATACCTTTCTTTTTTTCATACGTTCTCTCCTATATCTCTATTTTACTTTGTTTATTTTTAATTTAGATACTCTCATTCCTATAGTATCATAGCTTTTTATTTGTATAACACTTGTATATATTAATGATATTATTAAATAAATAATTGCAGTCATTTGTACTTTTTGAGTTACATAATATCCTGCTGTTACTCTAAGTATTCCATCTATAATAAATAAAGCTACTATAGATAATCCTAATGTAACTAATATATCCACTAAATTTGAAACAAATGTATCTTTAAAAGTAATTTTTGATTCTAAATTATTTTCCTCTGTTTTTATAACTTCATCTTCTGATTTAACGTCATTTTTAATTTCTTCACTCATTATTTTTCCCTCCCTATGTCTATAAAAATTTAATTTATATACTTAAAAATAATTATGCACTAATATCTACATCATGTAAAGTAATTATACCCATTAATATTATAAATAATCTATTAGTATATATAAACAAAAAATCCCCAACTAAAGTTAGGGATACTCATGTTCAGTTTGAACTAAAGGCAGGTCAATTGCTGCACAGTCAACTGCCTGCCGCCGATTCCAATGTCAATTGCCAAAGGTCAACTGCCATAGAAAATTTCTATGTAAATATTTACTACCCATAATATACAACTTTTAAATTACTATGTCAATAATTTATCAATAATTTCTTTGTTTTTATTTTTTTATTATTTAAATAAAATTTTTCATATATAAATGGAATTTTTTAATGCATATTTATTATATATTATAACTTATTTGTTATTTATTATTAGTTGTGATATATTCTTATTTGTTATTTTATTTATAAAGGAAGTGTTTAAAATTGGAATTGAATAAACTTAAAGGAAATACCTACTTTATTGATGCTCCCACTAATATTGGAGTATATGTATTTAAAAATAAATTTTGTCTTCTAGTTGATAGTGGACTTGATAATTCAGCTGCTCGTAAAATTGATGATATATTAAAAGAAAATGGATTACATCCTAAATACATAATAAATACCCACGCCCATACAGATCACTATGGTGGAAATCATTATTTTAAAGAAAATTACACAGGTACTCTTGTGTATACTTCCGAAAAAGAAAGTATATATATGAAAAATTCTGAACTGTTCTCTACAATATTATTTTCATCAAATGCACCAAAAAAACTTACTAATAGAAAGCCTTTTGTTGCTGATGAAATTCTTAAATATGGTACTAATAAAATCAATGATGAAAAATTTGAAGTTTTATCTCTTAAAGGACATTCTCATGAGCATATAGGAATTATAACTCCAGAAAAAGTATGTTTCCTTGGTGACTCTATTTTTGGATATGAAACTTTAGAAAAATACCCTATACCATTTTTATTTAATATAGAAGAATCTATAAATACATTAAATACAATAAAAGCTTTAGATGCTGATTTTTTTATAATTAGTCATGAGAAAAAAGTTTTAGACGCAAATGAAATTAAAGATTTAGCTGATAAAAATCTTGAAAGAATTGAAAATATAAAAAATACTATTTTAGAACTTTTAGACCAACCTTGCACTAAGGAAGATATATTAGAGAATATAATTGTACTAAATGATATGTCTACTAATTTTAAACAATATCATTTAGATTATTCATCAATCTCTGCTTTTATATCATATTTATTTGATAATAACTTAATAGATTACTCCCTTGAAGATGGTAAATTATATTTCTTCAAAAAATAATTAAAATATAACTATACTAATTTGAAATATTCTTCTCTTTAGTATAGTTTTTTATTGATATTTTATTTTCCATTTTTTATTGTATCTATAAGTTCTTTTGGGAAATTCTTTTCTTCCATAGCTTTTATTGTTTTTTCATAATCGTATTCAACTTCTATAATTTCTGATTTAATATCATTCTCTTCTATAGTTAAAATAACATAATTTGAATTTGGACTACCTGTCTTTGGTTTTCCAACACTTCCATCATTAATTAGCACCTTATCTCCATACTTCTTTTCATAAGGTATGTGAGTATGTGCACATATAAGAACATCTTCCTTTAATTCATCCATTACTTCTTTTGCAACATCAGAATCTTCTAAAAGGTATTCATTTATAGCTCTATTGCTTCCATGAACAAATTTTAATACCTTTCCTTGTTCAACAACTATAATATCCTCTGGCAATCTTTTTAAATATTTTTTATTAGCTTCTGTAACCTCTTCTACTGACCAAGGTAATACAAATTCTCTGTTTAAAGGATTATCCTGTATATATTTTATATCATTTGTTACTACAGCCATATCATAATTACCTGCTATAGTTAATATATCTTTACTTTTTATTAAATCAATAACTTCATTAGGAAAAGGACCATATCCAACTAAATCTCCAAGACATACTACTCTATGAACATTTTTAGATTTTATATTTTCTAAAACTGCTTTTAAAGCTTCAATATTACCATGTATATCTGAAAAAATCGCTATTCTCATTTTAATTCTCCTTTAATTATTAGTTTTCTCTATTTTCATCCAATATTATAACACAAAGTTATATTAAAATAACTTATTAACTTTACATAAAAAATTACTTTATTATATGATTATATTTTATATGATGAAATTTAATTGAAAATTTTAAAAGCATAGTTCGTATTATAACAAACTATGCTTTATTTTATATTATATTTTATTGAACAATCTCATCCATATTACTTTTCTCTAAAATATCTAATTGTTTCTTTTCTTCAAAGAATTTTTTAGTTTCAGCTATTATTACACCACTTAAGCCTACTAAAGCTATAAGATTAGGTATTGCCATTAATCCATTTACTATATCCGCTATTATCCAAATTAAATCAAGTCCAATAAATGATCCCATACCAACTAAAACTATATATATTATTTTATATGGTTTTATAGCCTTAACTCCAGCTAAATAAACTACACATCTTTCTCCATAATAATTCCATCCAAGAATAGTTGTAAAAGCAAAGAATATAAGGCCTATAGCAACTATCATCTTTCCTAAATACGGAATTGGAAGTCCTGAATTAAATGCATAAGTTGTCATTGCTGCTCCTTCAAGATTTGAACTCCATGCACCTGTTAATATAAGTACAATTCCTGTCATTGTACATATTAATATAGTATCAAAGAAAGTTCCTGTCATTGATATAAGTCCTTGACGAACACAAGACTTAGTCTTTGCTGCTGCAGCTGCAATTGGTGCACTACCTAAACCTGATTCATTAGAAAATACTCCTCTTGCTATACCACTTTGAAGTGCTTTCATAACTGTTGTTCCTAAGAATCCACCTACTGCTGCTGTTGGTGTAAATGCACTTTTCATTATTAATTTAATTGCTGTTGGAAGAGCTGATGCATTAAACAATAAAATAATTACACAACCAACTATATAAAAAGCTGCCATAAAAGGTACTACTTTTTCTGCTACTGCTGCTATGTTCTTAATTCCACCAATAGTTACAAGAGCAACTAATAATGTAATTATAACAGCAGGAACTATTATTGGTATATTAAATGTAACATTAACAACTTGAGTTATTGCTTTTACTTGAGCAAATGTTCCTATACCAAAGAATGCAACTCCTATACCAAATATAGCAAAGATTTTAGCAAGCCATTTCTTACCTAAACCTTTTTCTATATAATACATAGGTCCTCCAGCCATTTGTCCATTTTCATCTATAGTTCTATATTTTACTGCAAGTAAACCTTCTGCATATTTGGTAGCCATTCCAAAGAAAGCCGCTACCCACATCCAAAAAATTGCTCCTGGTCCTCCAGCCTTTAATGCTGTTGCAACACCTACTATATTTCCTGTACCTATAGTTGCAGATAAAGCTGTACATAATGCCGCGAAGCTAGATACATCGCCTTCTTCTTCTAATTCATCATCTTTTCCAAAAACATATTTTAGTGCCAATGGTAATTTAAAAATTTGTAAAAGTCCAAGTCTTAATGTTAAATAAATACCTGTACCTACCAATAAGATTAGTAATGGTGGACCCCATACTAAAGAATCAATTTTGTTAAAAATTTGTGATAATACTGACATGTTATCATCCTCCTATGATTTGTTTATTTTACGGAGGAGAATACGAATTATTTTTTTGTATTATAAAATAATCCTATCCTCTGTCCTTTTACCTGAGAGTTTCAATAGTTATAATTTAATAACTATTTTTCTCCTTCGGTGTCCACTAATGGATCTCTCCAGAGGCTCGTCCAATAACGGTCATCCCCTATAAATATAGTTACCTGAAAGATTGACCTCTTCGGTGGATGGAATACCATCTCTCTCCCGCTATCTTCATCCGAACACTACTTATTTTACTGTATTATTATATTAAATTTTCCTTAACAATACAAGTGTAAATTCTGAAATAATTAAAAATTCATAGATTTTAAACAAAATTTTGGTGTGTTATACAAAATTGAGTTTACCTGTTTTTATAAATAAAAAAGTATTCAGCATTTTGTATACTGAATACTTTTATAATTATTATTTATTAGACTTTGTAACAAGTCTAGGTACAAATTCAAATTTATCCACTAATTTCCATACAGTATAAACTAAAACTGTATGAACTGGAAACATAGCAATCTCTTTTATAGATCTTGGTATAAGTAAAGCTTTAGCTGCCTTCCCAGTTATAATCGTTAACCACATTGTATTCATAGTTAAATTTACAAAAAGTGTAATAATACCTACAGCCAAAAGTACTCTTTTTAAAGATACACTTTTTTTATAAAAGAAAAATCCATATATGACTGCTACTATAAATGCACTTAAAGTAAATCCAGGGAAATAAGCTCCTTTTGGAAATATAATCATTCCCAATATGTCTGCCACCACTCCAACAATACCAGCTAAAAGTGGTCCAAACATCATTCCAGCCATAGACACTGGAATAAACCCAAACCCTATTCTTATAATAGGCGTTTCTATAGCTAAAAATCTAGTAAATATAATCTCTAGTGTAACCATGAAAGCCATATAAACCATAACATTTATTTTTTTCAAATGCTTCTCCTCCTCTCTTTTTTACAATATGCCAAAAAGAGGGGATATGCCCTTTCTCTTTTATGGCAGCGGAATGCGACATATGTACCGCAAATGAAAATTCATTTTTCGTCCAATGGACAACTTCCCGTTCCAATGGCACTTAACGCACAAATATCTACTCTGCCTTTTATTGCTTTGTTATAATTTATTTGAAATTTATTATACTTCATACTTTAAAATCTTGCAAGTTTTATTAGATAATCTTTGTAATTTTTAAATACATATTAATACGAAATGACATTATTTAAATTTGTATTTTAAATAATGTCATTTTACTCATCTATATGTTATAAATTATAAAATTTTATTTACTTCCTCTTATTTTTTTAACTGCTAAAACTATAGGCAGTGCTACTAAAATTGAAAGTCCAGCTGAATTAAATCCATTTAAAACTAGGAGAAGCATAGTTTTACTAGCTGCACTAGTAGATATATGCAAAGCTTGTGAATATTGATTTAAATATAATCCATACATTAAACCAACAACCCCTAATGTATTTGTAAATGATCCTACTGCTGCTGCAATTCCTATTCTTACCTTAGTATATTTTTTTATATTTAAATACTTATATACCAAATAAGGTGTTATACCAATTAAAATTCTTGGTAAAATAGATACCACCGGATTTAAGAATATAAATGATACAGGCGTTGGAGTATTAATTGCATGAAACATACTGAAACATCCAAATAAGAATCCAAGGATTCCTCCAACTATAGGTCCTTCAACTAAACTACCTACAATTACTGGAATATGCATTATAGTTAAGTTTACAGGTGGCACTGGTATAAATCCTAATCCAGTAGCTCCTAGTACTATTACTATAGCAAATAATGCACCTATGGTAGTTATCTGCCTTGTACTAAATTTTCTTCTTGTTAAAACTTTTTCTGACATTTTAATACCCTCCATTCTCATTCCACTTGTTGTGGATATAAGTTGTTAAGTTTTTAACTTGAATTTATTTATTTTTTGAATTTGGTTTCATAATTGAATACCAATTATTTATATTATATACCATTTTTTATGAAATTAAAAGTATTTTTAATAAATTTTTATCTTTTAAATCAAAATTTTTAAGCTTAATTTTCATACCATTTGTTATATGCTTAACATTGTTATATCTAAGTTATATTTAAGAATACTTTTTATTGATATATTATTATTTAGAAGTTTTTATACTAAATAAATAGAGCTATCTTGCACTCACAAGATAGCTCCTTATACTTAGGAAAATATAATTGTATATGTTATTACATTTAAGTAATAATATCTATGTTAAAATTAAAAAATTTCTACCTATTTAAATCCTAGCAATCTTCCTATTTGGAATATTAAAACTGCTGCAATCCATCCTATTGCAAATGTATAAACTGCTGCAAATATAGTCCATTTAGTAGAGTTAGTTTCTCTTTTTATAGTTGCTATAGCTGCTCCACACGGAGTATATAGTAAGTTCATAACCATAAATGCAAATGCTGTTAATGGAGTAAATACTCCTTGAATTGCTTTAACAACTTCAGTACCTTCTTCAACACCAGCATATACTGTTCCTAAAGTTGCAACAACAGCTTCCTTTGCAGTTATACCTGTAAATAATCCAACTGATGCTTGCCAAGTACCGAATCCAGCTGGTTTAAATATTGGTGCAATTGCTGATCCAATTCTGCCAAGTAAACTAGCTTCACTATTTGGTTCTACACCAAATGGCAATACTCCAAGTACCCAAAGTAATGTTACAACTGCAAATATAATAGTTCCTGCTCTCTTTAAGAATCCTCCAACTTTGTCCCACATATTCATAAGTACATTCTTAGCTGATGGTAATCTATATGGAGGAAGTTCCATTATAAAATAAGATTTTTCCCCTTTAAATAAAGTCTTACTGAATATTTTACCCATTATTAATGCTACTATAATTCCTATTACATATAATAAAAATAACATTGCTCCACCATGTTCTGGGAAAAATGCTGCTATAAATAACATATATATTGGCATTCTTGCACCACAGGATACAAAAGGATTTATAAGTATTGCAATCATTCTATCTTTTTTACTTTCAAGAGTTCTTGTTGCCATGATACCTGGTACGTTACAACCTGAACCAATTATCATAGATACAAAAGTTTTACCATGTAATCCAAGCATCCTCATAATTCTATCCATAACATATGCTGCTCTTGCCATGTAACCACTATCTTCAAGTATACCCATTAATAAATATAATACCATTATAAGAGGAAGGAATGATACAACTCCTCCAACACCTGCGAATATCCCATCCTTAACAAAATTTGTAAGCATTTCTGACATTCCTGAATTAGTCATCATATTTGCAACTTTTTCACCTAAATCTCCAATTAAATCACCTGTTCTATCTTGTAACTCTTTACCAACTACAAAAGTTAATTGATACATACAAAACATTATAAGTGCAAATATAGGAAGTCCCCAAATTTTATGAGTTACTACTTTATCAATTTTATCTGATGTTGTTTCTTTAAATCCACTTTCCTTTTTAACCCCTTTACTAACAACTCTTCCTATAAAATCATATCTTTTATCTACTATAGCCATTTCAGCATCTTGTCCCAAATGTTTAAATATATTTTCCATACTCTCATTTAGGAATCCTGAAAATTTGTGCCAATTACTTTTTGTATTCAAATTACTCATTATAAATTCATCTTGTTCTAATAACTTTATTGCAATCCAATTACTTGGATAATCTAAATCACTGAAATATTCTTGTACTAATCCCTCTATATTTGAAATTTCACCTTCAATTTCACTTCCAAATTGAAACACTTTATTATTAACATTATTTCCTATATTTCTAACAGCTTCTCTTAAAAGTTCTTTAACTCCTCTTTTCTTTACTGCAACTGTTGAAATCACTGGAATATTTAATTCTTTTGACAAAGCTTCTGTATTTATTTTTATATTCTTGCCTTCAGCTTCATCCATCATATTTAATGCTATAACTACATTTGCACCCATTTCTATAAGTTGTGTAGTCAAATATAAGTTTCTTTCAATATTAGATGCATCTACTACATTTACAACAACATCTGGTTTTTCTTTTAATATATAATCTCTAGCAACTCTTTCATCTTCCGAATAAGCTCCCAGACTGTATGTACCTGGTAAGTCTATTATTGTATAAACTTCATTGTCAACTTTAACTTTTCCCTCTTTTTTCTCTACAGTAACCCCTGGCCAGTTTCCTATATGTTGTTTGGAACCAGTTATGGCATTAAATATTGTGCTTTTTCCACAATTGGGATTACCAATTAAAGCAATAGTGCTCATTTAAAAACCTCCCACATCTTTGTTAGTAATGACATTCATTATCATTATAATATTAAAAATAATTACTCATAACTTAAATCAGCTGGTTCTAGCATGATTTTATGAGCAACAGCTCTTTCAACGGCAACTCTATTTCCTCCTAATGCAACAATAAGAGGTCCTAAATCATTTTTAACTACTTGTAGTGTTGCTCCTTTGTTAAATCCCATAGAAGATAGTCTTTGAAATAAATTAGTATCACCTTTTATATCTTCTACTACTCCTGACTCACCTTCTATAAAAAAATTTAAAGGTAAAATACTCATTTAATATTCCCCCTTTAACCTACCATAATATCTACAGCTTCTTTTCCTCTTAAAGTAAGCTTGTATCCTCTTACTAAAATCTCAATGGGATCCCCAAGTGGAGCTTTACCCGTAACTATAATTTCTACTCCTGGGATTATTCCCATATCCATAAGTCTTCTTTTAAATTGACTATTTCTTAATATACCAACCACTTTGGCTTTTGAACCTACTGGGATATTTTTTAAAGTATTTTCCATGATTCTCCCCCTTACTTCTAGTACATATGATAATGAGTTCTATAAACAATTGAAACTGAATTTCATTTACAGGTTAAATATTACCACTATTTATTTGGTATGTCAACAATAGTTAGTAAATTTTTCATAAAAAAAAGAATTTGAAGATCAAATTCTTCAAATTCTTTTAAATATAACTTAAGATTCTAGAAGGTTCAGTGCCTTGAACCATAAGATAAACTACCTTATCTTTTATTGAATCAAATTTATTAAATTTTATTTGAGCATCCTTTATATCATTATATACTTTCCAATATCCAAGTAATAAGCATTGTTTATTAGGACACTCAACAAAATCTATTACATCTTTAAGAGGATATCCTAAAAATATGCCGATTTCATGTGGACATAAATTTTCATATCTCTCTTTTAATATCTCTAAACATTCAATATTTGAATTAAAATTACTATAATTAAAACGACTCAAAAATTTCTGATTTCTTGCATTAGATAATATATCCGTTAATTGATTATCGTTATAAAAAAGAACCACGCACATATCTTCTGTCTTCTTAAGTTCAAAGCACTCTATATTTAAAACATCTATAATTTCTTCTTTATATTTCATCCAAAAACTATATAAATTTCTTTTTCTGGTTTTATTAAAATTTACAAGTGAAGACACTTTTTCTCCTGCAAGAGTCGGTGCAATACTATATAGTATAGTTGAAAGTAAGTAATCTTTATCACTAAAACTATCCATTGTTTTCATATATGCTTCTAAATAGCACTTACTCATATATCCGCCTCCTCGTCTATTACCTTATGTAATTGATATTGATTATCAATATTGATTACATAATATCATAAATTTTATTTTTTTTCAATAACTCTCTGAAGATTTCTTATTAGAAATTCTACCCTACTACAAAGCACTATACCTTTTAAAAATAAGTATCCCCATTATTATAAAGATTATTATTGATAATATTTTTTTATTTATATAAATTAATCCTTTTCAATTATTGTTTTTTAAAATTTATATATTTAACCAATAAAAAACTATAATATATTTTAAAAATAAATTTTAAAAAATTATTACATAAAAAAAGAACATCCCACTTAATTCATGGATGTTCCTTACAATTTTATTCTTTATTCACCAAAATATTTATGTATATATCTTCCACCTAAATCTGAAAAGTATCCTACTAGTGTTCCTAAAAATAATGATATTATAACTAACTTATACTGTGCATTAGCTCCAAAAGTAGAACATGCCCCCATAAATGAGCCTGGTATAAATGTAAGCCATTTATTTCTTGATTGATAACACATAACAAAAGAAAAAACTCCTGTTAATATTGCACCAGCTTGTGAAAAATTCCAGAATGAACTTCCCTTAATAATAATCATAGCCCAAAACACACCAGACATATTACATATTAAAGATTTTCTAAGTCCCTTAAATTCTCCACCTGAGGCATAATAACTTGTACATCCAATAAATCCAACCCATGTTATCAATCCTAGTTTTGAGCTTAAATATGCCCAAAGCCATGATAATACACCTACACTGAATGCACCTGTAAAAATTGAACTCATATATTTTCCTCCTAATTTTATCATTTGATTAAATCGTTTACCTATAAATCTAATAAATTAAATTTAAAAATTAAATATAATTTTATCATATTATCATTAGAATTGTCTCATAATTTAAAAAATTTATATGTATCAATATTTTTTCCTTAACATATAATTTGTGTTAATATTATTATGTTATTTATTTTAAATTTAAGAAACGAAGGTGTTTTTATGATATATGATTTACATACTCACTCAGATAATTCTTTTGATTCCAAAGCTTCTATTGTAAATTTATGTAAAAGTGCTATAAATACTGGTATTACTCATATTGCATTTACAGAACATTTTTCTATTGATAATAATAAAAAAACTTATGGTTATATGAACTTTGAAAAATATTTTGAAGATATAAAAAAAGCTAAGGAAATATATTCTAGTAATTTAAATATATATACAGGACTTGAACTATGTGAACCACATGAAAGTCCTAATAAATTTATATATGAACTTAAAGATTTAGATATAGATATGATTTTAGGATCAGTACATAATATAAATAATATTGGTCATAGAGCTTTATGTAAACAACTAAGTAAAAGTGAAACTTATGATTTATATTTTAATGAAGTGCTTAAATTAGCTTCTTTTGGTGACTTTGATATTGCAGCTCACCTAGATTTAATGAATAGGTATGCCTATAATTCTTTTGGTAATTATGAATTTAATGATTTTAAAGATATCTTACAAGTAATTTTAAGTAAGCTTATTTCTCGTGGAATAGGTATTGAAATAAATACATCTGGACTTCGCAATTCTTTAAAAGATATTCATCCTAAAGTAGAAATTTTAAAATTATATAAATCTTTAGGGGGAGAAATTATAACTATAGGTTCAGATGCTCATAAAGCTTGTGATATAGGATACAATTGTAAAGAATCCTTAAATCTTTTAAAAACCTTAAACTATAAATATATTTTTACATTTAAAGATAGAAAACCTATAGCACACAATATAGATTAATAATAGCCCTGAAAATGATTAGGGCTATTTTACACTTTTATATTATAATAATAATTTTATAATATATGAAAATTTTCAATGTAACTTTTATGATAAATTCTGTAATTTTTATTCTTTAGTTTAATGGATTTCAATTAATTTATCCTAAACACATAAATAAATTACCTAAAATGATAAATAAAATTTGTTATTATTATCATATATCTCCTGTTTATATTATATTATATAATGTGATATTTTAGGAGGTTATTATATGTTTAAACGATTCAGTATACTTCTTTTTCTTCTTCTTATTTCAATAACTACTACTGCTTTTGCTGGAAATATACCAGAAAGTATTATGATTAATCCTCAAAAAGGACTTTTTATTGGTAAAATAATAAATACTTCTGATAAGGAATTTATAATTGAACCTATAACCGTTATGATGGGTAAAATTAAAGATAAACAAATAAAAATTAAAAAGTTTGATAAATATTATGGTACTAATACCACACCTAAGAAAAATGATTACATAGTAGCTAGATTAACTGATGTTAATAAAATAGATGAATTTTGGATTTTTAAAGCAACTTCATCTGATTATAAAACTTTAAAACTTATTTGTAGTCCAACTTATGATATGATACTAAGATATCAGAAATATATTAATAATGGTGACTACTTCAAAGCTCAGAAAAACTTAGATAAGAAACTTACCCAAAAGTTATCTCCAAATAAGTACAACAAAAATTCAGATAAAACCAAAGAAACAATTGCATTACAAACTAAAAATAAAATCTCTAGAAAACAGTACATTTTATTATCAATACTTATTTTATCTATGACTAGCATGTGTATATACACATATATAAATGGAAAAAAATATTAAAAATCTGCTACAGAAGATAGAAAAGTTGGACTTAAAGTTAAGTCCTAACTTTTTTATCTCATATTTTTATTTTAACTTTTCTTATTTGATATAAAACTATTTAAACCTATTCCTGTAACCACAAGAAATATTCCTATTAAACCAATAACCCTTGGAACTTCACCATGTAAAACTAAAATTTCTCCTAATAAAGTAAATATAACCTCTCCTGACTGAGTAGCCTCAACTGCAGCTAATTTATACAAATCTTCTTTAACTAAATCAGTTGCTTTAAAAAATAATGTTGTGGCTATAATTCCTGAAAAAATAGCTATTAATAAAGATTGTAATATTTGCTGTTTTTGCGGCATACCTATCTTTAGTAATCCAAATATAGATAAAAATATAAAAAATGGAATACTAGCTATTGTCATACCGTATACTCTTTGTAATGTATTAAATTTGTCATTACATAATTCCATCATCTTACGATTTCCAAGAGGATATGAAACTGCAGCAATAAATATAGGTATAACTCCCATTAAATTTTTGCACATAGATGCTTGTCCTTTTTGTTCAAATTGAATTAAAAACACTCCTATTAAAATTATAAAAGAAATCATTAAAGATTTTTTAGGAATCTTATTTCTTCTTTTCAAAATTCCCTTATCTGTCTTAATATACTCATAAAATAATGGTGATAAAAGTATACCTGCTATTATTGTAATCTGCCACGTTGCTGAAACTACCCATGATGGACTATAAACTGATGAAAAACTTAATGGTGCATAAAATAGTCCAAACCCAACAGTACTCCAAAATAACCATTTGGTAGGCTTTTTTAAAATATTCTTTATAACATATGTATTTTCATTTCTTAAAATCATTATTATATGTAAAATTGGTAACATAAATATATATCTTAAAGATGCACTCCAAATCCAACTCCCCCCCAATATATTCATTTTACTATTTAATACAAATGTAAATGAAAAGAAAAATGCTGATGATATTCCTAGTAAAATTGATTTTTTCATTAAACTACTCCTTATACAATATTTTATACGTTATATTATATAATTATGCGTTATATTTTACAATAAGGAATTTTTTACTTACCTATGAGTTATAAAAATCATATATGCTATAATATATATGATTTTATAAATAAAAAGGAGCTGCATTTATGAAAGAATTAACTTCAATTATTGGAATAAACTTAAAAACTATAAGAACTCAAAAAAATATGAGTTTAGATACTGTATCTAAATTGACAGGGGTTAGTAAAGCAATGTTAGGTCAAATAGAACGTGGTGAATCTAATCCAACAGTATCTACATTGTGGAAAATAGCCACTGGATTAAAGGTTTCATTTTCATCATTTATTGATGATTCAAATGAAAATTTAAAAATTATATATCAAGATAAAATAGATCCAATAATCGAAGATAATAACAGAATGAAATTATATCCTATATTCCCTTTTGACGCTAAAAAAAATTTTGAAGTGTTTACTATTGAACTAGAACCAAATTGTAATCATATATCTTCTCCTCATGATTATGGTGTTAAAGAATATATTATAGTTACAAAAGGTGAATTAAAATTAACTATTAATAATAAAGTATTTATGTTAAATAAAGGACATTCCATAAGCTTTAAAGGAAATACTCAACATTCTTATGAAAACATAAGTAACTCTAAAACAATTTTTCAAAATATAATGTTGTATTCTAAATAAATTTAAAGTAAAAATCCCCTTTTAAAGTTTATCCTATAGAATTAGTATGTAAGTTAATTTGTATAAAAAACAAATTAACCTACATCTTTTTTGTTAAACATACATATGTATTGCATATAATATAAGTGATAATAAAAATATTTAAATTAACTTATCATTTTCCATAATAATAGGTTTTGAAACATTTTCTCCATACCCTACATCTAATCTATTTAATAAATACTTCTTTAGTTCTTCCCTTGTATTAAATTTAGTTACTTGATAAGGAAGAAAGAAAGAATATTTCTCTATAAAAATAAAACCATTATCAGTTTCTACAAGTATTCCACTGTGACCACAAAATATTATTTTTGTATCTTTTTCATGCAAAAAACAATTTATAATTGATACTTTGGTATTATTTACAAATTTAATGTTCCTTTTTTTCCATTCCTTTTGTATAGTAATAGCATGTTTTTTTACATCTTCTGTTGATATTGATTCGGCTACTTCAGCTGGCATATATGTATAAAAATTAATAAATTTTTCAACTTCCTCATCCTTAAATTTACATAAAGGATTTCTATTTATAGCCTCTAAATCAAACATCAAGTATTTCTCTTCATCTTGAGATTTACCTTTTGATATAATGTTATCCTTAAATAATGAGAATGCTGTTAACCTACAGTTTATATCTACAGGATCATTTGAATATTTGTACCATTGATTCATTATATATTCTTCAAAATCATCATAATTTACTGATTTTGAATTTATAGTTTTAAATCCATTAGTTGATATTTTAAGTTGTCCCACTATACTATTATAACGTTTTATAGTTTTTATAAATCTATCCACATTCTCAGATTTAATTTTATTATCTTTTAATAATTTAGCTATTTCATTTTGTGTAGAATTATCAGACATACTTGAATAAACAAGTTTATTAGATAATTCTTTTTTTGATAATCGTTCTTTTGATAATGATATTACTTGTCCTTTTTTACAATTCTGTTTGCTTTCTTTTTTGGGTACACTATTATTTTTTGCTGAATCATTATTTATTAAATTATTCTTTGAAGTATTATGTTTTATACTAACTTTTTTTTTGATTTTTTCAGTTTTATTTACTTCTTTATTTTGTTTATTTTCATTGCTGATTAATATTAAATTATATTTTTTATTAGAAACTTTATTATAATATACTGAATCATCTTTTTGTAATTTTGTATTAGTTTTCATATCTATATCTGTTTTTATTTTAGAATTAGTTTTTTCAAATGTATTTTCTGAATTATTATCATCCACTACTTTTTCTATAGTATGCTTTATATTATCTTTATTTTTTTTATTATTTTCTTGTGAAACGATTTTATTTTCTGATTCTTTTGAATTAACTTTTGATGATTTACACCCTATTAATGATGTACATATAAATGCACTAAGTGTTATTGTTAATGTTTTTTTTATTCTAGTACTTTTATACTTCATAAATTTACCTCCTATAATCTATAAATACATTATTTACCTCTAATTTAAATTAACATACTCATTTATTATATTGGTTACAAATTTTAAACAATAAAATTAAGAAAATTGTGTCCACATTTGCAATTCTTGTGCTAATGTTAATAAATTCAAAATAATTAGTTTTAACTATACACTATGTTAACTCATATTATAAAAATAAAGTATTTAAATTTAGGTGATTTTTATGTATTATTACGATAATCTTGAAAAAAGAATACTTTATATTGCTAAATGCAAGTATGATTACTTTTTTAAAAAAGCTAATGTAACTGGTATAGGTCTTGGATACAAAGTTAAAAATGGATTTTATACCCACAAAAAATGTATTAAAATATTTGTAGATGTAAAAGTTTCTGAAAATAATATACCCTTACATGATTTAATACCATCTTATTATGATGGAATAGAAACTGATGTGGAACAAATCGGAATTTCAACTATGTGTTCTTTAAAAGATAAAGTTCGTCCTGTTGATGGTGGATATAATATTAGCCCTCTTATAGGTTCACCTAGTGGAACTTTTGGATGTCTCGTAACCGATGGTAGATTTATGTATTTATTATCTAATTGTCATGTTCTAGCTACTAATGGTGCTACTCCCTTAGATTGTCCTATACTACAACCTGGACGTAAATATGGTGGAAAAGATCCTGAAGATAAAATCGCAATACTTTCAAAATATATAGAACCTAAATATATTACTCCTACATCATCACCAGAAAATTTTGTTGATTGTGCAATAGCTAAGGTAACTGATTTATCAAAAGTATCTAATAAAATTAAATTTCTTGGTAATATAAAAGGTACCGCTCCAGCAATTCTCGGTGAAAGTGTACAAAAAGTAGGATGTACCACAGAGCTAACTAAAGGAAAAATAATTGCCCTTGGAGTAACTATTACTATACAACGACCAAAAGGTAACTGTATATTTAAAAATCAAATATTAACAAATAAGATGGGAGAAAAAGGTGATTCCGGTTCTATATTATTAGATAATCACTTAAATGCTCTAGGTTTACTTATGAGCGCATCTCTTTCAAGTACTGGATTTAATCCCATAACTTCAGTACTTGATAGTTTAAAAGTACAAATTGTACATTAAATACTTTTTAAGCATATTATATTATGAAATTTTATTTTAGTTTTATAATGATTTTAAAGATACATTTACTTCTTTCTTAATGACAATGACGTTAATAAATTTATATTATAAATATAGTAACAAAATTTATGAGATGGTGATTTTTATGTATTGTAAATCTTATAATTTTAACATCAACACTTCAATAGATAGTAAAATTTCTTATATTTGTCTAAATGAATATAACTATTTTCTAAATAAACCTAATGTAACCGGAATTGGCCTAGGTTATAAAATAATAAATGGATTTTCAACTTTTGAAAAATGTATAGGTGTTTTTGTAACTAAAAAAATTGCCGAAAATAATCTAGATATGAAAAATAGAATTCCTAAAACTTATAAAGGAATAAAAACTGATGTTATTCAAAGCAACAAAGTAAAAGTTTCTTCTCTTACAAATAAAGTTCGTCCAACATTTGGTGGATATAATATAGGATCATCAATTAACTATAAAACTGGAACCTTAGGATGTCTCGTAACCGATGAAGAATTTAATTATATATTAACTAACTATCATGTAATTACTAATGAAGGGAATCCACCCATAGGAACTCCTATATTACAACCAGGCATATCCTACAGTGGAAAAATTCCCAAAGATATAATTGCAACTTTAGCAAAATATATTCCTATAAAATTCGCAACTTCACCTCAATATCGTCCCTCAAATTTAGTAGATTGTGCCATAGGGAAATTATCTAATCCATTTTTAGCTTCTCCTCAAGTTGCTCTTCTTGGACTTCCTAAAGGTATCGCTTCTCCAACTCTTGGACAAAACGTTCAAAAAACAGGATGTGAAAGTGAAAAAACTACTGGTAAGATAACTCATATATCTGCAAGTGTACTTGCAGATGTATCAGGAAAACAAGCTTTATTTAGAAATCAAATAGTTACAACTCTAATGTCACAAGCTGGAGATTCAGGTGCTGTATTATTTGATGAGAGTATGAATGCTTTAGGTCTCTTGATAGGCGCTACTGATTGTTATACCGTTTATAATTCTATAAAAGATGTTTTAAATAATTTGAATGTGAGACTTATAACTAACTAATCTAAAATACACTTATATAATTTAAAATCTTTTGCTAATTAACATAATTAGCGTATTTTTTCCTATTGATTTTTATAATATAAAATTTAATTTAAAATAATAATTTCTTATAAGGTGGATATATATGAATAGAAATTGTTGTAATAAATATAATTACGTATGTAATTGCAATTTATCATATTCAATAGAAGAACAAATTCGTTATATATGCGAAAATGAATATGATTTTTTTTTAAATAAACCTAATGTACAAGCAGTAGGATTGGGTTTTAATGTGATTAATGGAATTTGTACTCACGAAAAATGTATAAAGGTATTTTTATCAAAAAAACTTTCTAAAAATTCTTTACCTCCAAGCGCTTTAATTCCTCCAATTTATAAGGGTATTACAACTGATACAATAGAATCTGGTATTTTTTCCATATCCCAACTAACATCGAGAATACGTCCTGTTCTTGAAGGATATAGTATTGGTCCTGCAGCTCAAAATACAGCTGGAACTTTCGGATGCTTGGTTAAAGATTTAAAAGATAATTCCATAAATATTTTAAGCTGTAATCATGTTTTAGCTAGACTTGGTGCAGTGCCTATATGTGCTCCTATATTACAACCTGGATTACTTGATGGAGGAAATATTCATACTGATGTAATTGCTACTTTATCAAAATATATTCCTATAAAATATAAAGGGTTAGTTAGTAGTCCAACCAATCTTGTAGATGCTGCAATAGCTAAAGTCTCCGATCCTTCTCTTGTATCTAATAAACTTGCTATTCTTAATACCCCTCTTAGAGGTGTATCCGAACCAAATGTAGGAGAACATGTATTTAAAATTGGTAGAACTACTGGATCTACTGAAGGTTATATAGTTGCTACAGATGTTAGTCAGCTTGAAACTTATCCAACAGGAAAAGCACTATTTAAACATCAAATAATAACTACTAATCCAAGTGATCCTGGTGATTCTGGCTCTATTCTATTTAATGGACACTTTAACGCCCTAGGACTTCTTTTCATGACTACTAATAAGAAAAACTTTACTAGTTTTAATCTAATTTCCGATGTATTAAAATTATTAAATATATCACTTATAACATCTAATTAATACTACAAACTAAATGTTTTCTACTAATAAAAAAAGTAGCATTAAGGCATGCTACTTTTTTTATCTATTATTTTAATTCATTTTGAAAATATATTTTAACCACCAATCCCCATTTAACCTTTTTAGCATTTTCTTCTATGTCATCTGATGATTCAATCTTACCTGGTCCATTTGAAGTTATCCCTAATATAGCTATTTCTTTATCATCTTTAATCTTAATTTCATTTTTTATATTATTAATTATATAACTATGTTCTCTATCAAAAGTTTCTATATTTTTCATTCCACTAGCAACAGTTTTTCCATTTGTAACAGCTACTGTCATTATCATATTTTTTGATTTTTGCATATTATCATTTAATATATCCCTTAAAGAAACACTAATTTCTCCATTAAATTTATCATTAATTGATGAATAAATTATATTTTCAGATTTATTTAACTTTCCATTTTCCCATACTTCATACTTACATCCTATCTCCTTCTTTTTACCACTATAATCTACTTTAACACATCCTGTAATCATATCTGACAAATGTGGCTTCAGCTTTTCTAAATTATCTTCAATTAAATTGCTAGGTGTTATTTTTACCGATTCCCTATCTGAACTTGAACATCCTGCCATTATTAATAATAGTATAATTATAATGCCTATTAATTTTTTCATTTTTATCCCCCTTTTACCCTCTAATTTTAAATGTATAATATGTTATCAAACAAATATAAATTTCAATATATTACCTATAAATTAATTTTAACATATTATGGTATGTAGTAAAGAATTCATTTTACCTTAAATTATTCAAATAATTTCAATTATTTAATCTTTTCCAATTTAGTTTAAATCTTATTGAAATATTAACGAAAAAGTAGTAATATTAATTCTTACTACAAGACATTTTAAATTTTTAACATTAAGAGGTGATATTTATGGAATCAACTACTGTAATATTAACAGAAAAGTTATTAAAGCTTTTAATCCTAGTTATTTTATCAGGGATTATTAGTGCCAAAGTAAGTCAAAAAATTAAACTTCCCGATGTAGTATTGTTCATATTATCAGGTGTAATATTAGGTCCTCACGTCCTTAACTTAATTAATATAGACAAATACCCTTTGGGAAACCAATTGATCTTAACTATCGGAGCTGCTTACATTCTATATGATGGTGGTAGAGAAATCGAATTAAAGGTCTTTAATAAAGTTAAAGTATCTGTACTTATTCTCGCTACCTTAGGAGTTGTAATATCTACTACAATAACTGGTTTCTTTGCATCTAAAATATTTCACTTAAATATAATGTATGCACTTTTAGTAGGTGCTGTAATAGCTTCAACAGATCCTTCTGTTTTAGTACCTCTATTTAAAAATATGAATATCAGTAGCAAACTTAAACAAACTATAATCTCTGAATCAGCTTTTAACGATGCTGCTGGAGCAATTATTACTTTTTCACTTATTGGTGCTTTAAGTGGTCAAGCTGTTTCTGTTAGTGCTAGTTTATTACAATTACTAAAATCTGCTGGTGGTGGAATTTTAGTAGGTGCAATCATAGGATATATCTGTACTAAACTTATTTCTGAAGGAAGATGGGGTTATCTTCAAGAGTTTTCTTCTGAGTCATCACTAGTAGCAGTTTTAAGTTCATATATTATTTCTGAACATTTTGGTTTTAGTGGATTTATGTCTGTATTTATACTAGGAATGATATGCGGAAATAAAAAAATGTTAAATTGCACTGTTCCAGAGCAATATTACATTACTAATAGTAGATTTAAAGAAGTTTTAACAATAATTTTAAGAATGATGATATTTGTACTATTAGGAACACATATTCAATTCACTGTTTTAGGACAATACTGGAAAGGATCTTTACTAGTTGTTTTAATTCTTATATTTGTTTCTAGACCTATTTCAGTTATCCTATCAGTTATATTTGATAGAAAAGCTAAATGGACTTTTAGAGAAATACTATATCTTATGTGGATTCGTGAAACTGGAGTAATCCCTGCTGCATTAGCTGGAATGCTTGTTTCAATTAAATTCCCTCATTCAGATATAATATCTTCTGTAACATTTAGTACTATAATAATAACTTTAACACTCCAAGCTAGTACATCTAAGTTATTAGCTAGAGCATTAAAATTAGAAAAATAATAAAATACAACTAAAATGCTGATAAAGAAAATTCTTTATCAGCATTTTTTAATATCTAAGTTTTATTTTTAAAGTAATGTTAATAAAATTCATAACTTTAATTAAAACTATATATGAGCTTAATATATTAATATTCTAGTTTAATTAAAATTTACATATACTTATTGCACAATGTAATAAATATGGTATAATAGAAAAAATTACAATCTTTAAGGGGGAGATTTTTAATGAAAAGGAAGAAGATTTTAAGTTTAATTCTTACAGCATCAATCTTATCTTCAACTCTATTCACTTTAGGGGCTAGTGCAATAGAATTACCTATAGTTGAAAAAGTTAATGCAAATATGTCATCAGCCAAAGATATAACCAATGTGTTAAAAGAATGGAAAACATTTAATTATAAGGGTGAAGGTATGGTAATTTCTATAATCGATAGTGGTATTGACTATAGACACAAGGACATGAAATTAACAGATCCATCAAAAGCTAAAATAAAAAATAAAAATCCAAAAGGTAATGGTAAATACTATACAGATAAAATTCCTTATGGATATAACTACGCAGATAAAAATGATAATATTATAGACACTGGTAGTATGCATGGTATGCACGTTGCTGGTATAGTTGCTGCCAATGGTAAAACCGATGAAGTATGTAAGTTTGAAGCAATTCAAGGAATTGCACCTGAAGCTCAACTACTTGCTATGAAAGTATTCTCAAATGATCCAGACTATCCAAGTTGTAATGATGAAGATGTAGTAAATGCTATAAATGATTCTGTAAGACTTGGCGCAGATGTTATAAACATGAGCTTAGGATCTGATGCTGGATTTGTGAAAATTACTGAACCTATTCAAAATGCTGTAAAACAAGCAGAACTTAAAGGTGTAGTAGTTGTAATATCTGCTGGTAACTCTAGTTATTCTACATCACCAAAAAAAGTACCTGGTATCGTTGATACTGCAATTATTGGTTCTCCATCTACAGCAAAAGAAGCTCTTAGTGTTGCATCTTTTGAAAACACTAAACTAAATCAAAAAGCTTTAACATATACATCAAATAATAAAAGTAAAGATATAGCATATTTAACTTCAGAAATAGATCCTATAAATAAGTTAAAGTCAGATTATGATATAGTGGACTGTGGTTTAGGTACAAAAAAAGACTTTGAAAATATCAAAGTTAAAGGAAAAATTGCACTTGTTCAAAGAGGTAAAAATACATTTATTGAAAAAAAGTTAAATGCTCAAAATGCCGGTGCAGTTGGAGTTATTGTATTTAATAAGGATAATGAAAAAGGTTATATTACCATGGCTACAGACCCTAATATTACAATTCCTGCTATATTTATAAGCAATGAAAATGGTAAAGAACTTAAAAATACTATATCTAAAGGAGTAAAAATCAAATTTAATACTAAAAAAATTCGTATAGATAATCCTAAAAAAAATACTATGTCTGATTTTTCATCTTGGGGACCTGCTCCAAGCCTTGATTTCAAACCTCAAATCACAGCTCCAGGGGGAAACATATTATCAACAGCTAATGATGATAAATATAAATATATGTCTGGTACCTCTATGGCAGCTCCTCATACTTCTGGAATCATGGCTCTAGTATTGCAACATCTAAAAACATTGCAATTAAATAATTTAACTCCTATGCAAAAGGTAGAACTGGCAAAAAATCTTGTAATAAATACATCCGTACCTCAAATTGATAAAGATTCCAAAAATAGTTCTCTTCCATATTCTCCTAGGAAACAAGGATCAGGACTTATAGATGCTCTAAATAGCATAAAAAATAATATTGTAATATTAAATGAAGATAATCAACCTACTGTAGCGTTAAAACAAATTAATACCAATACTAAAAAGTTCACTTTAACTTTTAAAAACTATGGAAATAAGGAAAAAGTATATTTTCCTAAAGACATGTATGGTGTTCTTACCGAAGAAAAGAATAAAATCCATGAAACTACTTTAAATGGAGCTACAATTTCTTTTGATAAAAATAAATTAATAATCCCAGGAAATGGTGAAACAAAGCTAGAAGTTACCTTAAATATACCTAATTCCTGTCCTAAAGGAATATTTGTAGAAGGTTTCTTAAACTTTATTCCTAAATCTAAAGACGATGTAACACTGGGGATTCCTTATATGGGATTCTATGGAGATTGGGATGAATCCCCTATTGTAGATAAACCTATTTGGGAAAAAGGATCCTACTTAAAAACAACTGGTATTTATAAAATTTCCAAGAAAAATAAAGAAATTCTATTAGGTATGATTGGTAAAGATGAAAAAACATCAACCCCAATAGTTAATAAAGATTTAATTGCAGTAAGTCCAAATGAAGATGATATTATTAGTATCACACCTAAAGTAGCATTACTTAGAAATGCTAAAGTATTGATTGTTAATGTCTTAGATAACAAAGGAAATTTAGTTAGAACTTTAAGCATAAATAAAAATCTAAGTAAAAATAAATGGATTCAATATCCTGAAGATCCATTACAAGATGATAATTTTAAAGAAATGTCTCCATTTAAATGGGATTTAAATTATTACAATTCCTCTAAAGGTATTTATGAAACTGTTCCTGATGGACAATATTATTTTGAAATAAAATCTAAAGTTGATTTTAAAGATTCTAAATTTCAAAATATTAAACTTCCTATAAAAGTCGATTCTACTGCACCAGAGCTAATATATACATCTGATATAAATAGTAAGACTAGAAATTATACACTTAAATTTAAAGCAAAAGAATCTTTATCAGGAATTAAAGATTTTAAAATTATGGTAAATGGACAATATATTAAAGATAAATCCGACAATTACAACCTAACTTTAAAACCTAATGCTCAGGGTGAATATAATATTGATTTAAATCTTTTAGAAGGAAGTAACAAAATCCTTATATCAAGTAGAGATAATGCAGAAAACATAAGTAATCTATCAATGGATGTTCACGTTAATTCTCTTACAATAACTTCACCTACTTTTAATAATTCACTTCCTTCTGGTAACTTCACTTTAAATTATAAAGGTGATGAAAAACTTAATAAAGAAACTAGTTATTATAATATACTAGTAGATGGTAATATTGTAGCAAAAAATCATAAAGGTTTATCTTATAAGTTTAATAATTTAACTTCTTGGAAACATCTTATAACTGTAGAAGCTTATGATAATAAAAATAATAAGTTAGCATCAAATTCTGTGGATGTAGTTGTTGAAAATAAAAACTTATATATAAACTTTACAGGATTAAAAAGAGAAGGATCTTATTATAAATATCCTGCTATTATAATAAAAGGTGATTTATCTACTAAAGTTAAATCTTTTAAAATTCAAGGTGAAGAAGTAAAAATAAATAGTAACTTATCCTTTAATAAACTTATTAATTTAAAAAATGGTCAAAATAAAGTTCAAGTATTAGCTATAGATAACAACAATAAGGAACACAAATATGCTTTAAATCTTTATTGTGATTTACTATCTCCTGATTTAATACTTAAAGAAAATATTAATGATATCATAGTGGTAGATAATTCAACTAAATCATATAAAATTAAATGTAAAATTAAAGATAATAATCACGGATTTAAGTTATTTGTAAATGGAAATGAAATAAACTCAAATAATGATATGTATAATAAGTCTGCAGAATATGAAACAGATGTTAATTTAAATAAAGGAATAAACCATATAGAAATAAAGGCTGTAGATATTGCAGGAAATTCAACAATAAAACATTTAAAAATTAAGCGCTAATTAGATATGTAGGATGATTTGTGCAAAAACAAATAAACCTATATTATCCAAAAAAAGCCCCAACATATGGGGCTTTTTTCAAGAAGTTCACCTAATATACGAATCTATATTAGGTGATTTTTTATTTATCACAAACTACGTTTTCATCAACATTATTAGGACCATTGCCTTTATTATTAGATTCCTTATTTATATTATCTTTATTTCCTTCATTTTTATTGTCATTATTGTTTTTATTAGGATTATTATTAATTACATTATTATTTATATTTTTATTATCTAAAGGTTTATTTGTCTTGTTATTGTTAATATTATTATTTTTCTTTGGAACTTGCTTTATATTTTTATTATTTATTTGCTCTTGAGAGTTATTATTTATATTATTATTTATATTTTTATTTATATTGTTATTTATGTTATTATTCTTTTTTATATCTCTGTTATGTTTTATGCCTTTATTATTTATATCCTTTATATCATTTTTATTGTTTTTTATATGATTTTTATTTTTTTCTATATTATTTTCTATCTTAATTTGAGGATTTATATACTTTTCATATTCTAAATCTTTAATTTTTATTCCTTTAGAATCTTTACTCATGCCTATATGCCATTTTAGTTTTGAGTCCATGGCAGAATAGTATAATAAATATTGTCCATCTCTTTTTACTAAACTAGGTCTATATAAAGTTTTTTCATCAAAAGTACCTATTTTGTGAGTTGGTTCCATTAATTTTTTAAATGGTTTGAAATTTATTCCATCTTTTGATAATGAATAATATATATTTTGATTTAAGAAAATTTCTCCATATGCACAACACACAAATTCATATCCTAAATCCGTTTTTATTAAATCTTGATGCCATATTTTAAGCTTTTGAGGAACTCCAGGGAAATTACATTTTTTAAGGTCTTTAAAACTACTCCAATTATAGGTTTCTGTATAATATAAATTACCATCATAATTAGTGAACCAAATAGTATATTTTCCCTTATCAAAATTTATTATAGGAGATAAATATGCACAAGGTATTTTAAATGTCTTATAATCTAAAACTAATTGTTTATCGGTCCAATGAATCCCATCTTTACTTTTAGTAACATATATATAATTTTTATAATTGTCTACCTCATTTTTTTCAGTCTTAGCTGGATTATATCTAAAATAAACTTCTAAAGTATCATTAACAGCACATAAATGTATATCGGAATAATGTCCACCTCTTTTAACATCACTAGGAACAAATAATGGCTTGTTAGGACCTTTAGGAGACTTAAAATTTATACCATCATTACTTACTAATATTTGAGGATTTTCATAATCATCATTACCATATGGATATGGTGTTATTCCCATCCAATATTTATATCCATTCCAACCGTTCTTAAAGTATAATACTTTAGGATGTACTGCTTGATTAGATCCATCGTAAGTAGGTGTCTTAAGGGGTCTGATGGCATTTTGTACCTTCAATCCATAAGTATCATCTCTACTTTCAGCATATGCTATAGAAGCTATTTTCCTTTTTTCATTAATTGCATATTTTTTTACTAAAGACTCATTATCAACTTTTCCTATCATATTATTAGTAAATACAAATCCAGCAGAAAATATGATAGCAGAAAATGATAAAGTTTTTATTATTCTTTTCATATTTTACCTCCATTACACTTATAAACATATACCCCAAACTTTTTACCTTTTATTTTATACCATATATATTATATTAATTCTATTATATAAGTTTATATTTACATTTTGGTAACATTTTATGAATATGTTTCATAGAATTATTTTCATCATTTATGAAAAAACTAATTTATATATGAAAGGAGGCTTTTTCATGGGCAAAAAACTTAAATCTGAAACTAACAATCAATGGGCTTCATTACCTGAAGATTCTTGTAATAATTCATGTTGTTGTAATAAAAAGAACAAAACTGCTACAGATAATCAATGGACTTCAACATTAAAAAATAATGTAACTAATTGTAACAATAATCCCCTTGAAGAAAAATAAAAAACCTAAAAATTATAACCTTGGTATTTTAAAATACCAAGGTTATAACTTAATTTTAGATATTAACTAAATATTATATTTGAAATTTAGATACTATTTCTTGTAATTTTTCTGAAAGACCATTTAATCCTTCTGATGATAACACTATTTCTTGTAATCCTGCTGCTTGTTCTTCAGATGATGCACTTACTTCTTCAGATGTAGCTGCTGATTCTTGAGCTACTGCTGATATATCTGATATATTAAATTCTACATTATCTTTATGTTCTTTTATGTTATTTAAAGCAATACTCACATTTTTTATATTATTTTGAAGTGTTTGTATTGATTCTTTTATTTTATCAAAATTCTCTTTTGTAACATTTACATTATCTCCAGTTTTATCACTTAGTTGCATAGCTTTATCTAATGTATCAAACACTTCATTTATACTAGTTTTTATTTCATCTATTACATCTTTTATTTTTATTGCAGAATTTGAAGATTCTTCAGCAAGCTTTCTTACCTCTTCCGCTACTACTGCAAATCCTTTACCAGCATCACCAGCCCTTGCTGCTTCAATAGATGCATTCAAAGCTAATAAATTTGTTTGTTCTGTTATGCTTTTTATTGACTCTGTAATATTTTCTATCTCCTTTGATTTTTCCCCTAAAATTTTCACCTTTTTTACCACTTCTAAATTAGCACTTTTACTTTCATTATAAACTTCTCTTAAGTCCTTTATAAAACTATCTCCCTTATTACTTGCATTTTTAACTTCGTCTGATGATTTCATCATTTCATGAGAATTCTCTAAAGAAATCTCTACTATATTTCCCAATTCTTCTATTAATTGAACACTCTCGTTTAATTTTTCAGATTGATGTACTGCTCCATTAGCTATTTGTTGAATTGCCTTTGCAACTTCATCACCTACACTACTAGATTGTTCTGTTATTGATAAAAGAGAGTTTGAACTATCTTTTAGTTGTGTTGATGCATCTTTTATATACTCTATAATATTTACTACAGAATTTCTAGTCAAATCTATAGCATCCATTATATATTCTATTTCTCTAGTTAATCCAGGACTTTTTTCTATACCAATACTAAAATTACCATTACTAAATTCATTTAATATATTAACAATATACTTTATAGGACTTATAAGTTTTCTTTTAATAAACTTACATGTTATTAATATAGCAATAAAAAGAGTTATGATTGCTATTAATATATTCGTAATAGATGTACTTAATATTGTTTCTGTCAACTCTTTTTTAGGTACTAGTCCTGCAATAATATAGCCTGTACTTTCTTCTATTTTCTTAAATACTATCCATTTTTCTCCCATAATATTTTGTTCAAAAATATTACCTTTAGAATTTAAAATCCTTAATATTTCTTTATCATTTTGACCAATTCTTTCTTTAACTTTATCAGCCATTATGGTTCCATTCTTATCTAAAACCATGTTATATCCATTCTTACCTAATTTTATATCTTTAATATTTTCATTTATACTTTCTAATTTTATATCTAAGCCTATTACTCCAATTGTATTTCCTGAATCGTCATTTAATGTTTTTGCATATGTAACTTTATATTGTTTATCTTTATCATTTGCAACATATGGGTCTGTTAGTATAACATTATTAGGACTATTTATTGCTTTATTATACCAATCTGTTTTAAATAAATTATAGTTCTCATCTATCTTTTGATCAGGTTCTACAATTAACTTTCCTGTTTTAAGTCCCAAATATACTGAATCTATTCCATTATTTGAATTTAAAAATGCTTTTAAATAGTTTCTTATTAGTACTTCATTATTAGGATTTTCTAATATTTTTTTAGCGTTATTATCTTTTACCAATTTATTCATAGATTCTATGCTATCATCATTTATATATTTTATAACATCTGCAACCGTTTTTATATTATTCTCTGATATTTGTTCAAAACTTTCTTTCTTCTCCTTTACTATAGCATAATAACTAGTTATAGTTACTAATACTAATGGTATTAACATAGAAATAACTATAATAAATATTAGTTCTTTGTATAAACTTTTCATCTTATGTTTCATTCTAACTTCTCCTTACTTTCATGATTAGATTAATTTATTAAACCTTACTTTGTATAAAATTTAACATTATATGTTTTAAAATTACATTTTTAATTGTATTATAAAATAATTTTCATTAATTATCTTAATGATTTTTTTGTTAAATTATACATTGTATGATTAATAATTACCTATAAATTATACATTTTTTACTTATAAATTACAATAATATCTCACCTGGTATATTAGACCAAAACATTCAATGTAAATTAATCCATTTTATTAAATTTTGATAAAATTTTAACTTTTAAATTTGAATTAAACTTTATATTTATCTTATCAATAAAAACATTTATAATATAAATTCATCTTCATGTAATTTCACTACTATTTTCTATATTCTAGCCATCATAACACCTTCTAAACAGCACTAATATAACGCAAAAAAGCATACGTTAAACAGCATTTAAACTGTTAGACGTACGCCTGTATTTGCCGTATTATATCCTAGTAAAATTACTAGTCAACAACGTAACTTCTATATTAAATTAGAAAAACTGCGAGATAAGTCTATAAGCCGAGTTCTGTATTCCAAAAAAACAGTATTTTTCTATACTTTATCGTATTTTTTCATATCTTTCCACAGTGCTGTAAGCCTTGAATTTAAAGACTTACAGCACTTTTTACATTTTTTTGTACTTTTCTATAACTTATATATGGGTGGCAAATGGGTGGCAAACGGGTGGCAAAATTTTTTGATTCTATAGATATTATTTTAATGTTTTTTATATTTTTCCTCTCTCAATTTAACGATATAAAATGTGAATTATTTGTTTGAAATAAATTGTTTTCAATATAATTTTCTACTATAAACTATCCATTTATTGAAATAATTTTTAACTATTTTTTGCTTTCTGGGCTGGCGGGCGGGATTTGAATTTCACTTATTATAGTTCTTCCTGGGACAAAACTTGCAAGCCCTATAAGTGCTGGAGCTTGTTGTGGTTTGTCCCAGGATAATTAGAACTATAATTTCATATTTGATTGACCCAATAGGAATGACCCTGGAGAAGGACCCCAAAGGAATACTTAAAAAGAGTGGACCTGCCTTGTATGGAAAATTATTAAGGACATGTCTTTTTAATGCTTGTACTTGATGATTTTCACATGGAAGCAAGTCCACTCCAAGCTCTTGCGCTCTGTCGGGTACCCTAAAAACAAATTGGAGGGCTTTAGAAATACTTAAGCTGGAGAAGGCTTAAAGTATTGAAAGACTTATCTAGCTTTAGTTTTCTTAGCAATACAATGAAGCTTTTTGGGTGACAGGGTTTAGCGCCCGTATTTTTTTAATTATGAATTATGTTAATATCAGGTGTACTTGCTGTAACTCATGTTTTTTCATATTAAAGTTAGCAATTTTAAATAGTTAATTCACTTTGTATATTTGAAATTTCTTTATTAGAAACATTCAATCAATCTAAATTACTCATAACTAAATTATCTTATATATCACTTAAAATTCAGTAAATATTAAAATCAGCTGGACTTGTCAGCTGCTTTCCTTACGCCCTTGGGCGGATTATAAAAATGGACCTGCTTTATATATGAAATGTTTTTCTTTCAGATGTTAAGCAAGTCCATTTTATCCTTATTAATATTCTAGTTGAAGTAGAAGCTCTTCTCCTTTCACTTCAACTTTAGGCCCATAGCCTATTAAAGACTACAAACTATCCTTTATGGTGATTTTTCCATTATGGATATTTTGTAGTTTCACCCTTTATATCTTTTAAATAGCCATGGAACATGGCTACTGTATTTTTATAATTCCATATTATTAAGGATTTCCTTAAGCTCCTTTAGTTCATCTAATGTTAGTGTAATTCCCTTACCCATTTTTTCATGTTCAGGTGACCAATCTCTTAAATCATATTTTGGCTCTTTATCATTCCAACTTATTAAATTCAATTCTTTTGTCCAACCTTTTGCTGATTCTGAAACTACACCTATGTTTTCTTTTATTTCATATTTTATATTTGCCAAATTAACCACTTCCCTATTACTTAATTTTCAAAACTATTTTCTACTGTCAACAAAAACATAATATTGATGGAGCTACCTTTTCGTTTTCAAGTAACTTATTATTTGTGTTAAGTAAAATAAGTTTTGTGTTAAGTTACACATATTTATTATAGCCTACGTTACGATAATCTACTAAAAAAATAAGAATTTTTAAGTTCTTATGCTATATATAATAATACATTAGCTTTCAAGTAAATAAGCTTTTGTTTCAAGTAAAATTATATTTGTTTTAAGTAGATTCCTTTTTTTGTATAATTTTATATTCCATTTATATGTATAATATCCTCTTAATGAGTTATAGATTATTTTTTCAATTTAAAAATGGACCCCCTTTATATTTCGACTTTGTATAAGCTTAAGTTAGCAATACAATGAAGCTTTTCGGGTGACAGGGTTTAGCGCCCCTATTATTTTATGTATTAATTATAGTAATACTAGATATATTAACTCTATATTCTTCTCCTCTATATTAAACTTAAGTATAATTATATATAAGTAATTTAAAATTACTTTATCCTATTTGTATAACTTAAAATTCAGTAGATACTGCTTTAAAATAGCTGGACTTGTCAGCTGCTTTCCTTACGCCCTTGGGCGGATTATAAAAATGGACTTGCTTTATATCTGAAATGTTTTTCTTTCAGATGTTAAGCAAGTCCATTTTATCCTTGTTAATATTCTAGTTGAAGTAGAAGTTCTTCTCCTTTTACTTCAACTTTAGGCCCATAGCCGATTATAGACTACAAAATATCCTTTATGGTGGTTTTTCCATGATGGAGAGTTTGTAGTTTCAGCTTTTATATTCTGCTTCTCTATTTCACATAGTTAAACTAAAACCTAGTATTGATATTATTGCAACTAAAGAAAATCCAGGTTATTTACATTTCACCTAGCCTAAGAAATAATCTTTATTAAATATTACCCTATTCTCTAATTAATACTACAATCAAAGAAATTGTAAATGAAATCATTGGAAGAATAATATTCCAAGAACTCAAACTAATTTCTGATCCAGGACAATAGTGTTTTATATACCAAATTTCATATAAACTATTTAAAAACAATGTTATTAAAGGTCCAATTAATATATTTTTAATATTATAAGCTACTAAAACACCTAATCCAATTACTATTAGCGGAACAATAACCAACTGCATCAAAAAAGGATCTATTGATTCGATAAATTTCATAATACGTATCCCTTCACTTCATAGTATTTTACTAAAACTTACTCAAACAAAATGAAACGAAATTTATTGCTATGCTCATTCACATTTCACATAGTTAAACTAAAACCTTCTTCTGTTGGAGCTTTTTCTAAGTCTGTATCTGATTTACATTTCACATAGTTAAACTAAAACAGAAAAAAGATAACATAATTAAAATACAAGAACCGAAAGATTTACATTTCACATAGTTAAACTAAAACGGTATTGCTGCAAAGAAAGCAAGAGGTGAATGGGCTAACTAATTTACATTTCACATAGTTAAACTAAAACCTCCTTCTATACTAAATGTAAATGAAACGTGTTCCCAATTTACATTTCACATAGTTAAACTAAAACACGTAGACCAGTCCCAAGATTCTAAATTAGATTGGGATATTTACATTTCACATAGTTAAACTAAAACTTAATTTTAAACGCTAAAAAAGTACAAGCTGAAACATTATTTACATTTCACATAGTTAAACTAAAACATGCTACTGGATTTGTAGCTGGACAGCAAGTACTAAAATTTACATTTCACATAGTTAAACTAAAACAGATAGCCAACCTCAACAGTTATAGAAGTAATGGACATATTTACATTTCACATAGTTAAACTAAAACTTATATTTTATTTTACTATTTTATTATATATTTCATTCATTTACATTTCACATAGTTAAACTAAAACAGAACCGAATAAATGGAGATTAAAACACCATCTAATTATTTACATTTCACATAGTTAAACTAAAACATAGTTATTTATATTTATTATTTATATTTATTACATATTTACATTTCACATAGTTAAACTAAAACCCTAAATTTTGAAATTTATAAATATATTGATACTCCTAGCTTTACAAGCAATCTCACTTTCACTTAAATACACTATTTTGCAGTGAACCTTCAGTAATGTTTTTTGCTTTTTTAATAAAACCTATTGTAGCCTAGCAATATCAATGGTTATAGCATATTTATATAAAAACTAGCCTTACTGCAAAATTAAAAATGCGAGATTTCTCTCGCATTTTGTGAAACGCTCGATCGGTAACACAACAATCGAGATTAACCCTTGCCGAGTAGAAAAAACTTCTCTCAGCCTTAGGACGTTAAATCGCCCTGTTTTTATTAGTTTAACTATGTTTTATTATACCATACTTTCTTTAATTTTGTAATACTTACTTTCTTCTTTTTTTGTTATATATTTATTACTCATAGCGATATTTCTAGCTGCATTATAATCAGCATTAACTTTATAACCACATTTTTTGCATATAAAATCAGCTTGAGATTCTCTTTGTCCTTCTTCATAATTACCACATTTACTACATGTTTGTGATGTATGATAAGGATCTATGTACTTAACTTTAATCCCTTCACGTTGGGCTTTATACTCAATCATTGTTTGAAGTTGATAATAACTCCAATTTCTTAGTATTGACTTATTTTGAGTTTCTTTTAAACTTAATAACTCCATATTAATTTGTTCGGCCTGATTGCTAACTGCAAATTTAACTATATTAGAACTTAAAAAATGATTATATGTCTTTGCAAAATTCTTCTCCTTTTCAGCAAATCTCTCCAAGGCTTGAAGTTTATTCACCCTACCTTTTCCACCTTTAGCACTTTGTATTGCAATTTGAAGTCTTCTTCTTCTACTCTGCATTTGAGTTCTAACTTTCAAGAAATCATCTATACGTCCTATAGATTTTTTAATATATTCAACATCATTTAATGCACAATATGCTGGTATCTTTAATCCTAAATCTACTCCTACAACTCTTCCTGAAACTTTTTTATTTACAATATCAATAGGAATGTCTAGAGTTAAATTAAGTATAAGATTATTATTTTTATCAAATTGCAAACTACTATCACATATTTTATATTTTCCCTCTATAACTTTATGTAAAGTGTGTCTAAGCTCTAAGGAATTTTTTATTCTATTTCCCAAAATAACTTTAAATTTAATTCCTTCCATCCACTTTATTTCAATATCATCATTATCATCATATTTAAATTTTAAATCTCGTCCTCTAGTCATTAAAGGAAAGTTTCTCTTGTAGTTTCTAATACTTCTTTCACCTTTTAATAGTCCATTACTTTTATCTGACTTTATATCAGCTTTTATTCTTTGAGTAACTAGACTTTTATTGTCTAAATGCTTAAAGGGTATTTTATCTAAAACTTGATAAAGATCATCTACATATTTTTCTTTAAATTCTTTCTGTATATCCATTCTTTCTTTTTGTGTTTCTTCAAGAATTTTATTTAACTCAACTATTTTTAATTTATAATCTTCAATTTTATTTTCTACTAAACTTATTTTATATTTAATCTCATCTAATTTTTCTGATGAGGAATTTTTCTTATTTTGTTCCTTCTCTAGTCTTGCAGTTAACTTTTCAATTTCTTTTTTATTTTTATCAATATCTTTTTCACAATCTTTTAAATCTTTAATAGTTCGAATTTCTAATCCGCTTTCATTCATATATAAAATATCATTTACAGCTAAATAAGTCATACCCATATTTAAAGCTCTGTACTGATTGTATTGTTCATCTCTAATCCATTTGTATTGACTATTTCTTGTATCTTTATCTCCCATTATTGTTAACTTTATTTTTCTAACTGTAATCATAAGTTTCTCCCCTTTATATTCAACCTTAAATTCTCTTATAATTATTTACTATTTTAACATATTTAACGTCAAATATATTGTATTATAATTAAATTTTATAAAAAATGGACCTGCTTTATATCTGAAATGTTTTTCTTTCAGATGTTAAGCAAGTCCATTTTATCCTTGTTAATATTCTAGTTGAAGTAGAATATGATTTTCTTGTACTTCAACTTTAGGCCTTTAGCCCATTAAAGACTACAAAATATCCCTTATGGTGGTTTTTCCATTATGGATATTTTGTAATTTCATATTTTATATTTGCCAAATTAACCACTTCCCTTAATATTATTGTTCAGATTATACATGCAACTTGTTAAAATTATAAATTTCACGTATCTAAGAATAATCCCTGATGATTTTATTGAACAAAGAATAGATTATTCTTTAATTAAATTCATAATCTATTCAATAAATATTATGTTGATTTTTTTACTTATTTTTCATAAAGTGGACTTGTATATTCTATCTTGCTATAATATTCTTAATAATGTAATGAATACATTGTTTATTATAAAATGAAAAATGCAGATCTTATACTATAATCTAAACTTATTAAATAAAAAATTCTAATAGAAAAGAGGTTTTTATATTGGGAAGTAATCGTTCTGGATTTCAAAATGAAGATGATTTGATGTATGCTATTAATAATAAAAGTTTTTGCGAATTAAATTTAAATTTACAAAGCTTTATTTACAATATATATCCTTGTGTGAAAGATTCCGATATTATTACCTGTAAAAAAATAGCAGGACAAAACAAATGCGATTTGCAAATTAAAATTAATGGACAAGGTTATAGAATAAGTGTTAAAAAGGGGTCAGGTAATAGTGTTCATCAAGAACCTGTTGAATCTTTTATTTATTACTTAAAATGTGAATTCAACCTTTCTGATTCTTTAGCTAATGATATTAGATTCTTTATATGGGGAGATGGCACTCTTAATGGTACAGGAACAAAAAAAAATAGACTAAATGTTGATCAATTAAAAAAGCAGTACCCTAAAATGATTCAACAAATTAGAAATTTCTTTGAATTAAATAAAGAACCACTAATTAAAAGATTTCTATTAACAGGAGCATGTGGAGATGCTATTGATTTTATTTATTATGGTAATGAAAATAATGGTCTATGGGCAAGTAGAGATGAATTTATAAAAGTTGTGTTAGACAATCCTCCAAATAATAGAACAGCTATTCCAGTTGGAAGGTTAAGTTTTCAAGCATGGAATCGTGCTATAAATGGTACTAAATCTGAAAATAAAAGAGGTGTAATACAATTAAAATGGGCTTCTTTACAAAAAGATTTGCAATATATAACTAGCAATAGAAAGTAGGTTTTAATATGAGTAATAAAGGAACACTTGAAGGTACCGCTGCCGAAATTGATTTTGTCATACAATCAAATAAAGATAAGACTTTAAATAATCCAACCTGGACATTATTGTCAAATAAATTAAACCTTGATTCTAACCTTACAAATTATCACGTAATAAGAGTTACCTCCAAAGTTTTCTCAAGGTTAAATAACAAAAAGGTACTTCCTAAAGCTGATGCATATTTAGTTGAAGGTGTAGTACCCAATGATTATTTGATTGAATCAAATTATTTTCTTAATGAATCTGATGTAAGTAAGTTTAATTTAAAACAAATTTCATATTCAGGTATTTCAATTAAAAGACCCGATTCAAAAAAATTTCAGATTTTAAAAATTACTCCTGATAGTTTTAAAGAATTAATAGGGAACTATGTTTTAGGTGCTGGTGCTTCTATTTATTGTAAAAAAGCTGAAGAACTTATAAAAAATGATTTTGTTTTAAAAGGGTGGCATACTACATGGAAAGAACTAACAGATTATTTTTCTTTTATTGAAAATGTACATCTAGTAAACACCAATAAATTATCAAACATAGAAATGCTTAGTATTTTTAAAGAAATTAAAAATATCTCAAATGAACGAATAAAAAAAATACTACTAAATGATACAACTAAATTAGATATAGCATTTAAAGGAACTGGAATTTTCGATGAACCTTATCCTGCTTATTTTCTATTTAAAGACAATATGTTTACCTTAAATAAACCATTTGATTTTAAAGTAACTACTGGTTCAGGAAGAAGTAAAGGAGATTTTACTATTGTTTTAAAACCATAAGAAAAAGGTGAATTACTCCACCTTTTTCAACATTTCCACTATGTTTTTTGCCAATTCTTCTATTATTGTTACAACAACACTGTTTCCTATCTGTTTATATGATTGATGACAATTAAGCTTTATTTTGTAATTTAGTGGAAACCCCATCAATCTTAAACATTCTTTTTCTGTTAACTTTCTATAATAGTCAACTATTACAGGAACATTATTACCTCCTGTTCCCATCTTAGCTGTAAAACACGGAACTGTTCCATTATTTCTAAAAGAACATCTTGATGGTCTAATTTCATTAGCAATAATAAATCTATCTTCATTTCTACCATTTTTTTCAATGAACTTAGGTAAATGAGTGTTAATATTCTGTATAGCTCTATCAGTAGATTTATAACCTTTAATTTCTTTTTCCTTAATTACGTCTTCAATAAAAAAATTCAACTCTTTCTTCTTAGGAAATTTGAAAACATTCTGTGTTGAAACTTGTTTATTTTCAAATGAAACTTTTAATTCCTTTTTAAAACCTATACAATACCATCTCTCTCTATTTTGTGGTACTCCATAATCTAAAGCGTTCATTACCTTATAAGAAAAATCGTATCCTAATTCGTCAAGAATATTTTCTATAGTTTTTAAAGTATTTCCACCCTCATGATTAACTAATCCTTTAACATTCTCTAAAATAAATGCTTTAGGCTTCTTATATTTTAAAATTCTTGCTACTTCAAAAAAAAGAGTTCCCCTTGAATCTTCAAAACCTAATCTTCTACCACCAATCGAAAAAGGTTGACACGGAAATCCTGCACATAATATATCGAAATTGGGTATATCATATGTGGAAATTTGGGTAATATCTCCTGATGGGTATTCACCAAAATTTTCTTTATAAGTTTCACATGCAGACTTATCTATTTCCGAACTAAATACACATTCACATTCTTGTTTTTCAAATGCCAATCTAAAACCACCCAGACCAGCAAACAAGTCAATTATTTTATATTTCATCAATTACACCCCTAAACAATATCTTCTTCGGCGAAATTAAAAATATTTAATCGTCTAATCTTATTACAATCTTTATCTTTTAATCTGTTTAATTGAACCTGTTTATTATCATTTGTTAAATTATTTTTTGTTAAATAATTTAATACTGATTCGGCTAATGCCTTTGATAAATTTGGAGGAACTGCATTAGCTAGTTGTTGATATTGAGAAGTTTTAGTATTTTTAAATATATAATTATCCGGAAATGATTGTAACCTTGATACCTCTCTTATACTTAGGCATCTATTATATATAGGATGAATAATCATAGACTTATATGCATGCTTAATAGTTACACTTGGTTTAGTTAAATCTAATCTTCTATATGCATTACTATGAATTCCACCAGCTCTAAATTCTTCAGGTATATCCTGCCAATTGCCTCCTTGAGGTACAAATGCCATTCTATGTTTAACCTCCTTCTTATGTGATGGTATTTGATGATTGTATATTTTTCCATCAAATTTAATTGAATCATAATACTCATTATTTTCTTTATTCATTATTGAAATTTCACCATTTAAAGAATTTTCATTAGTTAAACCATATAAAGCATCTTTTACAGTATACACTTCTCTTTCCGTTAATTGTGGTTGAGGATAAACATAGTTATCAGGTAAATCTTCTCTAGTTCCAACAATTATTACTCTTTCTCTAGATTGTGGTACTCTATAATACTTAGAATTAATTACTGTATGCTGTATCTTATATCCTATTTTTTCAAACTCTTCATATATAGCATTAATAATCAAATTACCTTTTTTATTTTTCATCGATAATAATCCCTTAACATTTTCCATTATAAAAATATAAGGTTTAGTATAACTTACAATTCTAGCATATTCGTAAAATAAATCATTTCTTTCATCATTAATATCTCTTGCACCACACATAGAAAATCCTTGACAAGGTGGTCCACCAATAATTACACTTACCCCATTCGGAAAATATTTTTTAAAAATATCTTCACTTAAATTTTTTATATCATCAAGCACAAACGGAACTTCAGGATTATTAAAAACATATGTATCTCTAGCAGGTTCCCACTTATCATTGGCCAAATTTATTTCAAAATTATTATTACATTTAAATCCATGACCAAGTCCACCACAACCAGCAAATAAATCTAATACTGAGTATTTCATATTTTACACCATCCTAAATTATAATAAAACTAATTCTATATTCATTCAATCGTAGTTCATAAATTTAAATCATTCTATGTACTTACTACTTTCTTTTTTCTAATTCTTTTTCTATTAGTTCAACAGCTTTTTCTGAAAGACTCTTACCGTTTCCATACTCAAGTATATCCAGTTTTAACTTATCTGTTATATAAATTTTTACACCTTTCTTTTTTTCATTAAACTTTAAAGGGATACGACCTGCTCCTTTACGTATCCCCCCCCAATTATTGTTACTCAAATCAACCACCCTTTGATAAACTAAGTAGCTTATATTATATCATATTTTTTTGATTTTAAAACCTTTTTATTCAAATATTTGTTCGTATTATTCACATAATTTTTATTTAAAAAACACTCTATAATACTATTAACCTGTTTAGTAATATTAATTTAATATAATCTGTCCTTCTTTTTATTTTTTATATAAGATTAACTCTAAATAATATATTTTAATACTATCCCATTTTATTTTCTTAATACTTTAACTATTTTAAAAGTTTTATCTTACTGACTTTATATATAAGAAATGTGTTCATTTGCTTACCTGCTCAAAGCTCATCAATATATATTACTTATAATATTCCTTAATTTCCTAACAGCTCTCCTCCTCAAATAAATAGTCCTATCATATAAAAGCTTTTTATCTTCTGAAATATCCTTAAATTTTTCATTATTAATATAATATCTACTAATAATCTCCCTTTCCAATGGTTCCAGTTTATCCATAGCCTCATAAAGTTTTTTAATCTGGTCATATGCTATAACTTCATCCTCAACAGTAAACTCATATTCTTTATCTTTATTAAGTATATTATAATCTGGGACTTCTCTAAAATGTTTAATCTCACCTTTTAGTAGTGCTGCAAAGTTTGTACTTATAGCATTTATGAAATATCCATTATATGAATTACTTCCTAGCTTGTACATTCTTATAGCTTTTATAATTGAAAGATATCCATGTTGCACTAAATCTTCAAAATCATAACCTGGAATGTGATAACCACTAGCCTTCTTAAATACAAAGTTTTTATATTTATTAATAATGAAATTTATAGATTCTACATCTCCACTCTTTGCCTTTGTTATAAGCTGTTCCATGATAACACCACCCCTTTTTACATATGTATACTCTTATTATACCAGTTTATGTAAGTTTTGAGTGGTATTTACGTTCAAAATTAAATTACTTAATTTATTTAATATTATATATTTATTAGTAAATTATAGATTAACTAATATTCACTAACATCTACTATATTTCTTCTATTAATCATCTTTATACTATCTTTTATTCTAACTATAGGGTTATATTGTTCATCCCATTTATTCCAACGAACTTTCATTCCAACCCTCACCAAGCAAAAACCCCATCGTGAGTTTTCGTTTGTTCCTAATGGGATTTAAAGCCTAAAGTGTAAGTCAAAACTACTATATTTAGAAAACTAACCTTAACCAACGCTTTTCAAACACCCTACTTTTCATCCAGTCTTTTCACTTCCACTAAATAATCCATAAGAATAATAGGAAATTATAGTTCAAATCTGTCTAGGACAAACCACAACAAGCTCCAGCACTAGTAGGGCTTGCAGGTTTTGTCCTATACTAAACTATAATAAATAACATTGAAATCCCACCCTCCAGCCCCAAAACCTTCCTCCACTTAAAATAATAATTCCATATATAAAGATACAAAGAACTTTAATGTGGAGAAGGAGGTGTTTTCTTTGGAAAATGAAATCCTAAAGCTTGCATCATCTCAAGGAATCTGGGCAGCCCTTAGTGTAGTTTTAATATTCTACATTCTAAAGGCTCAGGAAAAGAGAGATTTAAAGCAAGAACAAAGGGAAGAAAATTACCAAAGGATAATTAAAAATCTCACTGATAAATTGCACTTAATTGAAGATGTAAAAAAAGACCTTAAGGAAGTGAAAGAGGTAATATTACGAACATAATAATAAAAACTTTTCCAAAACAAATTAAAACTCCATATATACAATTGAACACAAAGTGAAGGAGGTTTTAAAATGGCTCAATCAAAGGTTTATAAAAGTACACTTGCCCTTAATGTTTTAGTTGGTACTGATGATAAAGGAAAGGATGTCTTTAAGAAACAAGGCTTTGCTAAAATCAGAACTAATGCTGACATTAATAAGGTTGCTGAAGTTGGTCTTAATGCTGCTAAGTTATTTGAAAGCGCTAAAGTTTTAAAAATTGATCAATCTATAATTACTGAGGAATAGGAGGGAATAATAAATGGCTAAAACACTTTTAATGAAATTTAAAACCGATAGAGATAAAAGTTTTTCTTTAAGAGTTAATAAGGTTAAAAATGATGTTAACGAGGAAGATGTTAAAACATTAATGGACTCTTTAATTAAAAATGATGTTGTTCTTGCATCATCTGGTACTTTAAAAGTTAAAGAATCTGCTGAACTTATTACTACTTCTTCTGAACCAATTGATGTTGAATAAAGAAAAGTCTAGCTACTTAATTTTTAGGTAGCTAGGCTTTCTTACTTATTATTCTTATTTCTTATTTATTACTTATTATTTATTACTTATTATTTATTACTTATTACTTATTAACTACCAAGGGGCTTATAATAGGCTATCAATGGGCTTAATATAATCTAAAAAAATATTTATAAATAAAAATAGCCCCTTGCAAGGGGCTACCAAAGGGCTATTTTTTTAAAATTATTGTATTGTTATGATATAAATTTAAATACAAAAAGAGCCCTTAAGACTCTTTTTCATCACACATATTTTCATCATCCCATCCTAAAAGCTTTTTTTCAAGTTCTTTAAAATCATATTGTCGTTCTCCATTATCCTCTTTTCTCTCTTTACTTCTTCTCCACTTAACAATATATTCCTTAATATCTTCTGCTGAATATAAACCCTTTTGGCTCCAAATCATAAGTATCTTGTCTATATATTTAATATTCTTAACATTATTATTAACAGCTTCTTCAATAGCTAAAGTAATTACATCCGCAGTGTATTTTTTACTCCATTCAATAACCTTATTTCGTTGTATAGGTGTCAATGTATGTACATTACTTTCAAATGTATATATAACATCTTCTACTCCCTCTTGAGACTGTTCATCATCTTTATTTTTATTAACTCCATTAATACATTCAAATAATCCTTGAAAAATTAATTTTACATTTAATGATAGATTATTGCATTGTTCATATACTTCATTAATATATTCTTTACATTTAACTCCTTTTAACTCCGAATTAACACACTTTATTGCGTTATTATTTGTAGGTTTATTATATCTAATCCAATTTTTTATCATTATTTCCTTAGTTTCATTGCAATACTTTATTTTTTCATATTCCATAAATCTTGCAAGTAGCTTGTCTATAGTATCTCTATTATATCCTGTTTGAGTTTCTATTATCCTCTTTGGAAGTTCATAAACTCCGCATTGAGCTGTACTAGGATTAGTCATAAGATATAAATAAAAATATTTTTCCTCTGGGGTAAGATCTAAGACAAAACCATCATTCCAAAAATTTGTTTGTAGTTGTCTATACTTTGCCATTACCTCATCTCCCCTAAATATAAAATTAATACTAAGTCTTACTGACTTTATATTTTTTATTTTTCTCAATCCACCTTATAAGAGTATATTTAGGTATTCTTATATTTTTAGGTCCTAACCTTAACACCGGAAGTTTTTCATTATATATAAGACTATAAGCTTTATTTTTACCAATTTTCAAAACAGATGCCATCTCTTTAACTGTTAATAGTATCGGCAGTCCCTCAACATTATTATTCATTATTAATTTCACTCCTGACCATTTCGTCTAAAATTCTAATTCCTTTATATTGTCTAAATCTGATAAATCTTTTCCATTAAAATTTTTTAAAAACTCTAATAAAGTAGTTCTTGTGACTTTTAGCCTTCCAAGTTTTAAAGCAATTAAAAACTTATTTCTAATTAAATCATACACAGTATTTTTATTTACTTTTAAAATACTAGCAACTTCCTCTACTGTATATAAGTAATCTTGCATAAATTTCCCTCCTTATTAATCGAAAAAAATATCTTCAACGTCAACTCCATAAGCTCTTGATATATATCCTCTACTTTTACGTCTTGGATAACTTTTTCCCATTTCCCAATTCCAATAAATCTTTTGATTGGTATTACATCTTTTAGCTGCTTCTTCTTGTGTCCAATTATTAATAACTCTTAGAACCTTAAGTTTCATATTCCAAGATAAATTATTAAATATGTTATTAATTATTTTAATTCACCTTCCTTTTAATATTCTGAACGTTATTTACGTTGAATAAAATATACCATTTAATTACAAGTTAAACAAATATTTTACTATTTAAATTATTTAATTTTTATTAATTTCCTACATATTATCTTGATTTTTCTTGCATTTCCTCCTTTATCTATATTTACGTTGTTTCATTGACATAAAAACGTATAATACGTTATAATTATTTTGAATGAACTTTGAAAGAAGGTATTTACTATGGTATTGAGCAAAAAAAAATTAGGAGAATTAGTTAAAGAAGCAAGGAAGCTTAAATCCGATAAGCTCGGTAAACGTTATACTCAAAGAATGCTTGCAAGCGACATAAATAAATCTCAAAGTTACATTGGAGATGTTGAATCTGGAAGAACTTATCCCAGCTTTAAACTTCTAAATCATATAGCTAATGCCTGTGGTGTTCCAATAAGTTATTTTCAAGACCATAACGATATTAACTACAATATAGATACATTTATAACCTCTCAATTAAATAACTTAAATGAAAAAGAAATACTTTCTATTAGAGAAGCAATAAAGAATGATCCTAATATAAATTTACACCATATTTTAGATTGTTCTAAAACCTTCTCTAATAATTTATTTAAAACTCCTAAAGAAAATATAAACTGTTTATTAAATCAACCTTCCATTATAGATTTTTGTGAAGTTGATATAAATAAACTTAATGAAAAGGAGGCTGAAGAATTTATTGATGAGTTATTAAGACAACTTAAGCTTATAAGCTATAAGTACAAAAGATAATTTTAAATAATGTTTTTTATTTGTAAACAAAGGAGATGCATATCATGAAAGGTGGAGTAAGAAAAAGAGGCGACACTTGGTATTATTACTTTGACCTAGGAAAAATTGATGGCAAAAGAAAAAAGATTGAACGTAAGGGTGGAAGAACTAAAAAAGCAGCTTTGGAAGCTTTAAATGAAGCAATGATAAAATATAAGCATGGATTTGTAGAGCCGAAAAAAATGTCAGTGGTAGAATATATAACTGATTGGCTTGAAAATTATATAAAAGAAAATAGAAAAATAAATACTTATAATAGATATAATCAAATTTTTAAAAATAATATTAAACCTTATATTGGCACTGTTCTTTTAGAAGATTTAAAACCTATTCATATTGATAATTTACTACTACAAGAAAAGAAAAAAGGACTTAGTGGTTCTACTTTGCAAACTATTTATGGCGTCTTAAATTCCTCCTTTAATAGAGCAGTAAAGCTACAAATAATGTATGAAAATCCATGCAAATTTATAGATAGACCTAAGCGTGACAGATTTATTGCAAACATTTTAAGCGTAGATGAAATCAATAAAATATTTAATTTACTAAATACAGATATTTATCATGATTATATCATGTTTTTAGCCTTAAAGATTATTCTTGAACTAGGATTAAGACGTGGTGAACTTGGCGGACTTGAATGGAAGGATATAGATTTTAAAAATAAATGTATTAATATTAAAAATAACTTGATCTATACAGATAATGATGTCCGTATATCTACTCCTAAAACTGAGGATAGTGAAAGAGTTTTAACTATATCTGATAATCTTATTACTTTATTAAAACTTCATAAAAAAATTCAAAACTCTAATAAGCTTAAATATGGTGAATTTTATGAAGAAAACTTTTTTAATTCTCGTAAATATAATTTTATAATGACTTGGGAAAACGGAAAGTTTGTCCATCCTAATTATTATACTAAGAACTTTAAAAAAATTATAAATAAATTAGATTTAAAGAAAAATATTAGATTTCATGATTTAAGACATACTAATGCAACTCTTTTACTTCAACAAGGAATTGATTTTAAAGTTATTCAAATTCGTCTAGGTCACTCTGACATAAATACAACTTTAAACATATATTCTCATGTTACTTTGGATATGCAGAAATCTGCTACGGATAAAATTACTGCTCTCCTAAATTAGTATTTTAAAATTTGGGTGGCAAACGGGTGGCAAATTGGTCTAAAAAAAGAAAAACACCAGGCGCAAACCTAGTGTTTATCATATACGAGATAAGTCTATAAGCCGAGTTCTGTATTAGACGGTCATCTATCTAGGCCTAATGTTACCATTAGGCTCAAGCGATTTTACCCGGGGACGGAACGGGCCGCTCCTAAACGTCCCCCTATTCAATCTTGCTCCAGATGGGGTTTACATAGCCGCAAAGTCGCCATTGCGCTGGTGAGCTCTTACCTCACCTTTCCACCCTTACCACAAACAAAGTTTATGGCGGTATATCTCTGTTGCACTTTCCTTAGAGTCGCCTCCACTGGGAGTTACCCAGCACCCTGCCCTACGGAGCTCGGACTTTCCTCTCCTACAATAATGTAGCAGCGACCATCTGGCTTACTCGCAGATTTTATATTATCATACTATTGCTTAAAAAGCAAATTTAATTTTAAATTTAATTTTTTCCATTTAATTATCCTAATTTATATGGATCTTTAGATGCTTCTGAAAATATTAGTTTATTATCAAATCCATGTTCTTTTAATGTTTTTTCTAAAATTTTTACTATGTTTTTAAATGCTAACCACTCTGTTGGAAAATGTCCTGCATCAATTATTCCTATACCTTCTTCTTTATAATCACTAACAAAATGATACGTTGTATCTCCTGTAATTATACAATCTACACCCATTTCTTTTGCCATAGGAAAATAACTTTGACCATTTCCATTTATTACAGCAACACTTTGTACAAGCTTATCATCTTCACCTGCATATCTAACAAAAGATACATCTAAGCTTGTTTTTACTTTTTCACATAATTCCTTTAATGTTATAGGATTATCAAGTTTTGCTACTCTTCCCAAACCACTTTTATTATCATTTTTATCTCTACCTTCAGAAAGCTCTATAGTTGTACTTTCTTGAAATCCCAACATATCCATAACAGTATCATTAATACCCCCTGCTACTGAATCCATGTTAGTATGAGCAGAATAAAGATTTATATTACCTTTTATAAGTTCTAATATTTTTTTACCAACCAAAGTTTCAGAAGTTACAGATGATGGTTTTTTATATAATAATGGATGATGGGTAAATATTAAATTACATTTTTTTCTTTTTGCTTCCTCTATAACATCTAATGTACAATCTAATGCTACAAGAATAGAGCTAACATCCTTATCTAATTCCCCTACCATAAGTCCTACATTATCATAACTTAATTTTAATTTTACAGGAGCAAAGTTTTCTATTACATTTTTAATATCTATTACTTTTAAAGACATTTTATTAACTCCTCCAATTTTATAATATTATTATTTAACTCACTTTTTCTTATAACAGCAAGTTCAGTATCATCTTTTATATACTTAACAATATTTTTATATTTGTCTATTTTAAAATTTATATAATCTTTTATTAATGGATGCTCTTTATCTATTAATTTTTTACTAACTTCATAATATATATCATCTATTTCTTTATATTTATCATTATATTTTATCTTTATTATTTCATAGTATTTTCCTTCATCAATACATAATTCTTCATCTAAAATATCATATCCACTTTCATATATGTACTTTCTTAATATATCTGGATTTTGTACTGGTTGTAGTATACAATAATCTAAATTTTTAAATACATCTTTACTTTCTTCTATGATATCTCTTATTAAATTTCCACCCATTCCTGCAATAATAGCAGCATCTACTTCATTAGGTTTTATAGTTTTAAGTCCTGCTCCAAGTCTACAAATTATCTTATTACTCAAGCCTTCCTTTTTTATATTAGCTTTTGCTTTTTCAACAGGTCCTTTATTAATATCCGATGCAATAGCATTATTACAAAGACTTTTTTCTATTAAATATATAGGAAGATATGCATGATCTGTACCTATATCACATATACTTTCACATTTATCTACTAGAGATGCAATGGTTTTTAATCTTAAACTTATATTCATAAATTCTCTCCTATAACATGTAATTAAATAACGTCCTCATTTGCATTAAAAAGAAAACTATGGCTGTGAATAGCGACACATATATATATGTTTTTGCACTTTTCTTATCATATCTTGCATGAAAATAAGCCGCATAATACATACAAAATAATATTCCCATATTTAATACACCATAAATAGCCTGTTTAAATGCATATTGTTTTCCGGTACCCATTCTTATTGGATTAAATGTAGCATCTAAACTTAAAGGCATTTTTTCAGGTAATATTCCTTTTACATATAAAATTAATGGAGTTATTGTAAAAATAACTATAAGAATGCTTACCATAATAAAAGGAACCATAAATGCTTTTTCTTTATATAATATCACTGGCTTTGCTTTTATATACTCCCAATCCAATGAGTTAATACCTTTTTCTTTTAACTTTTCTATAAAATGCTCTATATCATCTGGTGAAACTGCATAATTTATATCTTTAGTTTTTAAATATACTGTATTTCTATTAGATGTTACAAACATACGAGTAGTTCCAATTTTTTCTATGAAATATCTTCCAAATGCAAATCTTCCATCACCTATACCTCTTAATTTTACACCCTTAATTTTATTAGAAGAAATTTTATAACTTTCTATTTCTTTAAAAGATATTTTTATGTCTTTAAACCCCAAAATACCAACTATATGTAAATCACGTTCATTAACTATATATTTTAAAGATAATGATAAAAAACAATAATAAAAACCATATATATTTAATACCACTAAAGTAACCTGTATTAATGTTAAAACTATATATTGATTAATTAAACTTCTTAAAAGAATACCACATATATCTATTAATAATATAACGGATAATATAATAATAAAACTTATTCCTTTTTTGGCCTTATATATATCCACTCTATCACCTCTTTATATTTGTAACAATTATACCATAAAAAAAGAGCAAAGTTAAACTTTACTCTTTTGACAAATGTTAATCTAAATAATCCTTTAATTTCTTACTTCTGCTTGGATGTCTTAGTTTTCTTAAAGCTTTTGCTTCTATTTGTCTTATTCTTTCTCTTGTTACATTAAACTCTTTTCCAACTTCCTCTAAAGTTCTTGCTCTTCCATCATCAAGACCAAATCTTAATCTTAAAACTTTTTCTTCTCTTGGAGTAAGTGTATCTAATACATTTATAAGTTGTTCCTTTAACATAGTAAATGCCGCTGCTTCTGCCGGTGCTGGTGCTTCATCATCAGGTATAAAATCCCCTAGATGACTATCTTCTTCTTCTCCAATTGGAGTTTCAAGTGATACTGGTTCTTGAGCTATCTTCATTATTTCTCTTACCTTATCAACTGGCATTTCCATTATTTTTGCTATTTCTTCCGGTTGTGGTTCACGACCTAGTTCTTGTAATAATTGTCTTGATACTCTTATAAGTTTATTTATTGTTTCTACCATATGAACAGGAATTCTTATAGTTCTTGCTTGATCTGCAATAGCTCTTGTTATTGCCTGTCTAATCCACCATGTAGCATAAGTACTAAATTTATATCCTTTTCTATAATCAAACTTTTCTACTGCTTTTATAAGTCCTAAATTCCCTTCTTGAATAAGATCAAGAAATAACATTCCACGACCTACATATCTTTTAGCAATACTTACAACAAGTCTTAAGTTAGCTTCTGCTAATTTCTTTTTAGCATACATATCTCCATCTTCTATTCTCTGAGCAAGACTTATCTCTTCATCTGGAGATAAAAGAGGTACCTTTCCTATTTCTTTTAAATACATTCTAACAGGATCATCTATAGATATTCCTTCTGGTATTGAAAGATCTATTTCTTCTTCCTCTGTTTCTATTTCTTTCATGTCCCCAATAACTTCAATATCCATTGATTCAAGAACACCATAAACTTTTTCTATTTGTTCTGGAGTTAATTCAACATTATCCAATTCATCCATTATTTCTTTATATGTTAGATTACCTTTTTTCTTTCCTTTATCAATAAGGTTTTTTATTATTTTCATTCTGTCCTTATTATCTTTTACATCATTTTTATTTGTAGTATTTTTCTTTTTATTATCTGCCATTACACTTACCTCCTTTCACAATTGTTCATAGCCATTATATTATTTTGAATAATCTCAAGTTCTTTAACAAGATTTAAAGATTCCTCAAATAATCCTTGAGCCTCATAGTATTTAATTTTTTTCATAATTTCTTCTTTCGACTCCTCTAGTTTGAATTTTTTTATCTCTTTTATATAAGCATCCACAAGTCCTTTATAGTCTATATCATGATCTAATTGTACTTGCTGTATTTTTATCCATTCTTTAGAACTTTCTATATCATCACATTTTATTTCTATATATTTAGATATATTTTCTAAGTTATCTATATTTTCGTCAACTTCTTCTTTTATTAAATTAAATATTTTTTTATGACTATTTACTATAAAATCTTCTTCACTAACTATATCTATTATATATCTATAGTTATCTATATTCGATGTCATAATTTTTATTAAATTTCGTTGAGTCTTCATGTACGCAGGCTCTATATATAATTTTTGTCCAAAGTTATCTTTAATATACCTTTTCTGAGATTCATGGTAATATTTATTATTTGTATTTAATAAATCATAAATCGCTTGTTCTTTAAGTCTTGTTTCTTGTGACAATTTTCTTATATAAATATCTTTTTCTATAGGATTTAATTTATTAATAATTTTACAAGCATTATTTACATATTCCATGAGCATTTTTTCGTTAGTAATATCTAAGCTATACTTAGCCATTTTAATCTCATAATCAACTAAAGGTAATGCCTCATCTATAAGCTTCATAAAAGCAACTTTACCATGATTTTTAATAAATTCATCAGGATCTTTTCCATCTGGTATATCTAATACTTTAAGATCAAATCCTTGTTTTTTTAATATTTTCAACCCTCTCATGGTAGCATTTTGTCCTGCAAAGTCTGCATCATATGATACTATAATTTTATCGGCATATCTTTTTAAAAGTTTCGCTTGATCATATGTAAGTGCTGTACCTAAAGATGCAACTACATTAGTAATTCCATATTGATATAAAGATATGCAATCCATATAGCCTTCAACAATAATTATGGTTCTATTATTATCTTTTATAGCAAAATTAAGACCATATAGATTTGTTCCTTTTTTGAATATATCTGTTTCTGGAGAATTCAAATATTTAGGCTTGGAATCATCTAAAACTCTTCCACCAAAACCAATAACCCTCCCTTTATAATCAAATACAGGAAATATAACCCTATTTCTAAATCTATCATATAAAGAATTATTTTTTCCTTTTATTATTAATCCTGCATTTAATAAATCTAATTCCGTATACCCTTTCTTTTTAAAAAAATTTATTATATTATGCCATCCTGAAGGTGCATATCCAAGTCCAAACCTTCTTAAAGTTTTATTGAGTATACCTCTTTTTTTAAAATAATCATTAGCTTCTTTACTAGTTTGTAAATTTTTAAAATAATATCTTGCTGCTTCAACATTTATTTTATATAGCTTATCATTTTTATTTTTATGAACTTTATTTTTTTCATCATTATCTTCTATATGTATGTTAACTTTATCACCAAGATATTTTACAGCTTCGATAAAAGATAAATTCCTACTTTTCATTACAAAAGTAAAAACATTTCCAGCTTCTCCACATCCAAAGCATTTGTATATTTGTTTATCTTCTGATACACTAAAAGAAGGGGTTTTTTCATTATGAAATGGACAAAGCCCTACAAAACTTCTTCCTGTTCTTTTGAGTTTAACACTTTCAGAAATAACATCTACAATATTATTTTGTTCTTTAATCTTTTCAATTATTTCTTCACTTATCAATCAAGCATACCACCCATTTATTATTTTTACGCCAACTTTATATATATTCGACAAAAAAAATAAGAATCCTTCTTTTAATTTAAAATTTCTTATTTACTTATATATATATTCTTTATAAAATACAAATATCCTTCATTTTTTTTAATTTTCTTTAATTGTTATTTCTATATGTATTTTTCCATAACTTTCAATAATTATGCACACTTCAATAAATGATAAATAATTATATATTTTCTTTAAAAATCTTATGTATTTAATTATTTCTATACACTTGTAAAAAATCCTTTTTAGTATTTATAATGTATATTTCAACCAATTATATAATATGTTTATAGTAAGACTTTTCTTAAGGAGTGTTACTATGGCTGAACCAGCTAAATTATATGATAATAGCATATTTTCAGAAGAAAATATACAAAAACTTATACTTCCTCATTACAATTTAGAAAATGCAGAAGTTACAGCTATAAAATTTAAAGATACAGATAAGCAAAGAGCTGTATATAGAATAACTACAGATAACAGAGAGTACTGCCTAAAAAAAGTTTATTTTGGGAAGAAAGACTTACTTTTTGTTTACTCAGCCATAGAATGGCTATACAGGCACGAAATAAATGTTCCTACTTTATTACCAAACAATACACATGGTAGATTTGTTGAATATAATGATATGTTATTTATTTTAACTCCTTGGATTGATGGAGTTAAGTGTGAATATAATTATAATGAACATATAACCAAAGCCTGTAGTAATCTTGCAAATATCCATAAAAAATCCTTTAAATTTTTCCCAATTCCCGGAAGTACTTATAGAAAAGGATGTAATAATTTATTTAAGTCTATAAATAAACATTTTGAAAACTTGATGATAAACTCAAATTATGCTTTTAAACATAGAGATTACTTTTCTAAAGCGTTTTTAAATAAATTTCAAGATGCTATGTATCTCGCAAAAACATCTAGTGAAACTTTAGCTGACATTAATTTTTCTAATTTAACTAAATCTCTTTGTCATATGGACTACGTTAATAAAAATCTAATTTTTGATAAAGATGATAACCTTTGGATTATAGATCTTGATAAATGTAGAATTGACTATTGTATACATGATCTTGCTTATTTCTTTAGAAGACTTTTAAGGCGATATGAAACTAATTGGGATTTAGATATACTATTACTTTGTTTAAGTTCATACGAAAAAATTATTCCATTAAACTTAGATGAATATAAATATTTATTAGGCTATCTATCTTTTCCTCAAAAATATTGGAAACTATCTAGAGATTATTATAATAACATAAAAAAATGTAATAAAAAAACCTTTGTAAATATGCTTTCTAAGTCTGTTAAAGGTTTTGATAAACAAATAAAATTTTCACAAGATTTTTCTATGTACATCAATAAAAAGTTTAATTTAAAAACATATTAAATAAAAAAGTCGCGGATTTTATCCGTGACATTTTTATTTAATAACTTATTAATTTTCTTTCCCTAATTTAAGGAATAAACGTGTTATATTAGTTTTAGAGAGTTTACCTATAACTTTAACTTTGTCACCTTCTTCATTAGGTAATTTTTCAATTACCGGAAGACTATCAACTTCTCTTTCAATAATTTTCTTTGCAGCCGAATAAACACACTCATCTTTTTCTACACATACTATATTCGGCATCCTAGTCATTATTATACCTAATGGAACTTTATTTATATCAGTTCCCCCTATAGCTATCTTTAAAAAGTCTTTTCTTGATACTGCTCCTACAAGATATCCATTGTTTTCCACAAAAATAGTTCCAACATCATTTAAAAATAAATTTATTATAGCATTATATACTGTAGTTTCTTCGTCTAATGTAATAGGTTTTGACATTATATCTTCAACTTTTATTTTTCTTATATACTCAAAAACTACACTAGAAGTTGATTTATTTGAATATACATATCCTACTTTGGGTTTAGCTTCTAATATTCCAATCATAGTTAATATAGCAAGATCAGGTCTTAAAGCTGCCCTTGTAACTCCTATTTTTTTAGCTAACTTTTCACTTGTTATAGGTTGACCTTCTTTAACCAACTCAATAATTTCTTTTTGTCTAGTCGATAAATTGATAGTTTTCGACCCCCTTTGTTATATTACAATTCTATTATATCATATAATAGTTTAATTAATATATCACTTTTTCCATTTATGTATTTTTTATATATCAAATATATCAAATATATCTATAATATATTCTTATTAGTATATCGTAGATTTGTTTTTTACATATTATACTATGTTATTCAATTAAATATTTTAAAATTTTTCTATATGTCCATATATTATACAAAAGAAAAAACGACAGTATTATCTGTCGTTTTTATTTTCTTCACTCTCTTTATCATCAACTTCTTCAAACTTAACAGTATACTTATATATATTTTTATCTTCAGATGATGTATTAGATGTTTTATTAATATCTTTATCAAATTTTTCTTTTACATCAAATGCCATGGATCCTACTTTTTCTTTTACATCATCTGTAATATCATTCACTTTATGCTTAACATCTTTTGCAGTATTTTTTATTATCTTATTAACAACTTCTACCGAACCATCATCTTTTACTATTTCAACTGTTACTTTAGTTACAACTGCTCCCACAACTCCCAAAATAATAACTAGAGGATACATTGCCGCAATAACTCCTGCTGCAACTCCTGCATTAACAGGAATATCTACAATTACCTTTTCATCTTTTTTAACCCTTATCCTATTTACATTTCCCTTTTTAGCAATATCTTTTATCCATTTCATAAAATCTTCTTTTGTACTATATATATCTTCCCTTATACTACTTTTGTTTTCTTGTATAGTGTTTTCAAGATATATTAATGAATCTACAACATTTCCATCACACTTTTCTAAAGCCTCTTTTGCTTCAGTATAGCTAACTCCAGTTCTTTCTCTTAAGATATCAATCTTTTCTAGAGTAATATCACTCATTTTACTCACTCCTTTTTTAAATAATTAAAGATTTCCAAACTTTTAGGTTTTTTTGAATAACTTTGTGATATAAACATATCTAAGACTTTATATATCTCTCCTTTAACTTCATTGCTCACCGAAATTATATGTGCATTTTCTATTGATGTTTTATATAAAAACTTTAGCACAGCATAGGCTCCATAACTAATATTTAGACCATTACTTCTAGTACACTCGCTACAAACTCCTCCATAATATTGTATGCTTAAATAATTAGATTTATTTATCTTTTTACCACATATACAACATTTTTGAAAATCAAATCCGTAACCTGAAGCATTTAATAGTTTTAATTCAAAGGTTCTAGCTAAAATTTCTAAGTCCATTGCTTTATTTTTAATAAAATAAAAGCTTTTGATAAAGTCTTTAAAAAGTTCTCTATTACTTTCTTCTTGCTCTAAAGCAATTAATATAAGTTCACAAAAATATGATCCGTATGTAATTGTATCCATGTCTTTTAATAAATTTTGAAAAGAGTCTATAATATCAATTTCATTTATATTATATAGACTCTTTCCTCTAAATAATACGTATTCTCCAAAACAAAATACCTGGGTAGAAGACATGAATTTACTCTTATTTTTTTTTGCACCTTTTGCTATGGCACAAACTTTCCCGATTTTTTCTGTAAAAAGCCATACTAACTTATCATTTTCTTTATAGTCTTGTGTTTTTAACACTATGGCTTTTGTTTTAAAAATTGACAGAAAATCATCTCCTACATAATATTATATCCTATATTCTATTCTTTATATCCTAATTCTTTCAGCATGAAGTTGCTATCTCTCCACTCTTTTTTAACTCTAACCCACACTTTTAGATTAACTTTAGTATCTAAGAACTTTGAAATATCTTGTCTTGCATAAGTTCCTATCTTCTTTAGCATTTGACCACCTTTACCAATTACTATTCCTTTATGTGAATCCTTTTCACAAAGTAAATTTGCATCTATATGATATGTTCCATTTTTAGCTTGCTTCATTGAAATAATTTCAACAGCTATACCATGTGGAACTTCTTCTGATAATAACTTTAATGCTTTTTCTCTTATTATCTCTGAAACTACAAATCTTTCTTGAACATCCGTTATCATATCATCTGGATAATATTTTGGTCCTTCTGGCATATATTTAATCATTAAATCTAATAGTATATCTACATTTTTATTTTTCTGAGCAGATATAGGTATTATCTCTTTAAACTCCATATATTCAGAATATTTTTTTAAAGTTTCTGCTACTAATTCAGGTGGATTTTCATCTATTTTATTTACAATTAAAAATACTGGTTTTTTTGAATTTTTTATATTTTCTAGTATTAATTCATCTCCCTTACCAATTTCATTTTGTGGAGTTGTTATAAATACTATTAAATCTACTTCATCTTTTGAACTTTCTGCTGCTTTCACCATATATTCACCAAGTTTATGTCTTGGCTTATGAATTCCAGGAGTATCTAAAAAAACTAACTGATAATCGTCCTTTGTTAATATTGCACGAATATTGTTTCTTGTAGTTTGTGGTCTGCAAGAAACTATAGATAGTTTCTCCCCTAATATTTCATTAATAAGTGTAGATTTTCCAACGTTTGGTCTTCCTATAATTGATATAAATCCTGATTTAAACATGTAACCTCCTATTTAAATAAATCTTCTTTAGTAAAAGCTCCTGGGAATAAGTCTTCTAGCTTTTGTACTTTATAATCATCTTCATCTTTTATAAGGATTATATCTGTATTTTCATCACTAAATTCACTTATTACCTGTCTACAAATTCCACAAGGTGTAGTATAAGTAGTTAAGTCACCTACTAAAGCAATTGCTTTTAATTTTTTATTTCCTTGTGCCACCGCTGAAAAAATAGCAGTTCTTTCAGCACAGTTAGTAGCTCCATAAGAAGCATTTTCTATATTACATCCTCCATATATTTTACCATCATCCATTATAACTGCTGCACCTACTTTAAAATTTGAATAAGGAGAATATGAATTCTCTCTATATTTTAAAGCTTCTTTTATTAATTGTTTATAATTCATTTTATTACCCCCTAATGTAATATAAATTTATGTCTTATACAATATTAGTATCTAAATTATATCATGTATTAATGAAATTTGAAAATTTTTAATTTTTTTTCCTAATAAAATAATTTAAATATTAATAAAGTTATAGATGTACCAAAAATAGCTCCTGCTATTACCTCAATAATTGAATGAACTTTTGAATCAACCCTACTTTGAGCAATTAATGTTGCCATTAAGTAACTTAAGATTATTGCTGTAGGCTCCTCTGTAAGAACTGCTATTATTGTTGCTATAGAAAATCCAAGGGCACTATGTCCACTTGGCATACCTCCCTTTAAAGGAGTTCCTTCCCCAAAAATTGCTTTTGCAATAACTGTAGCTAAGGATACTATTACAAGGACTAGAAAAATCATATATGGATCTGAGTTCTTTATTTTCTTTATAACTGTAAATGCAATTGGTCTTAGTCTATCCCAAAATATAATATATCCAACTAATACTGCATTTATAGCTGTAATAAGTACAGCACCTGCTGAAACATTCTTTGCTATTTTAGCTAAAGGATGATAATAATTTGTGGTAGCATCTATGGCAAATTCTATTGCTGTGTTAATCATTTCTCCTGCTAAAACCATAGTTATGGTTATAGTAAGAACTAAAAGCTCAATTCTTGTTAAATCATAAAAAAAACATGAACTTAAAACAAGTAACGTAGCTATTGAATGTATTTTCATATTTCTTTGAGTTCGTACTGAATATATAATACCTTCAATAGCATAATTAAAACTATCCATAAATTTTCTTACTCTTTTTATTAAAAACACCCTCCTCTTTTTATATATAATATTCCCTTATAAAACATTGACATGCAATTTTATTAAATTGCATGTCAACTTCCTAATTATTATTTATATAATTATCTTGTAATACTAAACCTTTCTAATATTTCTTCTTCTCTTTTTCTCATTCTAACCTTATCGTCCTCTTCCATATGATCATATCCTAAAAGATGAAGTACAGAATGAACTGTAAGATAACAAACTTCTCTTAAAAACGAATGTCTAAACTCCGTGCTTTGCTCTTCTGCTTTTTCTAATGATAATACTATATCACCTAAAACAAGTTCTCCTTCATCTAAATATGAAGCATCAAACTCATAATCTTTATAGGTATCTTTATATACTTTACCTTGTGGATAATCTAGCATAGGAAAAGATAATACATCAGTAACTTTATCAATATCTCTAGTTTCTTTATTAATTTCTTTTATAGTATTATTATCAATAAATATAACACTTACTTCTGTATTTACCTTTACTTCTTCTTCCTTTAATGTATAATTAATAATTTCTTTTACAGTTTCTAAAATTTTCTCATCAATATTAATTTTATCTTGTCTATTATCAATATATATCATTTTTATTCTCCTTTAATTTTTCAACTATTTTTCTGTAGGATATTCAATTCTTTGATGATAAATTCCAGATAAAGTTTTCAAGAAAGATTTTCGTATTTTTTCTAAATCTTTTAATGTTAAATCACAGTTGTCTAATTGTCCTTCATTAAATCTTGCCTTTATAATATTATTTACCATCTCTTCAATTTTTCCTTTTGTTGGTTCACTTATAGATCTAACCGCTGCTTCTACACTATCTGCTAGCATCAAAATTGCTACCTCTTTACTTTCAGGTATAGGTCCTTGGTATCTAAAATCCTCTTCTTTTACTTCTTCTGGTTTTTCACTATTATTTTTGGCAGTTATATAAAAATATTTTACAAGAGATGTCCCATGATGTTGTTCTATAGCATCTTTTATAACCTGTGGCAACTTATATTCTTTTGCAATTTCTACTCCATCCTTTACATGAGATGTTATTATAAGCGTACTTAAATTAGGACTTATTTTATCATGAGGATTTTCCGCACCTAATTGATTTTCTTTAAAGAACATTGGTCTTTTTATTTTTCCAATATCATGATAATATGCAGAAACTCTAGCAAGCACTGGATTTCCACCTACTTGTTCTGCTGCAACTTCAGCCAAATTAGCTACAAGTACACTATGATGATATGTACCTGGTGCTTCTAAAAGCAATCTCTTTTGAACAGGATGATTTGGATTTGATATTTCTAGTAATTTAATTGTTGTAACTATATCAAAAGTACTTTCAAAAAACGGTAAAAATCCAACAGTAAGTATAGCTGATGTTACACTTCCTATGAAAGAAAATCCTGATTTTTTTAATACTTCTAATACATTATTACTTAATAAAAATCCCACAGTTAAAGTTAAAACAACACTCATTGCACCAATAAATATAGATACATACAATATATCATTTCTTTGTTGCAATTTTTTAAGAGCCATAGCTCCTAAAATACCATTTAAAATAGCAAGTAATGTAATTTCTATATTGAATTGCACTGCCGCACTTATTAAAATGCAATTAAATATGTTATATGTCATTGAAACTTTATAATTAATCAAAAGTGTAAATAGCATAGGAACACATGCTAATGGTATTAAAAATGGTGAAATTATAGCAAGAGTTCTAGCTAAAAGCACTGATATACATGTTAACATACTTAACAAAATTAATTTTTTATAATCATTAAAAATTTTTTTATAATGCTTATATATATAAAACCACTGTAAAAATATAATGAAAACTACTAATGCAACTATAGTTATATATATATTTATGTTATTATCATTGTCTAATAACCCTAAATCTTTAAGTATTATAATATCTCTTTCTGTTACAGGCTCCCCCTCTTTAACTATAGTTTGACCTTTTTTTATTACAATAGGTTGAACCGATTTTCTAGCTTCCGCTTTAAGTTCATTTGTTTTAGAATCATCATAAAAGAAATTGGGTTTTATCATAATAGTACCAATTCTAATTCCTAAATCTCTTAAATTTCTTGATAGTTTAGAACTATTAAATTTTACAGCTACAGCATCCTGTGCCTTTTTTATATCTTCTTCATTTTCTTCTCTTATATCTAAATCTAAAACCTTATTCATTATACGTATTAAATTATCTTGTAACACCTTTAATTGTGATTTATCTAATTTAGTTAATGCTTTTAGTTCTTCTTCTGATAAATTTATTTTTGTGTCTATCTTTAACTGTTCTATCTTTTTAATATCATCATTTCCATTATCTAAATACTTATTTACTTGAAAAAATAAAGTATCTATTTCTTGTAAAGTTTCTTTCTTTATTTCTACATTTTTATTATATTGAAGGGGAACTGCCTCTTCCTGTTGAATTTGCTTTTCTTTTGTTTTAAGTGTATCAGTAACTTCTTTAGGAGCTTTTATATCAACTCTTGCTATATCTCCCTCTTTTAAATCATATTTTTGAGTACTTAGGGAAGTAATCAAAAGAATAGATATAAAAATTACCGTTAAGATAAAAGTCAATATTTTTTTAGATTTGTTGCTCTTCATGTTGATAATCATTTAATCTTATCACGTCCTTGAAATAAATATTTATCCTATGTTGCCTAAGTTATTGTTGTGTTTTTTCTTTTTCTTTATTATCATCTTCTTTAGATGGAGTATCACCTATATTCCCTTCCATACTTTGTTCTTTAGCAATATTTTCTTCTACAACTAAGACAACTCTAACCTCGTAATTATCTCCTTTTATACCTGAGTTCACTATCTTATCTACTATTTTAACAGATTTATCTAATTTTACAATTATATTTGCGAAAAGTTCATTAGCGGTTTTATCTACAACTTCCTTACTATCTTTCTTCTCTTCCTTTGTAATGACTTCAGAATATATATTTTGTTTTAATATAGAACCATCTTTATATATTTTATCATATGTTTTAAAATTATTCTTAGCTTTCTTTATATATAATTTTTTCCCAAAAATATCTAAGTAAACATCTTTATCTTCATTTCCTGTTTTCTTTTTTGTTATAGTCTTTATAGGAACCTTAATCTTACTTTCATAAAAGGTTCTAGCTATAACGTCTGCATTTGCATGAACTAAATAAGCACTCTCTTCTTTGCCTTGTTCTCCTTTTACAAGTATATCTCCTTTTTTAACTATGTCTCCTTCTTTTACAATTGCTGTACCTGCAGTACTATATATTCTTCTAATTTCTCCATCTTTACTAGCTACTATATTACAGGGTAAATCTTCTTTTACAAGTAATGGTGGCTCTTGTCTTTCTGCTACACTTACATTCAATTTAACACCTTCAACTCTTACTCTAGCCCACATTATAGATGGATTGTCTTGTACTATTTTTTCTTCAATGTTATAAACATTAATCTTATCTTTCCTCATTGCAATATTAACTCCATTATGTTTCAACTGATTTCTTATTTCATATGGAGTTACATTGTTTTCAGTAGTAACATTTATATTCCATATAAATCCTGATAAATAATATATTATACCTATAAAAATAGCAACTCCTATTACTAATGTTTTTCTATTTTGAGTTTTTATTATCAAAAAGGAGAGTCCTTTTCTGTTTACTATCTTTATCTTTGTATCTGTTCTCTTTGCTATATCTCGTATAGCTACATAGTCTTTTAAACTTGCCTCGAAAACTATTGTAATTATATTTTTTTTCTTTATGCTTTTTACACTGATTCCATTTTTCCATAGTAAATTTATGAACTTTTCTGGATGAAAAGTTTGAATTTCAAGAGTTATTATACCTCTTTTGTAATTTTGAAAATTAAATTTACTCATAGAACCTTCCCCTCATAACTTATGCCTTTAAATTTACCTCCTAATATTACAGTGCTACCCCCTATAAACAATATTTCAAGATGATTTCCTTTAACAGATATAACTCCTACATTAGAATTTATTTTTATTTCATCTTCTTGAAATACTATTATACCTTTATGATTTTCTATAGCAATTTCACTATCCCCAGTTATTACTATTTGAGGTATATCTAAAACTGCATCAATAGGCAACCCAATTTTTTGAGCAACATTTCCCTTAGCATTATTTATACTTTCCTTCAATTTATAATCTCCCAAAAATTTCTTTCATACTAATTTATGAATATTTCATCTAATAAATTACTAATTAACTTCAATATATACTGTTGTTTTACGCAAAATAAAAAGAGTCCAGTATAACTGGACTCTAAATTTTAGCTTTTAAGCCTCTATTTTAATTTAAGTTTTGTTTTACAATTGAGCTTACAAGTTTACCATCTGCACGTCCTTTTAATCTAGCCATAGCAGCTGACATAACTTTTCCCATGTCCTTAGCACTACTTGCCCCTGTCTCACAAATAATTTGACGAACTATCTCAGCAATTTCATCTTCGGTCAACTGCTTAGGAAGGTACTCTAATAAAATCTCTATCTCAGATTTAGCTTCGTCAACTAAATCCTGTCTATTTCCATTTTCAAAATCGACAAGAGCATCTCTTCTGCTTTTCACTTCCTTAGATAAAATTCCAATGATTTCTTCATCATCTAAAACTCTGTTATCAGTTTTTTCTACTTGCAAAATAGCGGCTTTTGCCATACTTAAAGTACTGGATCTAAACTTATCCCTATTTTTCATAGCGATCTTCCAGTCTTGTTGTAATTTTTCTTTAAGAGACATACTCGAGCTACCTTCTTTCAATAATTCTTATCTAACTTTTGACTTTCTTCTTCTTGCAGCTTCTGATTTTTTCTTTCTTTTTACACTTGGCTTTTCATAGTGTTCTCTTTTTCTTACCTCAGATAGAACACCTGCTTTAGCACAAGATCTTTTAAATCTTTTTAATGCGCTTTCTAATGATTCATTATCTCTAACTTTAACTTCTGACATCGGTTATCCCTCCCTCCCTAGCAGTATTCACACCTAAGTAATTTGCAGTTACTGAGGGCAAAATAGCACAGTGGTAATTATACAACATTTTTTTACAACCTGTCAACTATTTTCAGTGCTTAACTTAAATTTCATTGTATCAGCCTGGAGGCCAAGCTAGGCTTTTTCCTCCTAGTATATGAAAATGAATATGTGGAACTTCTTGTCCTCCATCTTTACCACAATTCATAACTACTCTATATCCACTATCATAGATATTCATCTTTTTAGCAATATCCTTAATAACATTTAATGCATGTGTTATTATATGTGCATTTTCTATAGACACTTCATTTAAACTTTTTATATGCTCTTTAGGTATTACGAGAACATGTACCGGTGCTGCTGGATTAATATCTTCAAATCCTAACACTAGATCATCTTCATATACTTTTTTGCAAGGTATTTCACCTTTTACTATTTTGCAAAATATGCACTCTTCCATGTTTCTCACCTCCTTATCGTTACTTCTTTAATATATTCAACAAAATTACCAAATTTCCTTCTACTATTTATAATTTTTATTATTATATTATTTTTCCAATAGTATACTCTTCTCTTGTTTCCATTAACTTAGTATTTAATATCTTTCCACTTATATCATCTTTAGATTTTGCTATAACTTTTATATAATTAGGAGTATATCCTTCGTAATATTCTTCTTTATCACTACATTTTTGTTCATATAATATTTTCATATCTTTATCTATAAACTTATTCATAAACTCTTTTTCATTTTTTTCGTTTAATTTTAAAAGAACTTTACTTCTTTCCTCTTTTATCTTGCCATCCACTTGATTTTCCATCTTTTCTGCTCTAGTACCTGTTCTAGGACTATATTTAAATATGTGCATTTTGGACAATTTAATTTCCTTTAAATAATTATAAGTTTCCTCAAACTCTTCTTTAGTTTCCCCAGGAAATCCTACTATTATGTCAGTAGTTATAGAAATATCTTTAACATATTTTCTAAGTAGCACTACTATATTTTTAAATTCTTCAGTAGTATATTTTCTATTCATTCTTTTTAATGTCGAATTACAGCCACTTTGTAATGAAAGATGAAAATGAGGACACAACTTCTTTAAACTTCCTATTTCTTTTATTATGTCTTCATTAAAAAATTCTGGACCAATAGACCCTATTCTTACTCTATTTATTCCTTCTATTTCATCTATAGCCTTAAGTACCCTTAAAAGATTCCAATCACCTTCTAAATCTACTCCATAAGAAGCTATATCTATTCCTGATAATATAATTTCTTTAAATCCATGTTCTGATAATTTTTTAACTTCATCAATTATTGTTTCTGGATCTTTACTACATACAGCACCTCTAGCAAAAGGTATTAAACAGTAAGAACAAAAGTTATTACACCCATCTTGTATCTTTAAAAATGCTCTTGTTTTATCTTGATACTCTTCTATATTCAATTCTTCGAATTTCTTATTTTTAAGAACATCATTTACTTCTACTATTGTTTTATCTTCTTCTTTTGCTCTATTTACCCAGTATACAATATCACCTTTATTTCTTGTTCCTAAAATTACATCTACGTCACCAATTTCTTTTACCTTATCAGGTGCTATCTGAGTATAGCAACCAACAGCTGCAATTATAGACTCAGGATTTTTTCTTTTAGCTCTAGAAATCATTTGACGTGACTTTTTATCACTCATATTTGTTACAGTGCAAGTGTTTATAACATATACATCTGCAACTTCATCAAATTGAACTACTTCATAACCACTTTTTAGAAATTTTTCGGCCATAGCCTCAGATTCATATACATTTACTCTGCATCCTAATGTAGCAAAAGCAACTTTCATTAAACGCTTCCTCCTAAATCTCCTAGTTCATACATAAGCAAAGCAAGACACGTAAATCCTGCAGTTTCAGTTCTTAATATTCTTGGTCCTAATGTTACAATATGTGCTCCCATATTTTTCAAAGAAGTTATCTCTTCTTCTTCAAATCCACCTTCTGGTCCTATTACAATAGCAATCTTCTTAACTTCGCTTTTTAATCCCCTGGTCATTTGTTTTATTCCGTAATTTTCAGCATTTTCATATGGTACAACAATCAAGTCCATATCCTTTAATTTATCTGTAAATTCATGAAAATCAATTATATCATTAACTACAGGTATCAATGTTCTTTTATTTTGTTTACATGCTTCAAAAGCTATCCTATTCCATCTATCTAATTTTTTACTCTCTCTTTTAATATCATTTATAGATGATGATACTCTACTAGTTACAATTGGTGTTATGTCTTTAACTCCAAGTTCAGTACATTTTTGAGTTATCAAATCCATTTTAGTGGATTTTGGTAGACCTTGAAATAGATAAACTTCTATTGGTGGTTCATTATTAACTTCTAATTCTTTTAGCAACTTTACTTCTACTTTAGTTTTATCTATATAATCTATTATTCCCAAAAACTCTTTACCATTGCAATTATTTATATTTACTTTTTCGCCTTCTTTAAGACGTAACACTTTATAAATGTGTTTTACATCTTCCCCCTCAATTATAGCTAAATCAGAAAAGATTTTATCTTCACTTATAAAAAACTTATGCACTTTTTAACTCTCCTTTTATGCTCTTGCAATTATACAGCACCATTCACCATCTGTATTAATTTTTTCAATTTTGAACCCACATTCTTGAAGTTTTTCAATTACATCATCTTTTCTATCTAATATTATTCCCGAAGATATAAAATATCCTCCATCCAATACAAATTTCTTAACATCTTCAGCTAATATTTTTATTATGTCTGCTAGAATATTTGCAACTACTATGTTTGCTTTTCCTTTTACAACTTCCATTAAATTTCCATAAAGAATTTCAATATTATTTAAATTGTTTAATTCTACATTTTCTTTAGCTGCATCTACCGCTACTGGATCAAGATCTACACCTACTACATGTTTTGCATTTAACTTAGCCGCAGCTATAGAAAGTATACCTGATCCTGTTCCAATATCAAACACAACAGAATCTTCCTTAACATATTCTTCTAAAGCTTTAACACAAAGCCTTGTAGTTTCATGTGTACCTGTACCAAATGCCATACCAGGGTCTAATTCTATTACAATTTCATCATCTTTTTTAATATACTCTTCCCAGGTAGGCTTAACAACTATTTCATTACCTATCTTTGTAGGTTTATAATACTTCTTCCAATTATTTGCCCAGTCTTGTTCATCAACTTTTCTAGCTGTAACTTTTCCTTCCCCTTTATCTAAACCAAATCTATCTAAATTTATTACACTATCTTTTATGTATTGAAAATAATCATTAAATTTTTCATCATCTTTGTAATAAGCTTTTATAACAGCTCCTTCTTTTACATTTAAGTCATCTACTTCTATCCAATCAAATAGATTATCATCACTATTTTCTCTTTCTTCTATGTCTTTAGAGTCTTCTATTGAAACTCCTTTAACTCCCGTATTATATAATATACCCGCAACAGCTTCTGATGCTTCACTACTAGTTGTAATTTGAACTTCAATCCATTCTTTATCCATTCTAAAGAATCTCTCCTTTTTCTCTTTTTTCGACTTATGTATATTCTATAATTATAAGCATATATACTTAAATTGTAAACTAAAAAACTCGTTCTCCTCTTAATATGAGAAGAACAAGTCTTTTTTATTTAAAACCTTTTTTATTTTATCTACAAAAGTTTCTTTACTTGCATATGAATCTATTTTTTCACCACTAGCTTCCATAAACGCAATTAAAGCCTCTTTTTGTTTTTCATTTATATTTTTAGGAACATCCACAATAATTTTAACGTACTGATCTCCTCTACCATGGCCATTTACTCTAGTAACCCCTTTAGATTTTAATCTAAATACAGTTCCTGATTGAGTACCAGATGGAACCTTATATTTTACTTGACCATCTATAGTAGGAACTTTAAGTTCTGTTCCAAGTACAGCTTTCCCAAAGCTTATGTGTTCTTGTATATATATATCAAAGCCTCTTCTTTCAAATACTTTATGTGAAGCTACTCTAATGTGTAGATATAAATCTCCACTAGGTCCACCATTCTTTCCTGGTTCGCCTTGTCCCCTTAAAGGTAATACATTCCCTGTATCAACTCCTGCTGGAATTTTAACTTTAATCTTTTTATTTTTTCTTACAGTACCTCTACCATGACAAGTTGTACAAGGCTCATCAATAATTTTTCCACTACCTCCACATTTATCACATGTACTTGTACTTACAAAACTTCCAAGTGGAGTACTCCTTTGTATTCTTATTTGACCTGAGCCACCACATCTATCACAAGTTTTTTCGCTTGTTCCTGGTTTAGCTCCAGTACCTGAACAAGTATCACAACTTTCATTTTTAGTTATAGATATTTCTTTTTCAACTCCAAAAACCGCTTCTTCAAAAGTTAAATTTATAGTATACTCAAGATCTGCTCCTCTTTCAGGTCCATTTCTTCTTCTTCTTGAAGAAAATCCCCCACCGAAGAATGAATCAAATATATCTTCAAATCCTCCCATGCCTGAGAAGTCAAAACCTCCACCACCAAATCCACCACCATTAAAATCAGTAGTTCCAAACTGATCATACTGTGCTTTCTTTTGTGGATCTGATAATACTTGATAAGCTTCATTTATATCTTTAAACTTTTCTTCAGCTTCTTTATTACCCTGATTTCTATCTGGATGATATTTCATTGCAAGCTTTCTATAAGCCTTCTTTATTTCATCATCACTAGCACCTTTAGATAATCCAAGCACTGCATAAAAATCTTTATTAGCCATCCCTATTACCACCACCTAATGCTGTATTTCCTAAGATAAATTAAGGGAAGGTTAATAAACCATCCCTTAACTATAAACTTATTTTAGTATAAACAATTTATTTATCGTCTTCAACCTTAAAATCTGCATCTACTACATTATCATCATTTTCTTTTTGTGCTCCTTGAGCGTTTCCACCCATGTCAGCACCTTGAGCTCCTTGTTGAGCTTGTGCTTCAGCAGCTGATTGTTGATATAGTTTTGAAGATACTTTATAGAATTCTTCAGTTAATTCAGTTGTAGCTTTTTTAATAGCTTCTAAATCTTCTCCATCTTTAACTTTCTTTAAAGCTTCTAATTTTTCTTCAACATTCTTCTTATCTTCAGCATCTACCTTATCTCCAAGATCTTTTAATGCTTTTTCAGTTTGATATAATGCTGAATCTGCATTATTTTTAACTTCTACTTGTTCTTTTCTTTTTTCATCTTCTGATGCAAATTGCTCTGCTTCTTTTACAGCCTTTTCTATTTCATCATCACTTAAGTTTGTTGAAGCTGTAATTGTAATATTAGCTTCTTTTCCTGTTCCCTTATCTTTTGCAGAAACATTTAATATACCATTAGCATCTATATCAAAAGAAACTTCTATTTGAGGAATTCCTCTTGGTGCTGGTGCTATACCACTTAATTGGAATCTTCCAAGTGTCTTATTGTCAGCAGCCATTTTTCTTTCACCTTGAACTATATGAATGTCAACTGAAGTTTGATTATCTGCTGCAGTTGAGAATATTTGGCTCTTTCTTGTAGGTATAGTTGTATTTCTTTCTATTAATGGAGTTGCAACTCCTCCCATTGTTTCAATTCCAAGAGTAAGTGGAGTTACATCAAGAAGTAATATATCTTTAACTTCTCCTGTTAATACTCCTGCTTGAACTGCTGCACCCATAGCAACAACTTCATCTGGGTTAACTCCCTTAGATGGTTCTTTTCCAGTGAATTTTTTAACTGCTTCTTGAACTGCTGGAATTCTTGTAGAACCACCAACAAGAACTATTTTATCTATATCATTAATTGTAAGTTCAGCATCAGCTAATGCTTTTTTCATTGGTTCAATTGTAGCTTGAACTAGGTCAGCACTTATTTCTTCAAATTTAGCTCTTGTTAAATCCATATCTATGTGCTTTGGACCAGTAGCATCAGCAGTTATAAATGGTAAGTTAATATTTGTTTTAGTTGATGAAGATAATTCTATTTTTGCTTTTTCAGCAGCTTCTTTTAATCTTTGAAGAGCCATTTTATCATTTCTTAAATCAATTCCATTTTCAGACTTAAATGTTTCAGCTATATAATCCATGATTTTTTGGTCGAAGTCATCTCCACCTAATTTTGTATTACCATTTGTAGCCTTAACTTCAAATACACCGTCTCCAAGTTCTAGTATAGATACATCAAAAGTACCGCCACCTAAATCATATACGAATATCTTTTGATTTTTATCCATTTTATCAAGACCATATGCAAGTGATGCTGCAGTTGGTTCATTTATTATTCTCTTTACATCTAATCCTGCTATTTTACCTGCATTTTTTGTTGCTTGTCTTTCACTATCATTAAAGTATGCTGGAACTGTAATAACTGCTTCTGTTACAGTTTCACCTAAATATGCTTCAGCATCTGCTTTTAATTTTTGAAGTATCATTGCTGATATTTCTTCTGGAGAATATTCTTTTCCATCAACATTTACTCTATAATCTGTTCCCATATGTCTTTTTATTGAGATAATTGTTTTATCTGGGTTTGTAATTGCTTGTCTTTTTGCAACTTGACCTACAAGTCTTTCCCCGTCTTCTTTGAATGCTACTACTGAAGGAGTTGTTCTTGATCCTTCTGCACTTGGTATAACTACCGGACTTCCACCTTCCATAACTGATACACATGAATTTGTAGTTCCTAAGTCAATTCCTATTACTTTTCCCATTATTATTTACCTCCTGTATAAATAAGTTATCTTCTTTGCTTATAGTAATTACCCATTAATTGGCAACTTTTACCATACTAAATCTTAAAACTTTATCTTTTCTTTTAAATCCTCTTTGAAATACTTCTACTATTTGATTTTTTTCGTAATTATCATCTTCTATATGCATTATAGCATTATGATAATTAGGATCAAATTGTCCTTCTGAAGGCAATTCTTCAATTTCTAGTTTTTCAAAAGCTCTTTCAAATTGCTTCATAGTCATTTCTATACCTTTTTTAAGATCTTCTTCATTACCTTCAGCTATCATAGCTCTTTCTAAATTATCAAATACAGGTAGAATATGTTTTAGAACATCTGAACAAGAATCATTATATATTTCTTTTTTCTCTCTTTCAGTTCTATTTCTAAAATTTTCATATTCTGAATTTATTCTTGAAAGTCTATCTTGTAGAGCTTTTAATTCATTTTGCAACTTTTTATTTTCTGATTTTAATTCTATATTTTCATCTTTTAAAGATTTAACAACATCTTCTTCACTTTTCTCTTCATTAACTTCTTCATTATTAACTTCTTTAGAAACATCTTCAGATTGTTCATTAAATTCTTCTTTAGACTGATCTTCAGTTGTTTTTTCTTCCAATACTTCTTCTACTTCTTCATTTTCGTCTTTAAATTTCTTTTCATTTTCATCTTTTATCATGCCCTCACCTCTACCTATCTTCATATATTTGCCCAATATTATCATTAAGTATTCTGATAAACTGTGTAAGTAATGATATAATTTTAGAATATTGCATCCTTGTAGGACCTATGACCCCTATAGTACCTAATGTCTGTTTACCCAAGCTATAATTAGCAGAAAGTATACTACAGTCTTGAGCATCTTTTATTAGGTTTTCTCTTCCTATGCTTATAGATATCTTCATATCATCTTTCGCAATATTATCATCTATAGTTAATAGTTTATCTAATACTTTCTTATCATCTAACAGGGCTAAAAATTGTCTTGCTTTTTCTATATCATTATATTCTGGGTAATTAAATATATTAGTTGCTCCTTTATAATAGATTTTACTATTATCGCACTTATTTAAAGCATCATATAAAGCAGTAATAATTGCATCAAATATATCTTCATATCCAGTCAAACCACTTTTTAGTTCATTTACAACTTTTAAATTTATATCTTGTATTGTTAAATTATATAGCTTATCATTAAGAAAATTAGAAAACTTCTGCAAAATATTACTATCTATAGTTTTATTCACTCTTATTACATTATTATTTATCATGCCATTTTGTGTTATTATAACTGCAAGAATTGTATTAATATCTATTTGCACTAATTTTATTAATTTAATAGAGCTAGTTCTTACAGAAGTAGTTTTCACTATACAAGTTAAATTTGTAAGTTCAGATAATAATACTATAGACTTCTTAACTATTTCATCTACTTCATACAGTGCCTCAGTAATGAGTTGGCTTTTTATTTTTAATTCTTCTTCTGGTGTTAAACTTGATAGTTTAATAAGTTTATCTACATAAAGTCTATACCCCATATCTGAAGGTTTTCTTCCTGATGAAGTATGTAATTGTTCTATAAGTCCCATTTCTTCTAAATCAGACATTTCATTTCTTATAGTCGCTGAACTTACTCCCAAATCATATTTTTTGGCTATGGTCCTAGAACCAACAGGCTCACCAGTGATGATATAATCTTGGATAATCGCTTGTAATATTCTAATCTTTCTTTCATCCATATTAAAATCCATTTTAGTTCATCACCTCTTTTATTAGCACTCCCTTTCAATGAGTGCTAACGACTACGATTTAAACTTATCACTACACTATTTTTTTGTCAACGTTGTATTATTTGAAAATTTTATTTTTTTACATGAATTTCTTTTAATAATAGTTGTTACCTTTTAATTTCTCCTTTTTTCTTTCATTTACACCCACTTCTAATTAATCTAGTAAAAAATCACTCATAATATAGTTAGAAACTTCTACTCCTTTATCAGATAAAAACAGATATCCATTATATTCAATTATAAGACCATTTGATTTATGTTTAGCTATAACATCACTATATAATTCATAAATTGATTTTTTAAATCTTTTATGAAATTCTTCTATTGATATTCCCTTTATTTTTCTAAGTCCCATAAATATAAATTCTTCTATATCACTTTTTAAAGAATTCCTTACTTTTTCTACAATAGGACTTTGATTATTTTCTATAAGCTTTATATATTCTTCTATTTTACCCGAATTATTATATCTATACCCTTGGCTATATGAATGTGCCGCTACGCCACATCCTATGTATTCATTAAGATTCCAATAAACTAAATTATGTCTACATTCTTTATTTTCTTTTGAAAAATTAGAAATCTCATATTGATGATATCCCTTTTCTTTTAAAAATTTTAATGTATACCAATACATTTTCCTTTCTAACTCTTCACTAGGTAAATTAATCTTTTGATTTTCATATAAATTATAAAAAGGAGTATCTTCTTCAATAATTAGACTATAACAAGATAAATGTTCTGGATTTAATTTTATTATTTCATTTAAAGTTTCTTTCCATTCATCAAAACTTTGATTTGGAATTCCAAACATTAAATCTACATTAATGTTTTCAAACCCAACTTTCCTTGCCATATTATAACTTTTTAAAAATTCTTCTCTTGTGTGTATTCTCCCTAAAGCTTTAAGGTGCTTATTCTGCCAAGCCTGAAGCCCTATACTTATTCTATTTACTCCCATAGACTTTAAAATTTCTAACTTTTCTTTATCAAATGTTTTAGGATTACTTTCTACAGTAAACTCTAAATCCTCACTCTTTTGTAATTTATCTATACTTTTTTTTAATATATTCCATCCCTCTAAAGATAAATAGGTGGGAGTTCCCCCACCTATAAAAATTGTTTTTACTTTTTTATCTTTTATATTATCTATTTCTGTTGAAAGTGCCTTAGAATATGATAACATCTGCGATTCTTTACCACAATATGATGTAAAATCACAATACAAACACTTCTGCTTACAAAAGGGAATATGAATATATAATGAAATATCATTATTCATATTTATTATCTCCATTTCAGATAAAAATTAATCAACCTTTAATATTGACATAAATGCTTCTTGTGGTACTTCTACACTACCAATTTGACGCATTCTTTTCTTACCTTCTTTTTGTTTTTCAAGAAGCTTTCTTTTTCTTGAAATATCTCCTCCATAACATTTTGCAAGAACATCTTTTCTCATAGCCTTTACTGTTTCTCTTGCTATAATTTTTGCCCCTACAGCTGCTTGAATTGGTATCTCAAACATTTGTCTTGGAATAACTTCTTTTAATTTTTCCGCAATAGCCCTACCTTTATTATATGCACTCTCTTCTGGAACTATCATTGATAAAGCATCTACTACATCACCATTTAATAACATATCTAATTTCACTAATTTAGATTGTTTGTATCCATTTAGCTCATAATCTAAAGATGCATATCCTTTAGTTTTAGATTTTAGCATATCAAAGAAGTCATATATTATTTCATTTAATGGAATATAGTAATTTACAACAACTCTTGTAGTTTCTATATATTCCATATCAATAAATGTTCCTCTTTTATTTTGACATAATTCCATAACTGCTCCTACGTAATCTGACGGAGTTATTATTGATGCTTTAACCACCGGTTCTTCCATTTTTTCGATTTCAGTTGGATCTGGCATATTTGTAGGATTTGTTATTTGTAATTTTTCTCCATCCCTTTTATAAATATTGTATATAACTGATGGAGCAGTAGTTATAATGTCTAAATTAAATTCTCTTTCTATTCTTTCTTGAATTATTTCCATATGAAGTAATCCTAAAAATCCACATCTAAACCCAAATCCTAATGCTATAGATGTTTCAGGTTCATAAGATAATGCAGCATCATTTAATTTTAGTTTTTCTAATGCTTCTTTTAATTCTTCATATTTGGCTCCGTCAACAGGGTAAATACCACTATATACCATTGGAATTGCTGGTCTATATCCTTCTAGTGGCTCCTCCGCTGGTCTTAAAGCTTCTGTTATAGTATCACCAACTGCCGCATCTCTTAAATTCTTTATTGATGCAGTTATATATCCTACATCTCCAGCTCTAAGTTCTTTCATAGGTAAAAAGTTCGGTGTAAATATACCTGTTTCCGTTACTTCGTATTCTTTATTTGTAGCCATAAATCTAATTTTAGTTCCAGGTTTAACTACACCATCTTTAACTCTTACATAACACACAACACCTTTATAACTATCATAATAAGAATCAAATATTAATGCTTTTAAAGGAGCCTCTTCATCACCTTCTGGAGCTGGTACCTTTTCAACTATAGCCTCTAATACATCCTTTATATTTAAGCCAGTTTTAGCTGAAACAAGTGGAGCATCATGTGCCTCTATTCCAATTATATCTTCTATTTCTTCTTTAACTTCATCAGGTCTTGCACTAGGTAAATCAATCTTATTTATAACAGGAACTATCTCAAGATCATGATCTAATGCAAGATAACAATTTGCTAAGGTCTGAGCTTGTATTCCTTGAGTTGCATCTACTACTAGTATTGCTCCTTCGCATGCCGCCAAACTTCTTGAAACCTCATAGTTAAAATCTACATGTCCTGGAGTATCTATTAAATTTAATATGTACTCTTCACCATTATCTCTTTTGTAAACCAATCTTGCTGCTTGAGATTTTATAGTTATTCCTCTTTCTTTTTCAAGTTCCATCTTATCAAGTACTTGATTTTCCATCTCTCTTTGGGTCAAAGTGCCTGTAGCCTCTAATAATCTATCAGCAAGTGTAGACTTACCATGGTCAATATGTGCTACTATCGAAAAGTTTCTCGTACGTTTTTTTCTATCATTCTGCATGTATTTTACCCCCATTGCACATCATAAATCAAAATAAATTATATCATATAAATATTGATATATGTCAATAATAACTATCTTAGTTCTACCCTATGGTACTATATTTTTTATATTTTTGCCAATTTTAAAAAAATGAAACTTTAAATTAGATAATTTATTCTTTGTGTTTAATTTGAAATTCGATATAACATTACCATTTATAAAAAACATATATTTATCAGTGTCCACTCTAAAATCAAAGGGTTTCTTTTGAAATAAAACTCTTATTTTAGGTATAGTAGTATCACTTTTAACATCATATTTTTGTGGATAGCTTAATACTTCTACCATATCATCTAGATCATAATAATCCTTATTATTTTTGTATTTACTATTGTTGTAACTTATATTTTTTACTATACTCTTATATATTTGTCTATTTAAATTAAGATTTACTTGAAATAATCCAACAATCACACAAAAAACAATTACAATTAGTAAAATTTTATATCTTCTCATAAAAAAAGTACCTCCTTATTATTAAGGATGTACTTTTCTTTATTACTTTATTCAATTCTTTCCATTTATATATTCAGCAATTATTCTAGATAGGTATTTAGATGATGCTTTAGCTTCGTCTAATGTATTAAGGTGAGAACCTATTTCTACTAAAATAGCATTATTACTAAGATCTTGACTGTATAAATTCTTTCCATAGTTATAATACCAAGTACCTCTATTATAACTCTTACAAGTTTTATTTCCTGGATAAAGTTTATTTGAAATAGCTTTTAGCTTTTCAGCTACCTGTATGTTTTTTTCTGAATGAGGATTCTTTCTTACCATTACAAATTCAAATCTAGCAACACTTTCCCCATTTATACTGGTAGTTACTATGTCTTTAGGAACTGAATCTCTATGCAAATCTATTATAAGCTTAAAATCACCATATTTTTTTAGATATTTTTTCAAAGTAACTCTTGAATATTTATAGGCATTATTATAATCTACAACATCATGAACTGTTTTATCATGAATTACATTAACTCCATATTTATCTAATTCTTTTTTTATTTCATCGCCTACAGCTACAATACTTTTACTTTGATCAGTAGTATTTATAGCATAAGGTTCATAACTTTCGCAAGTATGTGTATGATAAATAAGTACCTCTGGTTTAGATGGCATATTTTTCTGTAAATCTTTACTAAATACAGGTGCTGTACTCATGTCTCCATCTTTTTCTGATTTATTTTCCTCAACATATACTTGATCGTCATTTAAGGTGAACTCATTAAATATATGATCTGGATCCTTCTCTATAAAATTCTTATCATCTTCTAATTTTTTATATTCATCATTTGATCCTAAATACGCAATTTCTCTTCCAAGTACACTTAATGAATTTTTACTATTCATCCCAATAATTTTTGCTAAAGACTTTTTAAAAACTACATTTTCTTCTTTGTTATTTTCCCCCTTAATCATAGGTATAGTAGAATTTAGTATGTTTGAATATACCTTATTTACAGGAGTTTTATATGTGAAGCAAGTCTTTTTTATAATTGCAAATAATCCACTAAAAACAATAAGGGCAATAAATGTAAATATGCATACAGTTTTTATATTATATACGTTATTTTTTTTAAAGTTCACTCCAACCCCTCCTCTTGTTTACTTTAATATATATGAGAGGTTAAATTTAATTATTACTATTTTTATAAATTAATTTAAATATTTATTTATATCTTCTAATTCTAGTGCTGGTTGAAGTGCTATATTTATTCCACCTGCAATTATTTTTGATAAAACATCAATAATCATATCAATTTCTTTTGGTGTTACAAACATATCTCCTATATACGGATACAAAATTTCATTAAGTAATGATTGTTTTTCAACTTTATCTATAGAATTAAGCATCTTAAAAAATTCACTTCCTTTATTTGATTGATTTATAAATGCATCTATAGCTAAGTCTATTGAATCATTCGCTAAAGTCACAGCATGAACTACAGTTGGAACTCCTATAGCTATAACTGGTATTCCTAGTGTCTTTTCACTAATTTCCATCCTCTTATTTCCTATACCTGATCCTGGAGATATTCCTGTATTTCCAATTTGAATTGTTTTATTTACTTTTTCAGTACTTCTAGATGCTAATGCATCAATGCATATGATTAAATTAGGCTTTATTTTATCTACAACTGCTTTTATTATCTCGCCAGTTTCAATTCCTGTAATGCCTAATACTCCTGGAGATAAAGCACATACTGGTCTTATATTTTCATCTATTTTATCTGGTACAAGTTCTCTTAAATGTCTAGTTATCATTAATTTTGAAATTACTTTAGGTCCTAAAGCATCTGGAGTCACATTCCAGTTACCTAGACCTACTACAAGTGTAGTCATACTTTTATCTATATTTATCATACTAGATAATTTATTTGCAAATACTTTGCTTACATCTTCCATTATATCTTTATCATAGTTTACAAGTTCAGGTAATTCCAATGTTATATATCTTCCAATTGGTTTTCCCATACTTTTTTCTCCATTTTCATCTAATATTCTAACATCAGTTAATTTAACACCAGATTCAAAATCTTCATCAAACTCTACCCCTTGAATACTTTTACCATTTTCTTCTTCATAAATTTCTTTAGCTTCTACTGCTAAATCTGTTCTTATATTCTTCATATGGTACCCTCCTTTTTTTTAATATATTACCCCTATTTTGTCCTAATTACATTTTAATAATTCGTAAATAATTAGAAATTTCTACTTGAAGTGGCTTTTAAATAATGCTATAATATCATGTGTTGAGTAAGGCAATCGTATAAAGATTCCCCGAAGCTGCTTAACCCTACTATCATTACAAGGGGGTGAAAATGGAATGGCAAATATTAAATCAGCTAAGAAAAGAATTAAAGTTATCGAAACTAAAACACTTAGAAATAAAATGATTAAATCAGCTTTAAAGACTAAAATAAAGAACTTTGAAGTTGCTGTTGCTAATAATGATTTAAATGAGGCTAAATCTGCTTACACTACAGTTGTTAAAGCTTTAGATATGGCTGCAGCTAAAGGAATTCTACATAAAAACAAAGCTGCAAGAAAAAAATCAAGATTAGCTTCAAAATTAAGTGCATTAAACGCTTAATAAATAAACCGGTGATTTCACCGGTTTTTTGTTATACTTTTATTATACAATAACTGTATTTATTATTAGTAACTCTAATTCAGTTTTTGGATTTACAGATGAACTTTTTAAAGTCTTTTCAGTATCTATACATAATTTGAATATTTTCTCAAGTTGACTTATGGAAAACTTTTTACTTTGTAACATCATCTTTTCACATATAAATGGATGTAATCTTAATTCCTTTGATATTTCATCTTTGTTCATACCCTTTTCTATACTAAGTTTAATATCAAATATAAGCTTAAACTGTCTTTGAATCATTCTAAGTATTCCAGTTACAGATTCACCTTTAAATACCAACTCATTTAATATATCCAATGAATTTTGAGGCTTTTTTTGTGATACAAAGTCTACTAAGTTAAAAATATCATTATCATTTTTTCCAATTATAACATTAGATATATCCTTTGTAGTTATATCTCTACCTATAGTATAACAACATAACTTTTCTACTTCATTTTCAATTATATCCATATTATTTTCAACTGTATTACAAAACAAAGCTAAATCTGCTCTTGTTATGTTCTTATTTTTTCTTTTAAAAATCTCTGCCACCCTTTTTTGAAGTGCCATTCCCTTTAATTTAGAAAATTTTACAACAGTAGCATCCTTATCTATTTTTTTTAGCTTAGAACTTTCCTTCTCCCTATCATTTTCAAAAATATAATACATTATCAAAACACAATCTTCCGGAAGATCTTTTATATACTTTTTTAAAGCATTGAAAACTTTTTCTGCACTCTTATCTACTTTATCTCTTAAAAAATTAGCTCTATATATAACCACAACTCTTTTTTCACTCATTAATGGTAAAGTTTCACAAGCATTTATTATGCTCTCCATATCAACTACCATACCATCTAATTGAGCATAATTTAACTCTAAAAATTCTTTATTTACAACTTTAGTTATTATTTTATCTATGTTACTCCTTATGCTTTGCTCATCACTGCCACAAAACACATAAAATTTATCTATTTCACCTTTACTTAATTTATTTTCTAAAGCAAATAAATCTAACAACGTTTTTTCCCCCATTTTAATTTAGAATACTATACAATGCTATATATTAAAACAAACCACATAACAAAAATAGGAAAATATATTATTCTTTTATATCCATGTTTATAAAATATATATGTTAAAAAAATACTTAAAATAGATACTTCATAAAAATAATTATATTGTACCACATTAGGAGTTATTTTTAAAAGCAAATACGTTCCACCATAAATAACGATTAATAATAAATTTAAAACTCTTGAAAATATATTAAATACTATATCACTACAATAAAATAACACTGCTAAATTTCCTATTAAAATTACTATAGAATAAATTGGAACTAAAATTAAATTTCCGGGAATAAAAAACATACTTATATTATTTAAAGTTCCCATAGCATATGGCATAGAAAATATCTGTGCACTAAAAGTCATACTTAACCCTTTATTAATCTTTGTTGGTAATTTATATAAAACTCTTTTAATCTTCTTATTATACAATATAATTCCTAACGTAGCTAAAAAAGAAAGATTAAATCCTACATCTATTACATAATAAGGTTTCATTATAAGTAATATTATAGCTGCTAAACTAAGTGACGACAAACTATCATAGTTTTTATACACAACTTTAGAAAATTTTAAAACTATTATCATAATATAAGCCCTAATAGTGGCTGCTTTTGCACCAGTAAACATCATATACACAAAAGACATTATTAAAGCTATTTTAATTCCTAAAATTCTCTCTAAAATTTTGTATACTAATGCTATATGTAATCCTGACACACTAATTATGTGAGATATTCCAAGTTTATTTATTTCATCTTTAGTATTTATAGATAAATATTTAGTATCTCCATAACAACACGCCATAATAATTGATGATTTTTTTACACCTAATATTTTATTATACTTCTTATATAGCTTATCTCTAAAAATATATAAGTTTTCTATAAAATCGGCTTTTATAATTTTATAGTCATAAACTTTATATTCCCCTATTATTCCTTTACTATAATCTTTTTTACAAATAAAATTTCCACTTACTAGTAGTCTATTTCCTTCTTTTACATTTTTCATTTTTCCTAATAACACTAATTTTCTTCCTTTATAATTTCCTATATAACCTCCTCTTTTGTTTTGAATTATTCTAACAAAATTTTTATTATTGTCTAAGGTAACATTAAAATATGTATAAAAACTCAAACATCCAACTAGAAAAAAACCTATAATTAATATAAATGATTTTATATCTATAGTAAAAAATAGAATACTAAAAAATAATATAACTAAAATCATCGCCATTATAACGCTATTTTCTAAAATCATTAAACTAATACAAGCTATATATATAGATAATGCATAATAGATTAAAGGTCTCTCCAATTCATTACAACCTTTCTCATATTTATATTTAAGGTTAACTACTTATAAAATTACCCTCATATACTAATTTATCCAAATATATGAGGGTATAATCATTATATATTCTATTTTGAATTATCATCTAGTTCCTTTATAAAGTTTATTAAAGGAATTTGTACTAATATTATTCCTATGATTATTTTTGAATTCACAAACATTTCCTTGAAAATTCCAATACCATTCCCTGTAAATATTTGCACAAATAATATATATAACATTATATTTAATACTAATAACATACTGGCTATTTTATTTTTAAATACATTTTTATATTTTATAAAATAAAAACCAAACAATATTGAACTTAAATTTAATACTGTAAATATACTTATATTGGCTAAAGATATGTTTATATCCTTATTGAAATTATAAATTCCTATACATGATATTGCCACAAATATTATATAAAACATTATTCCTGAAGAAAACTTATGAAATATAGTTTTATCTATATTTACTTTTTCATAACTTTTTCCTTCTATATTCTTAGTTTCACTGTATATCATAAAAGATGTTATTATTACTGTTACAAAATTAGTTAATACTATTTCCTTAAATCCTATAGTTATTGTATTATTTAAAATAGATGAACTTACAACGGCAATAAACTCAATTAAAGTTATTATTAAATTAAATAAAATAATATTTTTTATACCTTTTAAAAATTGTCTACTCTCTTTTATTAAATCTAATATACCCTTAAAATCATTATCTTCTACATATATATCTCCTAATTCTTTTGCTATATTGGTACAATTAAATCCTGTAGCTATTCCTATGTTAGAAACTTTAAAACTAGGTAAATCTGTAAATCTACTACCAGTAACAGCTACTTTATATCCTAATTTTTTAAATTGATAACATATTCTACTTTTTATTTTAGAAGATATCCTTGAGTATATACCTACCTTCTCTACAAACTTCTCTAATTCATCATCATCCATATTATCTATCTCTACACCTGATAATACCATGTCATTTTTATTTAATATTTTCAAACTTTCTCCTATAGATTGAGCAGTAATTTTATTATCATCAGTTATAATTATTGGTTTTATTGCAAGAGATCTACAATATTCCATGTAGTTTATTACATTTTCTTTACAAGGATTTTCAAATCCCATAAGTCCCACAAAAACTAAATTGCTTTCTATATTTTCATTAATGCTAGGCTCATAATTAAAATTTCTGTAGGCAAATCCAAGAACATGTAATGATTCTTTTGCTAACAATAAATCAGCTCTTTTAATATTAATTATATCTTGAGGGGTCATCTCTACCTCAATACCATTTTTCATTATATGGGTACATCTTTCTATTAATTTATCTACTGAACCTATACTATTCGCTCTATACTTATCTTCTACTTTATTTAAAGTAGTTTTTATTTTTCGTTCATAATCAAATGGTAATTGAAGAATTCTTTCTTGTTCTTGTTCTAAGATATTTTTATTAATAGAATTCTCTTTTCCATATAAAACAAGAGCTCTATCAATAAAATCTCCTTTTTTTATTTTTCCTTCAACATCTAACCTTGAATCATTACACAAAACACCTATGCTTATAATTCTATCTATATTATGTTTATCTTCTTGGTTTTCTTCCATTCTAGCTTCTAGTATATTTCCATTTGTATAAATCTTTTTGACAAACACTCTTTCTTCTGTTATTGAACCTATCTTATTTGCAATAAAAACATCCGTACTAGATAATGTCTCCATATAAGAAAGCCCACCTAAATTTATACCTTTTCTTTTAGTTTTTGAATATATAATAAAAGAAATTAACATAATGATAATTATCACTTGTATTGGTACCATAATTAAATATGCTAAAGCTATAATTTTAAAATTCACAATTATGTTAACCTTTTCTAAAAAACTATATATTAGAATTCCAATAAAACTTATTATAAAAATTGTGGAAAATGAATTTATTAATTTAAATATATTGTCTTCCAAAGAACTTTTTTTTGCCTTATCTTTAATTAATTCTTTTATAATATGACCTATTTGGGTATTCTCTCCCACTTCAACCACTATAGCTTTTGCAGTTCCTTCTATTACAAAAGAAGATCTAAAGGCCATATTTCTCATTTCACTATGTGATATTTCACTATCTTCTATTTTCGTTTCATATTTTTCTACTATATTGTTATCTCCGGTTATAGCAGACTCTTTTATTCTTAAATTGTTACATTCAATTAATCTTACATCAGCTGGAACAATATCTCCTTCTTCCAAATAAACTATGTCACCAACTACAAGTTCATCTGCATTTATAGATATAGAACTTCCATCCCTAATAACTAATGCTTTATCAGGGGTTATCTTTCTAAGATAAATTAGTTTATTTTCATTTTTATAATTTTTCAAAGAATAAATAGTAACACAGAATAGATTTATTATAATCATAAATATACCCATTTGAATTTTTAATGCCATAAATAATAAAACAGATGTTAAAATACTAGATATTGAATATAATTTTGTTAACTGTCTTAAAAATAAAATAATAAAACTTTTACTCTTTAAATTCAAAGTTTTATTATCCCCAAATGCTTCTCTATTTTCATTGACATTTTCCATAGAAAGTCCATATATTATATTACTATTTAATTCTCTTACTACTTCACTCCAACTATAATTATACCAATCCTTCATATAGCACTACCTCATTTTTATTTATTAAAATATATACCATAGTTAATTGTCGTTTAGGCATATTAAATCTTTAATAATAAAAATATTAGTGAGCCTATATAGACTCACTATTTCTAAATTAATATTTATCTTTCGAAAAAGTTTTTAGAAAAATATTTTCTTTCTCCATTATCATCTTCAATTAAGTATAATACAACATTATTCATTGAAGGTTTAACTTCATATTGAGCTGGTATTTTAACACTTAATAAATCATAGGCTTTACCTTTGGTTAAATTAACTACCACACCTAATTCTTCAAAAGTATTTCTCTTAAACACTACTTTTTTAATAGGATTAGGTTCTCTTGTGATTTCTTCCATAAGTTATTCTCCTTTTTCTTTAATTTCTCTTTTAAAATTTAACATACGTAGTATTATATCATTTTTAATAATTTAATTCAAAATTTAAATCAGTATAAATTAAATTTTATCTAACTTCTATTTTATCCTTAAATTTTTCTAATGTCTTATTCCCTATCCTATTAACTTTTGTTATATCCTCAACTCTATTAAATTCTCCATTCTTCTCTCTATAATCTATTATATTATTAGCAGTGCTTTCTCCAACTCCAGGTAACTTCATAAGTTCTTCTTTTGTAGCAGTATTTATATTAATTTTATCTTCTTTAGATGACATTGTAGAATTTGTTTTATTATTATTTTTAATATTATTTAAAACGTTTCCTTGTAAATTATTTTTATCATTTATAATTATACAATCCTCATCCTTTAATTTCATAGAACAATTTACACTCATTTTATCTGCATTATCTGTAAATCCACCTGCTTTTTTTACTAAATCATTAATTCTACTTCCATAGTTCATTATATATACATTGGGATTTTTAACTTCTCCCTTTATCTCAACAACTATTTTTTTAAATTTATCATTATTATTTTTAATATCTTCCTTATTATAATTACTCTTATCTACTATAACTTCATTTTTTTGTTTATTACTTTTGAAAAATATCTCTTCATCATTAAAATTCTTAGGTTTAGATAATATATATCCAACAATCAAAAATATTGTACATCCTACTATCATAACTATTGATCCTATAATTTTTTCTTTTTTATCCATATGTATTCCTCCTAATTAATACCTAGCCAATATTAATTAAATAAATAATAATTAAATTATTGCCATGAATAATTTTTTCATAACAATTCAAAATTATCCATTTATTTGATTATTTATTTTGATATATATATATTTTTTTGATATACTAATTTTATAAATAACAGGAGGTATACAATGCGTAAAATAATAACTTTCATATTAATTTTTATAATAGCATTTTGTATAAATGCACATAAGACTCAAGCTATAGATACTCCTCCTACTGTATCAGCAGATGGCGTAGTATTAATGGATAAGAATACAGGACAGATTTTATATTCTAAAAACTTAGATACTCAATATCCTCCTGCATCTACCACAAAAATAATGACTGCTCTTTTAACATTAGAAAATTCCAACCTCAATGATGTTGTCACAGTTGGAAAAAATGCTGTAAATGTAGATGGTAGTAAAGTTTACTTATTTGAAGGAGAAAAATTAACTATAAAAGATTTATTACATGCTTTACTTTTACAATCAGCTAATGATTCTGCAATTGCATTGTCTGAACATGTTTCAGGATCTACAAAAGAATTTGTAAATCTTATGAATAAAAGAGCAAAAGAATTAGGTTGCAAACACACCAACTTTGTAAATCCACATGGATTATATGATGATAAACATAGAACTACAGCAAGAGATTTAGGATTGATTTTAAGAGAACTTAGTAAACATGATGAATTTAAGGAAATTGCTACAACTTCTATGTACTATATAAACCCTACTAATAAAGAAGCAAAAAAACGTCCCATATGGAACAAGGATAAATTAGTTCAAAAAAAATCTAAGTATTATTATGAGGGTTGTGAAGGAGGCAAAACAGGATATACCATTCAATCAAAACACTCTTTTGTTGCCACTGCAACACGTAACAACAAAAGCCTTATAGCAATTCTTCTTCATGATCAAAAACATACTTATTGGAATGATGTAATAAAGCTATTTGATTATGGTTTTAATAATTATACTCTAGAAACACTTTATACTAAAGGTCAAATATTATGTAATTATAAAGTAACTAAAAATTTTAAAGTCCCTATTTTAGGTAATGAAGATTTTTGTTACTTAAGGAGAAAAGATGCAAAAGATACTCCTAAACTTAAAATAGATGATAAATCGTTAATTTCTAAATCCTTTAGCAAAGGGGATATTATTTTAACAGGGAATATAATATATCAAAATCAAAATTTAGGAAAAGTTAGCTTAGTTAGTGGAATAAATCATTCTTCTAACACACTTCCACTAAAAGCTTTATATAAACTTTCTGACAAACAAATAAAAGCACTAATTGTATGTATTCCATTATTAATAATTTTAATTATTGGTATAGTATTAGCAGTAAAAAAATCTAAAAATAATAATATAAATTATTAAAAAGAGCCTCCAACATTGGAGGCTCTTTGAACAATGTCAAGTCTAGTACCTAATTAACTTTTATTCTTCACTTAATTTTATTATCAAGTTTTTCATATCTTCTGGAAGACTACTTTCAAGCTTTAATATCTTACCATCCTTAGGATGTGGAATTTGTAATTTATATGCATGAAGTGCTTGCCTATCTATATATTGAGGTTCTTCTTCTCCATATAATGAATCTCCATATATAGGATGACCTATGCTACTCAAATGTACTCTTATTTGATGTGTTCTTCCTGTTTCCAATGTTAATTCAACTAAGCTAGCATTTTTATACTGTTCTATAACTTTAAATAGAGTAATACTTCTTTGACCTCTTTCATCTATAATCCTTTTTAGAGTTCCTTCACCTACTCTATATATAGGCTTATCAATAACTCCACTATCTTCATTGAAATTTCCATGTACAATAGCTAAATATTTTTTTACAAAATCATCCTTCTGCATATCCCTAGAAAGTGCCATATGACTATAAGCATTCTTAGCTATAAGAACAAGTCCTGAAGTATCCATATCCAATCTATTTACAAGCCTTACTATACTATTTTCATTTTTATCATTAAAATAGTATAAAACACCATTAGATAAAGTTCCATTTAAATGTCTTTTAGTTGGATGAACCACTATGCCTTTAGGTTTATTTACAACTATAATGTCATTATCCTCATAAATTATATCTAAGTCCATTTTTTCAGGTATAATATCTTGTTCTTCTTTTCTATTTATTTGAAGCTCTACTATATCATTATTTGTTAACATATATGATAATCTTGCATTATTACCATTTACTTTAATTCTTCCTTCTCTTGCTGCTTTTCTTATAAATCTACTAGAACATTGTGCTACTTCTTTTAAATAATGATTTAATCTTATTTCTTCAGTTTCAATTTCAACCTTTAGTTTTATAATATTACCTTTGCTTTCCAAGTATTATTACAACCTCATTTCTTATAAATTATCGTTAGTATTATTATTTTTTATATTCTTGATCTTTTCCTAATATCACAGTTATATCAAATTCACTAGGATCTTTAATACTATTGTCAACTGTAAATATCTGAAAATCATCTTTAATATTTCTTATACATTTGCTACTAATGTTTTTTCTTATTATAATTTTACTTTTATTAGTCTTCTTAGTATTTCCAGTGGAAATATTCTTGTATCCTTTAGCTTCTATATATTTTTTATAACTAGATGCAAGCCCTTGCTTTTTAGTACCATTTAATATTTGTATTTTAAAATTTTTGTCTTTAAAACCATTTGAATTATCACTATTATTAAATGAATAAACATCTGTTAATTTATTTAAAATTTCTTTATTTTGATTTTTATTATAAATAAAATACGAACCTTTACCTATATATTTTGTACTTCCTTTTAATGTTTCTGTGCTTATATTTTCTGATGTTGCTAATGCATATCCATATTTAAGTATTTCATTAGAAGACATATTAGTTTCAATATACTTTGGTAAAGTTCTAAGTAAGCTTGGTATTCTAAATAATATAAATGGACTTTTCATTTTTTCTGTTACTTTGGAAATAAATATATGTTGATTATCAATTCTTCCTAAATCTCCTGTAGGAAGTCCACTTCCATCATTATTTTTTCTCCATCTAAAAAACTCCTCTGCCTTTTTTCCATCTAAATGAACTTCTTCTCCTTTTTTAAAATGAATATGTAGATTCTGCATGTCATCATCATAGTTCATATTATTTTCTATCTTAACATCTACTCCACCTATTGCATCTACAACTTCCCTAAAGCCTTCGTAATTTATTTTGCCATAATAATCTATATCTATATCTAAAAGTTTTTGCACTGCCTCTACAGCTCCTTGTACTCCTCCTGTGGCATGGGCCGCATTTATCTTAGAATTTCTGCCCTTTATTTTAACAAGAGTATCTCTAGGTATTGATATAGCATTTGTTTTCTTGCTTTTTTTATCATAATGAATTAATATCATTGTATCTGTTCTTTTAGGATCATTTTTATTATTACTTCCTACAGTACCAATATCAACACCTAAAGCTAATATGTTTATTGATGATTTGTTACTTGTATCATTACTCCTTAACTTGGAATTATTATTTAGTTTACCTACAGCTTCATAGAAGCAAATAATACTTATGATTACTATACCTAAAAGTATTGTAAATGCTGTTAAAAAAAATTTTTTAAACCCTATTTTTCTTTTCATAGTAAATCCCCTATTTATTATATAACATATAATTTCTAGCCTCTATAGTCTTCTTATGTAAAAGCTGATTTCTATCAATTACATATTTTATAGTATTATTAAAAGATAAAATAAGTGCTTTATCTAATTCTTTGTTATAAACTAATCCTCTTAAATCTTCAACTCCAGGAAAATCTCTTAAAGGTTCAATATAGTCTGATATATATATTATTTTTTCAAGAAGAGTCATATTTTCTTTTCCTGTAGTATGATAAATTATAGCATTTAAAATTTCTTTATCTTCTATACCCATAATATTTTTAGCAATATATGCTCCAACTTCACCATGTAAAATTGAAGGCATATTTTGTGATACCTCATCTATATTATATTCATTTTTTAAACAAATATCCAATATTTGCTCATCGCTCATATTTTTAGCACAATCGTGTACAAGTCCAGCTATTCTAGCTTTTTCTAAATCTTCACCATAGATTTCAGCAAGTTTTATAGCTGTATCTCTCACTCCTATACTATGCTGAAATCTTTTAGGTTTTAAATTTTGTTTTAAATAATTTATTATTTTTTCTTCTGTCCACATACAAATTTTCTCCCTTCTATTTATATAAATTACTTTCTTTTAAAAATTTTGATACTGCTTCTGGAACTAAATAACTTACATTTTTCTCTTCACTTAACTTTTCCCTTATAAAAGTAGAAGATATATCTATAATAGGTATATCCAAAAATATAATATTTTTATGAAATTCATGTTCTATTTGTTTTTTTTGATTTATTATATCATTCATGCTATAACCACTTCTTCTAAACACTACAAAATGACATAACTTTAAAATCTCATTTATATTCTTCCAAGAGTATAATTCCATTAAACAATCCGCTCCAGTTATAAAGTACCATTCTGTACTTGGCTCCTTTTCCTTAAAATATTGCAACGTTTCATATGTATAACTAAAACTTTTTTTTTCTAATTCATATCTACTTACCTCAAACTTTTTTTCATTTTTAATTACATTTTTAACTAATTTATATCTTGTTTCTGCATTAGTTACTAACTTATTTGTTTTATGTGGAGGATTTCCTGAAGGAATAAAAATAATTTTATTTAAATTTAACTTATATAAAGCCTCATAAGCTATATGTAAATGACCGTTATGTATAGGATCAAAAGTCCCTCCAAAAATGCCTTTTTTCTTCATAAAATACCAATCCCTTGCAAAAAAAATTTTGTACCATTACAAAAGTATATCATAAAATAAAAAAAATTAAACATAAAAGGAAGGTGAATTCACCTTCCTTTTTTTATCGTGGTAGCTCTATTTTAGACTTATTTTTTGATCTTTTATATAATACTAATTTGTTTCCTATTGCTTGTATTCCTTCACATTCTATTTCTTCACATATTGCATCTGAAGCTTCTCTTGCTGTAAAGAAACTATTATTAAGTACTTTTATTTTTATAAGTTCCCTAGCTTCTAAAGCATCCTCAACTTGTTTTATAAAAGCATCATCTATTCCATTTTTTCCAACCTGAAATATAGGTTGCATCTTATTGGCCATTCCTCTTAAAAAACTTCTTTGCTTACTGCTTATCATATTTTTCCTCCTAAATTTAATTATAATAAAAAGTCAAATTCAAAATCCTTAAGTCTTACAGTATCTTCATCTTGAATACCCATTTCCTTAAGTTTATCTAAAATTCCCTTGTTTTTTAACACTTTATGGAAATATCTTAGTGAATCTGGGTCATTTACATTAACACTATCAAGAAGTCTATCAACAAAACTTCCTTCTACAACATAAACACCATCTTCTATTCTTATTTCATAGGTAAATCTCTTTTCTTCTGGTATATATCTATCTTCTTCTGGAATTTCCATATCAGTTATTGGTATTGTACTTAACATTCTAGTAACTTCTTTTATTAAATCATCAACACCAGCTCTTGTAGCAGCAGAAATTTTAAATACTTTATCAAATCCCATTTTATTAACTTCTTTCTTGAAGTTTTCAAAAATTTCTTCATCATATAACATATCACTCTTATTAGCAACTACAATTTGTGGTCTATCCCATAGTTTAACACTATAATTTTTTAATTCATCATTTATTTTCTTAAAATCTTCTATAGGTTCTCTTCCTTCAAGACCTGAAATATCTACTACGTGTACTAAAAGCCTTGTTCTTTCAATATGTCTTAAGAAATCAAGTCCAAGACCAACACCTTCTGACGCTCCTTCTATAATACCTGGTATATCTGCCATAACAAAAGCATTTGCACCTTCTATTTTGACAACTCCAAGATTTGGCTTTAATGTAGTGAAATGATAGTTTGCTATTTTGGGTTTAGCCTTACTTACCATAGACAATAATGTTGATTTTCCTACATTGGGGAATCCTAGCAGTCCCACATCTGCCAAAAGTTTTATTTCTAAAAATATCATTCTTTCTTCTCCTGGCATTCCTGGTTCTGCAAAGTTTGGAGCCTGTCTTGTTGGTGTAGCAAAATGATAATTTCCTTTACCACCTTTACCACCTTTAGCAACTACATATGTATCTCCTTCTTTTGATAAATCTATCATAATTTTATTACTTTCAAAATCCTTAACAACAGTACCTACTGGAACTTTTATATATAAATCTTCACCTTTTTTTCCAAAACACTTAGATCCTGAACCATCTTGACCATTATCCGCTACAAATTTTCTATGATATGTGAAATCTAATAGAGTAGTAAGATTTCTATCTGCAATAAGTATTACATTTCCACCGTTTCCGCCATCTCCACCATCAGGTCCACCCATAGAAACATATTTTTCTCTTCTAAAAGAAATGCATCCATTTCCTCCCTTACCTGACTTCACAAAAATTTTCGCTGTATCTATAAACATATAATCACCTTACCTTTGTTTATTTTAATATATTCATATAAAAGTTAATCTATAGGCAAGATTATTACCATAGACATACTTATGTAACTTAGTATCATTTAAATCTATATTTATTTCTTCCCATTCTTCCATCCAATCCAATTCATTAACGCTTGATTCCCCATTTGCTATAAGTAAACTCTCCCCTAATTCATCTTCAAAAATATATATATAAACAACTCTTAAATTGTTATTTTCTAATTCATGAAATATATTATTTAGTATTTTTTGTTTTTTATAATATTCATTATAAAAAACATTCTTAGAAAATCTATTAATCTCTATATCTAATTCAAACTTTATTTCTTTTTCATTTAATTCTCTTATTAATTTCTCTATGCAAAATCCAAAACATTGATCTCCTAAAGAATATATCTTACTTATATTTTTATTTTCACCAATAATCTTATTTATATATCTTTTTGCATCTTCTTTTTTATCCAATTGAATATATCCATATATAATTTGTACATAATTCATAAAATCATGTCTTTGTTTTCTAAGCTCACTTATAAACTTATAAAGCTCTCCCATAAAAATCCTCCATTAAACAAAAGAGTTTTAAAAAAGCACCCTTAATTGGGTGCCCTTGTAAACTACTCAGCTACATTTTCTATTTCTACAGGATAAACGCTAGCTTGTTTTTTGCTTCTGCCAACTCTTTCGTATCTTACGATTCCGTCTACTTTAGCAAAAAGTGTATCGTCTCCACCTCTACCAACGTTAACACCTGGATGGATTTTTGTTCCTCTTTGTCTTACTAGAATATTTCCAGCAAGAACAAATTGTCCATCACCACATTTAGTTCCAAGTCTTTTAGATTCAGAATCTCTTCCGTTTTTAGAACTACCTACTCCTTTTTTATGAGCAAATAATTGAAGGTTCATTAATAACATAAATTACACCTCCTCTTCCCTTACATTTATATAATCTTTATATACTTGTTCCATGCTTTTAAGTCCTAATTGCATTGTATGTAGTAAAACCTGACATTTTTTAATCTCTTCCATGGTTTTCTCCTCTATGCTTAAACTTAAAAATCCGTCTACCATTTGATATTCAACATGGATATTTAAAACTTGTAGAATGCCAATTAAAGTGGTTTGTGAAATAGCTGATACAGCGCTACACACTATATCTCTATTATACTCATCAAACCCTGCATGACCTTCTATTTTAAAAGAAACTATGTTCTCATTTTTTTTCTTCAAAGTGACCTTAATCATTATTAAGCTTCAATTCTTTCGATTTGTAACTTAGTGTAAGGTTGTCTGTGACCGTTTTTCTTTCTAGAGTCTTTCTTTGGTTTGTACTTAAATACTATAACTTTTTTAGCTTTTCCTTGTTTAAGTACTTTAGCAACAACCTTTGCTCCTTCAACTACAGGAGCTCCAACTACTAACTTACCATCCTTATTTACAGCAAGAACTTCAGTTAATTCAACGTTTGAGTCTACTTCAGCGTTTAGCTTTTCAACGAATAAAACGTCTCCTTCTTGAACTCTGTATTGTTTTCCACCTGTTTGAACTACAGCGTACATTAATAACACCTCCTTAAATAAGAGTCGCGCCACCATCGGTACTCAAAATACATTGAGATTTTTAACCTTATGCGTGCGGTTTACAAATGCCATTTTATCACACCCCATATTATTTGTAAAGAATATTTTTATCCATATATTTTGATATTTTCAAGTTTTTTTATTTGACTTGCAAATAATAATGGTTCTACTTTAAAGTATTCTAAGTTACTTATAAAGTTAACGTATATCTTTTTACGCAATCCTTCTATATCTTTTATAAATTTTATAACATCTCCTAAAACATCTTTTTTATATTTTTCATCAAGTTCAATATATATATCACTTATATTATAATCATTATCTATTTTCTTAAGTTCATTTCTAATTAACTTATTTATGTAAGAAAGTTTTATCCTCTTTGCTTTTCCATTGCACATGGTACATTCTTCTTCTATATATTCTGAAATAGCCTTTCCTCTTCTTTTTCTAGCTATTTGAACTAAATTAAGTTGTGTAAAGGGATATATAACTGTTTTCTTTTTATCTTCTTTAAATTCATCTTTTAAAATATGTAATATCTTCTTCTTATAATCATAATCATGTATATCTATAAAATCTATAATTATTATTCCACTTAAATTCCTCATCATAATTTGTCTTGCAATTTCTCTAGCTGCTTCTAAGTTTGTAACTAAAGCTGTCTTATCTATAGAAGTTTCTTTAGTGTTTTTACCTGAATTAACATCTATAACATACATCGCTTCAGTTTTATCTATTATTATATTTCCACCACTAGGTAACATAACTTTATTATTTCTAAGAGATAATATTTCCCGTTCTATATTATAATAACTAAATAAATTTTGAGTTCCCTCATATAATTGAAGTTCCAAATCCAAATCAGACTTATCCTCAATAAACTTTTTAATATATTTAAGATCTTGCTCATTATTTAAAACTACTTTTTTAGTATTAAAAGTCAGTATATCATTTAAAATTCTACCTAAAGTTCCACCACCATCATATAAAAGCTTTGGTTTTAAACAATATGTACCCTCCTGTACTATCTTTTTATAAGTTTCATATAATTTTTCAATTTCTGTATTTATATCTTCTATTGTTGCATCTAAAGCATTTGTTCTAATCATTATTCCTATATCTTCTGGCTTATTTACATTATCCTTTATATAACATTTAAAATTATCATTATCTTCTATTTTTTTAGAAAAACTTATCTTATTGTTATTGGTTACTATAACTACATATCTTCCAGGAACACTAATCGAACTAGTAACTTTTGGTCCTTTTTCACCTATAGCTTCTTTCATAATCTCAACTAAAACTTCATCACCATTTTTCAAATCATCATTTTTGAATTTATGATGTAAATACATATATGCATTTTTATTACATCCAATGTCTATAAATGCACATTTAATAGCTGGTACTATGTTTTTAACTACACCTTTATATATCTTCCCTGGAGATGGTTCTGATTTTTCCTCTTCTATAAAACATTCTTTTAATATATCATCTTCTCTTAATACAATTCTTAGAATCTCTTCTTCTCGTTCTATATAAATTGTTTCCAAAAATTCCACCTCATTTTAACTCTTAATTATAAAATTTCAAAATCTTTATCCTCTAGTCTGTACCCTCTATGAAACATTATATATATTATTTTCATAAGAGCTTCTGCATCTGGTAATGCATAATGACGATTTACTATAGGAATATGCAAATAATTCAAAGCTTTATCTAATGACATATTTTGATTAATATGAAAAAAATTTTTAAACTCTAAAGATAAGTCCAAATAATCTTCCTTTAAAAAAGGAAGATTAACATTATATTTCTTACATACAGTTTTTAAAATATCATATTCTGCCTTTCCCCATGACATCCAAATAGTTTCTTTCTCCACATATAACTTTTTCAAATCTTTAAATACTTTTTCAAGCTCTAGTCCATTTTGCATATCTTCATAAGAAAATCTTCCACCATAGATACTTTTACTTTTATCTTTACTATTTAAAAAATATCTAGGTTTTATAACTTCATTATACTTTTCACAGCAGTTTTCACTCTTAAATACTACTCCAATTTCAATAATTTCTTGAAAGTATTTTTTAGCCTTATTTTCAATAATCTTTGTAGTTATAAATTCAAAATCTATTGCCAATAAATTATAAGGAACAAAAATCAACTCTTCATTTTTCACCAAATAAAAGCTCATTTATCTTCTCCCAAGACAAAATAATTTCTCATAATCTTTTATATTAATTATACCCCATTTATAAATAAAGTAAAACCTTACAATTTACACACAGTACTCATTATAACTCTAAATATATTTTATAATAAAAAATAACCATAAGTATATAACTTACCTATGGTTATTGTAAAAATTTTTATTTTAATTCAAAATTTATTTTCCTAAATACTCACTAAGAGTTAATAACTTATCTTCTTTATATGCAAAAAGTTCTTGTCTTTCTATATACGTAAAAGCTTCTTTATCTATACCCTCAATATTATCTTTTATATACTGTGACATTGCTTGTGCTGATAAATTGTCTACACTTCCACATGATACCAATGTGTTAATATTAAGCTTATTATCACTTACACTAAAATTAATATTTTTAATTAAAGCTCTTATATTTACTTCCTTTTCCCCTTTTTTAGTTTTCTTAATGATTTTCCATTCATCTAATTGAAGTAATTTTTTCAAACCTTCTTCTGCTTTTTTCCCATCAATACATTTTAATATAATTTTATATTCTGCTGCTTGTACAGCTGCCATAGATGGTGGAGTTTTCTTTTCTCCAATTTTTTCTTTAGTTTTTACAACTTCTAAAATTTTTATACCTAATGGTGTACTTGCATTTAATCTCTCTTTTATAATATTTTCATTTACCTCTTCTTTAAACTCTACATCCATATACTCACCTTTAGATGCAACTCCTACAGACAAAGGCTGAGCAATAGATAAAATTATATGAGGATTAAAACCCTTTGAATATTCAACAGGTAATTCAGATCTTCTTAATATTCTCTGTATAGTTCTCATTAAGTCTAAGTGAGCAACATATTTTATTTCATCCTCTTTAGTGTACTTTATTAAATATCGCATTTTCAAAACATGTTCCCTCCTTAAAACTTTCATTTGTATTAATACCACAGTTTTTACATCCTTGTCTACAGTCTGGAGTAAGCTCTGCTTTTTTTGCTTTTTCATTTTCTCTTATTAAGAATTCTTTAGATACTCCAACATCTATGAAATCCCAAGGTAATACTTCATCATAACTTCTTTCACGATAAGCATAAAATTCTCCGTCAACATTACACTCTTTTAAAGCTTCTTGCCAAGTTTCAAAATTGAAATATTCTCCCCAGCCATCAAATTTAGCACCCTTTTCAAAAGCTTTTATTATAACATCACATACTTTTCTATCTCCTCTTGCTAAAATAGCTTCCATATAACTTACAGGGGATTCATGCCAATTATATTGTATTCTTTTACTCTTAACAGAATTTCTAATAAGTTGAATTTTATTCTTAACTACTTCCATTCTATCTTGAGGAGCCCATTGAAACGGAGTAAATGGTTTTGGTACAAAAATAGATGTACTCAAAGTAACCTTAAGTCCTTTTTGTCTTTCATCTTTAGGTATCTTATAATATTCTTCAACTACCTTTTCTCCAAGTTCTGCAATTCCAATTACATCCTCATCTTTTTCATAAGAAAGTCCTATCATAAAGTATAGTTTTATAGTAGACCATCCTGATTTAAATGCATTAGATACAGATGCCATAAGATCTGCTTCTGTAACACCTTTATTTATTATATCTCTCATTCTTTGACTTCCTGCTTCTGGTGCAAAAGTAAGTCCTGTCTTTCTAACCTTTTGAATTTCTTTTATTAAATCTACACAGAAGGCATCTATTCTTATCGATGGTAGTGATACCCCTACTTTTTTATCTTTATATTTTTCAATTAATGAAGTTATAAGACCTTGTATATCTGAATAATCACAAATACTTAAAGATACAAGTGATACTTCTTCATATCCAGTAGCTTTTAAAAGCTCATCTACTTGTTCCATTATTTTTTCTTTAGTCTTTTCTCTAACTGGTCTATATATCATACCTGCTTGACAGAATCTACATCCTCTTGTGCATCCTCTAAAAGTTTCTATAGTAACTCTATCATGAACTATTTCTCCATAAGGAACTATTAATTTATCTGGAAATTCCACTTCATTAAAATTATTAATAATAGCCTTAGTAACCTTTTTAGGTACATCATCATATTTAGGTTTAAACTCTTTTATAGTACCATCTTCATTATAAGTAACATCATAAAGACTAGGCACATATATTCCTCTTATGTTAACGGCTTTTCTTAAAAACTCTTTTTTACTTAATCCTTGTTTTCTACATTCTTGATATAAGTCTAGAACCTCATTAAGCTGTACCTCTCCCTCACCTAATGCAAAAAAGTCCGCAACATCATGTAAAGGTTCTGGATTATACGCACAAGGACCTCCACAAAAAACTATTGGATCATCCTCTGATCTTTGAGATGCTCTTATTGGTATATTAGCCATATGAAGCATATTTAGTATATTTGTATAACTCATTTCATACTGAAGTGTAAACGCTACAAAATCAAACTCTTTTAAAGAATCTTTTGTTTCTAATGTGTACATTGGAATATTATTTTTTCTCATAAGATCTTCCATGTCTGGCCATGGCGCAAATGCTCTTTCACAAAATGTATCTTTTCTTTGGTTTAGAGTATAGTACAATATTTTTGTACCTAAATGAGACATTCCCACTTCATATACATCTGGAAAACAAAATGCTAATCTTATGTCAACACTATTTTTGTCTTTTGAAAAGGAGTTTAACTCTCCACCTGTATATCTAATAGGTTTTTCAACCTTACACAATATATCATCCGAAATTTTGTTCATCAAATTTCCTCCTATGTTGAACTTGTATTTTATCAATACATTTTATCATAAATAAAAAAATAAAATCAATTGTTTATACTTCTTTATTACACTCATCTTTCCAATCCTGCCATTCATCAATGGCCATTCTGGCAAGTTTATCTATTTCATCTACGGTATTTAAATAATCTTCTATACTTATATTTCCATAAATTTTAAGTGCCCTTATTAATTCTTCTTCATATATTATATTTATTACTTTCATATCATCATTGAGTACTGTAAATAAATTATACTTATTTTTATCTATAACACCTAATGCATCTAATAAATTCTTTTTATAATATATCGAAACACTTTTATTCTCTATATAACCCTTTGTTATCAATTTACATTTTTTCTTAATTATATCTCCCATAATTAAATAAACTATCCTTTCTTTTTCTTTATATGACGTAACTATTATTAAAAATCCAATAATACCTATACTAACGTTTTTAAATCCCAATACTATTAATATAAGAAAATATGCTGATATCAAACTTCCAATTACTAAACTTACATTAACAGTTATTTTATTAGCTCTTTTATAAAAAGTCTTAAAAGCTAAAATATCTCTGAGTATTCTTCCACCATCTAAAGGCAATGCTGGAATTAAATTAAAAGCACCTAAAGCTAAATTACTAATATATAATAACTGTAGGTACTCATTAGAAAACTTTATATTTAATAAATAGCTTATCATAGCAAAAATTAAATTAAATAAAGGTCCACTTAAAGATATTATCAAATCCTCTTTAGGGTCTGCTTCATCTAAATCTCTAAGTTTAAGAACAGCCCCTATGGGAAGAATTTCTATACCAAAACCTTTAAATCCAAGCCTTTTAGCAGTTATATAGTGTACTATTTCATGCATAAATACAAGAACAAATGATATTAAAAGTTTCCCTTTAAATCCTATAATAAAAAGAATAATAATATATGGAATAGATAACTTACTTATTTTTATAATTAACTGCTTTTCTTTGTCAATTTTCATATTCTAATTTTTATTTCCTAAAATTCTTTCTAAGCCTTTACTTTGACCCATAAATAATATCTTAAAACCTATATATTTTTTTTTATCTTGGCTATGATTTTCAGCTATAATATCTCCTTTTTTAACTCTTTTTCCCTTTTTAACCACTACATTATTTAAACTATAATATTGGCTTTCTACTCCAGAACCATGGTCTATTAAAATATAATTTCCTAATTCATTATTACAACCACATTCCTTTATTATCCCATCATAACTTGCTAAAATTTTTCCTTTATCACTTACTTGTAGTTGTAATCCATCCTGCTGCTTCTTTATATCTCCATTAGTAGGTAGTGTAAATTTTTCTTTTATCTTTTGTTTTATAGTTTCTCCACCTATAAACTTAACTTTAGCTTTATCTATTAAATCTACCATGGTGTCTTGTACACTTTTCCTTTTTTCTATTGTTTTAACCTTAGTTATAATTTTCTTATAATCAATGTTTGTATTAACAACCTCTTTACAATAACTATATGCTGCTGTAGTTTGTGGAGTTACTATAAATTTACATACAATTACAAAAACAAGCATTATGAAAACTCCTAATAAATCTTGAATTATCCTTCTAGTTACAAATTTTTTTCTGCTTCTACTACTGTTAACTAATTTATTATGTCCATTGTATAATCTTTCTTTATTAATCCTATTATTGTTTTTATTAATAAAGCTTCTATAATAATTCTCATATTGAGAATTATAGTTTCCCATTATCTTTCCCTCCTATCAACAATGACTACTATAAATATATATTTATAATGTTTGTTTTGTATTACATTAATTCTAACTGGATAAAAATACACAAAAATACCCTATATTAAAACTTTTTAATATAGGGTATTTTTAATAAATTTATTGTCTTTATAGTTAATTAAAATCTTTTAAATCACCAAACATTTTATCATTTATGGCCTTTATTCTTATATTATCTATAGATAATATAAATTATTTCAAGAATCCTTTTAATATAGTATCTTCAGCTTCTTTTTCTGTAAGTCCTAAAGACATAAGTTTCATTAACTGTTCTGAGGCTATCTTTCCAATTGCCGCTTCATGAATTAATTCTGCATCTTCACAATTAGCATCAAGGGCTGGTATTGATGTAACCCTAGCTTTGTCCATTATTATGGAATCACATTCAATGTGTCCTCTAGACTTATTATCACCTTTCATCATAAAATAGAATGTTTGTCTTGAACTGTCTTTTGCAACAGAACGAGATACTATTTGAGCTGAAGAATCTTCTCCAACAAGTTCTATATTAACTTTTGAATCAGCTACTTGTTCTTCATCAGTAAACATTCTCTCTGTTATAATTAAATGTGCATTTTTGTGTAATTTTATGTTTAATTCTTTTTTACTATTATCTACACCTTTTATTTGAACTACATCCATTTCAAATGTAGCATCTTCATGAACTTCAACTATAGTTTTAGTATTAAATATTTTTTGAGATTTTCCATCACTTTCAGCATAGTGTTTTTCAATATATTTAACATGAGAACCTTTTCCTATATATATATCATGAATTCCCTCATGTTCTGTTTTTTGAGCTGTACAGTTGTGAATTCCGCATCCAGCAACTATATTTATTTCACAATTTTCCCCTACTTTAAAAGTATTATATACTTTGTCTTTAGCATTTACATTAGAAACTATAACCGGTACGTGAACGCTTTCATTCTTAGTATTATCATTTACAATTACATCTAATCCTGATTTATCTTCTTTGCTCTTTACAGTTATATTTCTTGTAGTATTTCTACTTACAGACTCACCATTGCTTCTGATATTATGAGCCCCTTTATATAAATCAGCAGTGTCATCTATTTTATTTAATATTTTTTCTTGTATTGATTCTTGCATGCTCCTTACCTCCTTGTTTCACAGGTTTCACAATAATCACAAGCCGCTTGAGCTTTTATTTCACTTATAATATCTTCTTTACTTGTGGTCTTTTGTATCTTACCATTAGCTAAAACAATAACTTCATCCGCTAAATTGATTATTCTTTCTTGGTGAGAAATTATTACTATTGTAGTGTTTCTATTGTTATGCATAGTAGTAAAAGTTTCAACAAGTCTTTGAAAACTCCATAAATCTATACCAGCTTCTGGTTCATCAAAAATTGCTAATTTTAAATCTCTAGCAAGTACTGATGCTATTTCAATTCTTTTAAGTTCTCCACCAGAGAGACTTGAATTAATTTCTCTATCTATATAATCTTTAGCACAAAGTCCAACATCCGCTAATAATTCATGTACGTCAACTTTGTCTTTACTTTCTCTTCCTGCAAGATTTAAAAGCCCTCTTACTGTCATACCTTTGAAATGTGGTGGTTGTTGAAATGCATATCCAATCTTTCTTTGAGCTCTTTCCGTTATATCAAAATTTGTAATATCTTCTCCATCTAAAATTATATTACCTGAAGTAGATTTATATATCCCCATCATCATCTTGCATAGAGATGATTTACCTCCCCCATTAGGTCCTGTAATAACATAAATTTTATTATCCTGTAATGTTAAATTTATATTATCCAAAATACTAACTTTTTTATCATTTTGCTCAACTTCTAATGATAAGTTCTTTAATTCTAGCATTTTACTTCCCCTTTTCTAGATTTTTTAGTATGTATATCAACATAAAAACAAAACTGCTTTTTAAGCAGTTTTATAATCTTACTAAGAAATATATAAAAATTATTATTATATTTCTATTCACTTGTTATTTATTAGGTTTTTCCTCAATTACTTCTATAATTTTTAAAGAATAATTATTTTTTTTAGCATTTTTCTTATTGAAGTAATGTAGAATAACATATGATATAGCAAGTGCAACTATTCCTAATAAAAAGCTTAACATTTCGTAATTCTTATATCCTGCTGAAGAAAATATAACAGTACCTATTCCAATACCACATATCATCATAATAAGTGGAAAAATATAAACTAAAAATACCATTCTATCAAAGGTCTTCTGTTCCATTTCCACCTTTACTTTATCTCCAACTTTTCCGCCTACAGTATTTTCTATGTCAGTGGTTATAGCGGATGCCTTACATGCTGCTTTACAAGTAGCACAATTATCTCCACATCCGGATTTTCTCTTAAAATTCACTGAAGCATATTTACCATTTACAGAAGTTATGTATCCTACTTCTGTCATATTTATCAACTCCTAAATGTGCTTTATATGATAATTAATTATACCATATATTATTTGATTTTCTAATAGTTTTAATTTAAAAATATAAAAATAAAACGGTATTATGAAATCTCCATAATACCGTTTTATTTTTATTATACTATTCCTTGAGCAAGCATTGCTTCAGCAACTTTTATAAATCCTGCTATATTAGCTCCTACTACTAAATTGTCTTTATGACCATACTTATCTGCACATTCTATGGCATTTTTGTATATATTTTTCATTATGTTATGTAACTTTTCATCAACTTCTTCAAATGACCAAGAATATCTCATGCTATTTTGAGACATTTCAAGTGCTGAAACAGCAACTCCACCAGCATTAGCTGCCTTTGCAGGTGCAAATAATATTCCATTTTCTAAGAATACAGAAATAGCTTCTAAAGTTGATGGCATATTTGCACCTTCTCCTACTGCTATTACTCCATTCTTAACTAATACTTTAGCATCTTCTTCATTTAACTCATTTTGAGTTGCGCATGGAAGAGCTATATCACAAGGTATATTCCAAATTCCTTTTCCTTCATGATATTCAGCTTCTGGATGATATTTGATGTATTCTTTTACTCTCTTTCTTTCTACTTCTTTTATTTGCTTTAATGTATCTAAATTAATACCATTTTTATCATATATATATCCATTAGAGTCACTACATGCAACTACTGTTCCACCTAACATTTGTACCTTTTGAATTGCATAAGTTGCAACATTACCAGAACCAGATACTACAACTTTTTTACCTTCAAAATTCATACCTTTATCTTGTAACATTTCATTTACGAAATATACAAGTCCATAACCTGTAGCTTCTGTTCTAGCAAGACTTCCTCCAAAAGTTAATCCCTTACCAGTTAAAACTCCTGCTTCATACATGCTTCTAATTCTCTTATATTGACCATACATATATCCAACTTCTCTTCCACCTACTCCAATATCACCAGCTGGAACATCTGTATCTTGTCCTATGTATTTATAAAGTTCAGTTATAAAGCTTTGGCAAAATCTCATGATTTCCATATCACTTTTTCCCTTTGGATCAAAATCAGAACCACCTTTACCTCCACCTATTGGAAGACCTGTAAGAGAGTTCTTAAAAATTTGTTCAAATCCTAAGAATTTTATTATACTTAGGTTTACACTTGGGTGAAATCTTAATCCACCTTTATAAGGTCCTATAGCACTATTAAATTGCACTCTAAATCCTCTATTTACTCTTACCTTACCATTATCATCAACCCAAGGCACTCTGAACATTATTTGTCTTTCTGGCTCAACTATTCTTTCTAAAATACCATTTTCAATATATTCTGGATGCTTCTCCATTACAGGTACTAAAGAATGTAGAACTTCCTTAACTGCTTGATGAAATTCAGCTTGACCTGGATTTCTTTCTAATAATTCATCAAATACTTTTTGTACATATTTGTTAGCGTCCATGAAACAAACCTCCTAGAAATTTCTTAATTGAATATATAATATCATATAATTATTAAAGTTTATATAGTACCATTGATTTTTTTTCAAATAAATGCACGTTTATTTATTAAATTATCAAAAATTTTCTAAAAATATGTTATTTTCATATAAATTTATATATTATTCTAATTTACAATTTTCATCATATTATTTGATAGATTTCTAAGCTCATCTACATTAGAACTTATCTCTTCGCTGGAACTTGTATTATGTTCAACAGCTTCCTTAACTACTTTAAACTTTTCTACTAATGAATCTATAGACTTAAATATTTCTTCATTTGAATTAGCAATAATTTCTGTTTGTTCTAAGAAATCATTCATAAATTCGTTTACTCCACTAATATTTTTACCAGAATTATTTAACTTGTTCATAATACTTTTCAGATTATTGACTATCTGAACTAATATATTATCTCCATTTATCATTTTCTCATTATTTTTTTTCATTAAATCTTCTACTTCAATTATTCTTTCCTTAAATTCTTTTGTAATATTAGATATATTGTTCAAGGAATCATTAGTACTTTCTGAAAGCTTTCTAACCTCTTCTGCTACTACAGCAAATCCTTTTCCAGCTTCTCCTGCTCTTGCAGCTTCAATTGATGCATTTAATGATAATAAACTTGTTTGTTTTGAAATATTAGATATTATAACTAATATTTTATCCATTTCTTCTGACTTTATTTGCAATAATTTGGTAGCATTTAGTGTTTCTAATATACCTTCTTTAATATCACTTGTTATTTTTAATATTTCATTTAAGGATTCTTGATTTTCACTAGAAACATTAACCAATTCCTTTGCTGATGTTTCCGTATCTTCAATTTTATTAGATACAATTTCACTATTTTTCATTAATACACTTAATACTTGTTTATTGTTATTAGCATCTTTTAATATTTTCTCCGAATCTTCTTCCATTTCCTCACATGAATTTAAAACTTCTTGAATCGATACTGACTCTTCTTCTACTATTTCAGATAATGCTTGTCCTGAACTATTTAAAATATTTACAAATTCCTTAATACTTATAAACATTTTTTCTATCTTATTATTTTTTTCTATTAATTTTATTTCATTTTTCTCTACTCCATTTAATAAATTTGATGCAAAGTATGTTATCATAAAAATTCCTGCAGTTGAAAGTCCAATGGATATTATTCTCATAGTCAACTCTGGTATAAGTTGTTCTTTATTAGGTAAAATATCTGGTTTACCAATAAACAAAACTATTTGACATACAATACTTAACCCTATTGATATAAGGGTCATATTAATGTCTAAAAACAATGATCCTATTATTATAAAATAAAACACAGATAATTGAAATTCTTTAGTTGGTATCATAAAATTCATACATAAATAATTTATATATGTAAGTACAAGTATTATTCCCTTCATTGTTTTAAAATTACTTTTTATTATTTTATTATTTACTAAAACTCTTTTATATGATGTTATCAAAATAATTATTTCTAATATAGCTACTATACTAAATTTAAATACACTACTCCATGTCATAGTATCATAAGCATTCATTGATTTAGCTGTAAAGAAAATTACTATGGCACATAAAATGCTTATACAATATATTGCAATAACAAATTTTAATGTTTTACTCTGATACATTTCAACAATAGTTTTTTCACTTTCCATAACTTTTCCTCCTTATAATATGATGCACCACTAATTTTACAAACTAAATTTTTACCATCTATAAAGTAATGCAGACATACTATATCCTCCAGCTACAGAACAAAATACACATAAATCTCCTTTTATAAATGATTTTTCCTGTAGTTTATCATCCAATGCCATTACAGGACTTGTAGGTCCAGTATATCCATATTTATCTGCTATGAAAATTGCTCTATCCTGTTTAACATTTAAATTATTCATTGTATTTATTACTTCTTCTTTAGAAAATTGTGACATAAAATAATGTTCTACATTTTCAGGTTTCAAATCATGCTCTTTTAATAAATCTTTTATAAGCTTTGTCCAATTTTCGGAAAGGAAATCTACTGAAAATGGCTTCCAAGACATTTTTCTTTCATATTCATTTATATTTTCATTAATTATATTTGATAATCCACATGCGGGAAATCTTATTGTTTCATTATAGCTATCATCAGTAAATGCTATAGAACCTAAAAATCCACGTTTTTCTTGTTCTTCTCTCACTTCAAGTATCATAGCTGCAGAACCATCGCCAATGGTAGAGTATACTATTATGTCATCTTCACGAGCAAAAGGACTAATTAATAATGACCCCACTACAAGAGCTCTTTTATAATTTTTATCCGTTTTTAAAAATTTACTAGCTATATCTATAGCATGTAACATTCCTATACAATCGCAATTCACATCAAATACTGTTTTAGCATTTTTAGCACCTAATTTATTTCTAATTATAAGTGCACAACATGGTGTTAAATATTCCGGTGTATCGCTAGCTGATATAATCATATCTATATCTTCTACAGACAAATTTGCTTTTTTTAAAGCATCTTTTGCTGCTGAAATAGACATTGTTATTCCATTTTCATTATGCTTTGCTAACGTTAATTTTTTTCTTCCTAATTTATTCATAAGTGTTTCAGCTTTATTGTGTAAATTAAATTCTTTAAAATGTTCTATAAAATGATTATTTTCTACTACTTTTTTAGGATGATAACTTCCAACTCCTACCATATGCACATTAGTAAACATACTAACCTCTCCCTTTTATAAAATGTATTTTTATTCACATATTTCTTTTTTTGTCCAGTTAAACATTATATATTTATTTGGTATAAGTTTCAATAACCTCTTTATTTTTCTAAAACTTTATATGAAATTTATATATTTTTATTGTTTTTTTGTAAAAAATCCTCATAAGCATCTTATTATATTGTAAAGATACTTATGAGGATTACTCATTATAATTATTTTTGTTTTATATTCTCTGTATTTTTCTTTCCAATTTATAATCATTTATCTTTAAAATAAATTTTGTAAATAATGTTATAAAACAAAATCTCTTGCCATATATCTACAAGAGATTTTAATCTTATTTATTTTGTTTATTTAATAATTCACCAATAGCCGCTATGCTTCCTAATGAAGATAATGTTTCATTAGGTAAAATAAGCTTATTTGCTGGATTATTAGCCATTTCTTTTAAAGCTTCTACTTGTTTTAACGCTATTACAACTTCATTTGTTCCTGACGCTATTATAGCTTTATTAACTTTGTCTATGGCATCAGCTTCAGCTTTAGCAACAATTTCTATTGCTTTTGCTTTACCTTCTGCTTCTAAAAGTTGAGATTCTCTTAATCCTTCAGCATGTCTTATATTTGCTTCTTTTTCAGCTTCTGCTTGAAGTATTTTTGACTGTTTCTCACCTTCCGCCCTTGCAATTTCACTTTGTTTTAGACCTTCAGCTTGTAATATTGCAGCTCTTTTATCTCTTTCAGCTCTCATTTGTTTTTCCATTGCTGATTGAATTTCTCCAGGTGGAATTATATTTTTTATTTCTACTGATAAAATTTTTATTCCATATGCATCTGTTATATCATCTATTATTTCTAATAATTTAGAATTAATTCTATCTCTTCCTGACAATACTTCATCTAAAGACATTTCCCCTACAATATTTCTCATATTAGTTATAGTAGAATAAATTATACCTGCCTTATAATCCTCTATATTATAGACAGCATCTTTTGCATTTAATATCTTATAAAATATAACATTGTCTATTGATATCTTAACATTGTCCTTAGTTATAACGTTTTGAGGTTGTATATCTAGTATTTGTTGTTTTGTAGATACTTTACGTCTTACGTAATCAACAAATGGAATTATAAAATGCCATCCTGGTTCAAGTGTCTTATGATATTGACCAAATCTTTCTACTACATATAAATACCCAGTATTAACTATCTTAATAGAACTTACAAGTGCTGATAAAACAATAATTAATATTATTGCAGGTATTATTATCCATACTCCATACATTTCAAACATATTTACCCCTCTTTTCTTTATATTTTTTTTATCAATAACTTATTTCCATCTATGCCTATAATTTTAACTGAACTTCCTTTATTTATATTTCCACTTACACTTTTTACAGTCCAATATATTCCATTATACTTTATTGATGCTTTTTCTTCTATATCTTTTTTAATTATGAACTCTTCCCCAATATATTTTTCCTCCATAGTAGGAGTTATTGGCACTGTATTTTTTATAGTCCTTTTGATTATGGGATAACATATAACCATTAAAATAAGACTAACTATAATAAAACTAATAACTTGAATAATAAACGAACATCCCATCAATGTTAAAATTGTTGCTACTACTCCACCAATAGTAAACCATATAAACAAAAAACTACTAGTTGAAATATCCACAACTAACGCTACTATAGATATTATTATCCATAATACTAAATATCCGTTCATACACCCCACCCCTTTCATAATATAATACACTTAAATATATTATATATTATCCTTTAAAATAATTCATTAAATATTGTTTAAACTAAATAGTATTAACCCTAATTAATTCATTGACAGATAAGCATTACAAGGTTTAAAGTTTAATAGTAATCTTTTTATAAATAAAAAACTATCTAAATTATACATAATTTAATATATGGAGTGTGAGTTATATGAAATTTATTAAAGTTGCATCTGCATGTCCTGTAGTCAACGTTGGTGATATAAAATTTAACATTGAAAACATAAAGAAATGTATAAACTTATCCATAAAAGAAAATTCAAAATTAATTGTTTTACCTGAACTTTCTATAACAGGTTATACTTGTGCGGATTTATTTTTAAATCAAACATTAATTGAAGAATCCATAGAAGGCATTAAAGATATTTGTAATTTTTCTCTAAATAAAGATATCTTAATATCTGTTGGTGCTCCAATTTTATATAATTACTGTCTGTATAATTGTGCATATATAATATATAATGGTAAAATTCTAGGAATTGTTCCTAAAAGTTATCTTCCAAATTACTCAGAATTCTATGAAAAACGTTGGTTTACTGAAGGATATAATATAATTGATAAAAAAGTGGATCTTTACTTCCAAAAAGATATTCCTTTTGGAGTAAATCTTATATTTTCAAGTGGTAACTTTAAATTTGGATTTGAAATATGTGAAGATTTATGGACAGTAATTCCTCCAAGCTCTTATCTTGCTTTAATGGGAGCTAATATCATAGGAAATCTTTCAGCTTCTAATGAACTAGTTTCTAAAGCTGATTATAGAACATCTATTGTATCATCTCAAAGTGCTAGATGCATGTGTTCTTATGTATATGCTTCTTCTGGAGTTTTCGAATCTACAACTGATGTAGTATTTAGTGGACATTTAATAATATCTGAAAACGGAAAAATTTTATGTGAAAATAATAGATTTCAAAGGGAAAATGAAGTTATTACCTCTATAATAGATATTGATAAATTAAATAACATGCGTATTAAGAACTTAAGCTTTAGAGACAGTAAAGGAACTTGTCCCTTTACTCCTTTTGAAATTGATTTTAAATTTAAAAATACAAGCATAGACGTCTTTGATAGACCTATACATAAACATCCTTTTGTTCCAGCAAGTGAACATGAAAGAGAAATTCGTTCAAAGGAAATATTTAATATACAATCTGCTGGTCTTGCTAAACGTTTAAGTCACACTAAACTCGAAAAAGTTATAGTAGGTATATCTGGTGGACTTGACTCTACTCTTGCTTTGCTAGTAGCTGTTAACACCTTTGATTTACTAAAAATACCAAGAAAAAACATAATCACTATAACAATGCCAGGCTTTGGTACTACTGATAGAACCTATAATAATGCCGTAGAATTATGCAAGAAACTTGGAACAGATTTTAGAGAAATAAATATAGTAAACTCTTGTCTTCAACACTTTAAAGATATCGGTCATCCAGCTGAAATTCATGATGTAACTTATGAAAATGTTCAAGCAAGAGAAAGAACACAAATTCTTATGGATTTAGCTAATAAAGAAGGAGCTCTTTTAATTGGAACAGGTGATTTATCAGAAATTGCTTTAGGTTGGGCAACTTATAATGGCGATCACATGTCAATGTACTCTGTAAATTGTTCTATTCCTAAAACTCTTGTTAGATATTTAGTTCAATTTGTAGCAGAACATGAATCTGAAGATAATATATCTGAAATATTAATTGATATATTAAATACACCAGTAAGTCCAGAACTTCTTCCTAAGGATAAAAATGGAAAAATAACTCAAAAAACTGAAGATATAGTTGGTCCATATGAACTTCATGACTTTTTCTTATATTATTTCATAGGACAAAATGCTACTCCTGAAAAAATTCTTCTTCTTGCAAAGGAAGCATTTAAAAATGATTATGATGAAAATACAATAAAGAAATGGCTAGATAAGTTTATTAGAAGATTTTTCACTCAACAATTTAAACGTTCTGCAATGCCAGATGGTCCAAAGGTAGGAACTATAAGTCTTTCTCCAAGAGGAGATTTGAAAATGCCTTCAGATGCCAGCTATAATCTATGGATAGAAAACTTAAATTAGTTATATTTAATCATAAAAGCCTTCACATTTATGAAGGCTTTTATGGTTATTTTATAAATAATATCACCTATAAATATCCACCATAAGTCCAGTTATGTCATCTATTGTACTAGCTATACTTAAATTATCTTTTTCTTGACTTAAAAGCATCTCAGTCAATTCTTCTAGTTTTTCATCTATTGTATCTACAGTGATGAAATATTGTGTTTGCCAAAAACTTATATCTTTTTTAACTCCATACATATAGCTTAAAACAGATTCCAAATATTCCTTTATCATTCTTTTATAAGCAGCAACATCAGCATAGCATTTAGTAATTACAAGCCTGTTTCCCTTTTTCTTTATATCCTCTAACATCTTTTTTAACTGTTCTTGAGATTTTCTTTGATGTGCAAAATTAAAACTTTGTGAAAATCCTTTTCTATTTGCAACTTTTTTACTTTCTGAACTAATTTGTGTACTTCTACTCACTCTAGATATTTCCATAATATCACCACCGTATACATATTTATTAATATTTATATTATACAGTAAATTTATCTCAAAACAACTCCTACAAATTTTAATTTATATACAAATAATATTATAAGCCTTAAAGAATAATATAAATATAAACAATGTAAAATAATATAGTGGAGGTGATATATCATGTATTTTAATAAAAATATAGATGAAACTTTAAAAATACTAGAAACTGATATCCATACAGGACTTACATCAGAAGAAATAAAAACTCGCCAAGAGAAGTATGGTTTAAATAAATTAGATTCTGAAAAAAAAGAAACTCTGTTTAAACTTTTCTTATGTCAAATAAATGATGCAATGATTTATATACTTATTGGTGCTGCAATTCTTTCAGCTATTGTTGGTGAGCTAAGTGATGCTATAATAATTGCTATAGTAATAATATTAAATGCTATTATTGGAGTCATCCAAGAATCTAAAGCTGAAAAATCTCTTGAAGCACTTAAAAGTTTATCTACTCCTAAGGCTTTAGTTAAAAGAAATGGTGAATTAAAAGAAATACAATCTGAAGAAATAGTTCCTGGTGATATTGTTATAATTGATGCTGGTAGATATATTCCTTGTGATTTAAGACTTATTGAAACTGCAAATCTTAAAATAGAAGAATCTGCCCTAACAGGAGAATCTATACCTGTTGATAAAGATTCATCTATTGTTTTAGAAAATGAAGATACCCCTTTAGCGGATAAAAGAAACATGGCATTCATGTCTACACTTGCAAGTTATGGAAGAGGTGTTGGAGTAGCTGTATCTACCGGAATGGATACTGAAATTGGTAAAATTGCATTATTGCTTAAAAATAACGAAAAAGAACTTACACCTCTTCAAAAAAAATTAGAATCTTTAGGAAAAACTTTAGGAATTGCAGCTGTTCTTATAGCTGCAATAATGTTTGCAATAGGATTTTTTCAAAAAAGAGACCTGCTTGAATTATTTTTAACTTCTATAAGTCTTGCCGTTGCAGCTATCCCTGAAGGCCTTCCTGCTATTGTTACAATAGTACTTGCAATTGGTGTTCAAAAAATGATTAAAGAAAATGCTATAATTAGAAAACTACCTGCCGTTGAAACTTTAGGCTCTGTAAATATAGTCTGTTCAGATAAAACTGGAACACTTACTCAAAATAAAATGACAGTAACAAAATTTTTTACTAATGATAAGTTAGATGATATAAAAAATTTTAAGGTTGATGATACTTCAAATAAGCTACTTATTGAAAATTTAGTTTTATGTAATGATGCTACTTATTCGGAAAGTTCATCAACAGGAGATCCAACAGAAGTTGCTTTATTAAATATGGGAGCTAATGTTAATATATTTAAAGATGAATTGCATAGTATCCATAGACGAATAGATGAAATTCCTTTTGATTCAGATAGGAAACTTATGACCACAGTAAATGAGTATGGTAATGATCTTTACGTTATGACAAAAGGTGCTATTGATAGTCTTTTAAAGATATGTACTAAAGCATTAATTAACGGAAAAGAAATTGAATTAACAGAAAATATTAAAAATAATATAATGGAAGCCTCAAAATTTATGTCAGCAGAAGCATTGAGAGTTCTAGGAACAGCATATAAAAAAATAAGTGATTCTAATAAATTAGAACGAGATTTAACCTTTATAGGACTTGTTGGTATGATTGATCCTCCTAGACTTGAAGTAAAGGATGCTATAGCTTTAAATAAAAAAGCTGGTATATCAACTATAATGATTACTGGAGATCATAGTGATACTGCCTTTGCTATTGCTAAAGCTTTAGGTATAACTGATGATCCATCAGCTATAATGTCCGGATCAGAACTAGATAAATTATCTCAAGAAGCTTTAAATTCAAGAATTGATAATCTTAAAGTTTTTGCTAGAGTTTCCCCTGAACATAAAGTAAAAATAGTTAATGCCTTTAAATCTAAAGGAAATATCGTTTCTATGACCGGTGATGGAGTTAATGATGCTCCTTCTTTAAAAATAGCTGATATTGGTGTTGCCATGGGTATTACAGGTACAGATGTTGCTAAAGGTGCCTCAGATATGATTCTCACCGATGATAATTTTTCCACTATAATATCAGCAATTGAAGAAGGTAGACATATTTACAATAACATAAAAAAATCTATATTATTCTTACTATCTTGTAATAGTGGAGAAATAGTGGCCATATTTTTAGCTATTATTTTAGGATGGGCTTCACCATTAAAATCAGTTCATATACTTTGGATAAACTTAATTACAGACTCTCTACCAGCTTTAGCTCTTGGAGTAGATCCTAAAGATAAAGATCTTATGAATCATAAACCAAGGAATCCTAAGGAAAGTATATTTTCAGGAATATTAGGAAACTTAATTTTTAATGGTATATTAATTGGTTTATTAACATTAGTTGCTTTTCAGATTGGACTTCATAGATACTCTAACTCTTTAATACATGCTCAAACTATGGCACTTATGGTTATGAGTATATCTGAATTAATTCATGCTCTTAATGTTAGAAACACAAAAAAATCTATATTTGAAATAGGATTATTTAGTAATAAACCATTAATTTTTTCTATATTAATAGGTATACTATTACAAAATATTTTAATACTTATTCCTCCACTTAGTAAAGCTTTTAGTGTTTATCCATTAAATTTATATGATTGGATTTGGGTTACTATTTTAAGTTTATGTCCTCTTGTATTTAATGAAATAATTAAAATTTTTAAACGTTTAGGAAACAAATATCGATAGAAGGAAACTTTTAAATTAAACTCACCCCTAAATTTGAAATAACATTCCAAATTTTAGGGGTGAGTTTTTGCAATAAAAAATTTATTTTTCTAAAGTTATATTAAATATAGCTGAAATAATTAAAATACTTAAAATTCCAGAGCTTATAAAAGAAACTATATATATTCCAAAATATCTTAAACTAAAAAAATTTAAAGTAAATAAAATTCTATATGTTGTTATTAGTAATGTCATAAAAATTATAAAACTCCAATAGAGAATTTTAGTTGATTTTCTAAAATAATCAATCTTTTGGGAGTTATATTTCATTATAGAAAAAAGATATATTATTATATATATTGCAGCTATTAATGTACTTCCATGTTGTAAAATCTTATATATAGGAATATTAAAATTCATAATTTTTATATTATTGGCTAGTACTGATATACGTGTTACAAAAAATCCTGTTTTATGTGTAAATGCATCCCATAATATATGGGAATACACTCCTAACAATGCAGAAAAAATAAATATAATTAAATATTTTATATTAATTACATTAGATTTTTTATCTAAAAAGTAACTAAGCTTTTTATCAAAAGGATGCGGCAAGCTTAATATAAAAGTTTTTTTTATTATATAATTCCAAGAAAATGCCATTATAAATACTATTGGTAAATCAAAATAAAATACTCCTAATGATGTATGTCCCATTTCTCCTATAGGCTTAAATCTTAAAAAGTATTCAAAATCTGGTGCCATACTTCCTAATATAAGTGCTGTAATATTAAAATACTTAGGTAATTGTTTCTTAAATGGTATAACAATAGCCGGATGCGCAAAAGTGAATGGCACTAAGTTCCCCTCCTTTACTTTTGTTTATCAATATAGTTGTAAAATATTTATAATATATTATAACCTATCTCATAGCATTATCCCTCACTTATACCTAAATTACATTTATGTAAATTATAACATAATCTCTAACTATACACATAAACATTTCATTTGTATAAACTATTACTATATAAACTTTGTCTATGTTAATACCTCTATTTTAACTGTTATAAGGAGATATAATTATGTATAGAAATCTTTTCATAAATATGCCTAAAAATAATAGCATTATACATGATAAATTCCCAGAAATCACTTTAATTTCTTTAAATACTATCTATTTTACACATTGTACAAATATTAAAATGTATTTAAATAATAAAAAAGTTCATTATAAAATTATAGACAATAAACTTACCTATATTCCAAACAAAAAACTTCACTCAGGAATTCAAAAAGTAAGAGTAGTAATTTATGACTATCATAAAGAAAAAAAAGAATTTAAATGGCTATTTGAGATTAAATCTAATTCTAATACTACAGATAAATATAATTTCTACTTTGGAATACCTCATGCCCACACAAGTTTTTCTACTGGTAGAGGAACTCCCATAGAAGCTTTTACTTATGCTAAAAAAAAAGGTATAGACTTTTTAATAATAACAGATCATTGTGGACATCTTTGTAAAAGTAGTAAATCTAATAAACTATCCAAATGGGAAACTACTAAAAACTCTGCTATAAAGTTTAATAATAAAAATAAAAATTTCCTTTCCTTAAGCGGTTTTGAAACAACATCAAAAGGATTTGGTGATTTTAACGTATTAAATATAAATAATCTATATAAAGGTAAAATAAAAGACTTTAATAAATTTACACTTTGGTTGGAAAAACAAAACAACCCTATAGTTAGCATTAATCATCCTCATAAATATATAGAATCCTTTGAATACAATAAAGCCTTAGATAAATTTATAAATTTTATAGAAGTTGGTAATGGTTCTCCACCATTTAAATATCTAAATGGTGAAAAATACTATTATAAACTTTTAGATAAAGGATGGCATTTAGGCGCTTTAAATGGTCAAGATAATCATAGAATGAATTGGGGTGATACAGATAATGTTACTGTTGTTATTTGTAAATCTTTAAATAAAAATGATTTTTTTGAAGCTTTATACTCAAGAAGAACATATTCATCTGAAACTAAAACCTTGAAACTTATATTTAAAGTAAATAATAGTTGGATGGGTAGCCTTGTACCACCTGCAAAAAAATTAAATTTTGAAATTCGTGCAGAAGATAAAAAAGAATCTATAAAAAAAGTACAAGTTATATCAAATAAAGGAAAGGTTATAAAAGAAAAAATATCTCGAAAAAAAAATAAATTTAAATGGAATTTTACAATTCCCTACAAAAAAGGAAATTGGTATATTGTTAAAGTAATTCATAAAAACGATAGTATTGGTATATCATCAGCAATATTTACTTAAGACTACAACACTATTGTAGTCTTAAGTAAATATAATTCTTAAATAAAAAACAGCAAAACTATAAGCTTTGCTGATATTCTAAAATTATTTTTTCTTAACTTTTTTCTTAACTTTTTTACTTTCAGATATAACTTCTATATTTGTCTTATTAATTCTACCTGGTTTTGCTTTTGCTCTTATTGTTCCCTTTTTAATTTCTTCTCTTTTATTAATTTTAGACCTACCATTTAATCCTGATACATCTAAAAACCATAAAAATAAAACTAAAAATATTCCAGTATGTACATATCTCCACATACTTCCTTGTATTTTTTCAATCCATAATATATTAGGAATAACAAGGACAACTGCTGATATAATAAGGATTACCCATTTATTAATTTTTATATTATCTAATAGATAAATTTTTAATACATTATATGCAATTAATATAACAATAACTTCTAAAAACATAGGTAAAAGCATCTTTATAAACTCCATTTTCTTCATTCCTTTCTCTTAAGCATTTACTATATAATTATACATATATCTATATATATTTATCAAGTTGAATATATATAATAACAAAAATAATTTATTTTGCCAATAATCATTTTTGTATATATTATATAAAAATTTTTTAATATTTTACGTATTTTTATATAGATTTCTTTACATGCTAAGATATTTTTTACAATTAATAATTGTTTTATGTTAAAATATATTTAGTTTCTAAAGATTTAATAATTTTTAATTTTACATTTTATACTTTATTAAAAATTTTGTTATAATGATATTAAATATTTTATTTTTCGAGGTGGTTCCTATGGATTTAAAAATAAACGGTCTTGACGATTTAGATATACAAATTTTAGAAATATTGATAAAAGATTCTAGAACTCCTTATTTAGAAATTGCTCGTAAATGTCATGTTAGTGGTGGTACCATACATGTTAGAATGAAAAAGATGGAGGATATAGGAATAATAAAAGGCACTAAATTAATTCTAGATAATACTAAACTAGGTTATGATGTATGCTGTTTTATAGGAATATATTTAAATAAAGCCTCTTCTTTTAATGGAGTTTTAGAAAAACTTAATGAGATAAATGAAGTTGTAGAACTACATTATACTACTGGTCAATATTCTATATTTATGAAAGTAATATGCCAAAGTATTTCTCATCTTCAAAACTTATTAATGAATAAAGTTCAAGCTATTCCTGAAATTCAAAGAACGGATACATTTATATCTCTATCTCAACCAATAGAGAGAAATATTCAACTTTAATTTTACATAATTTTTATAAAGATATATGGAAAATTTCACATATCTTTATTTTCATATTTTATCTAATCCTTTTATTTTTTGACTAATATTTTTTTGTTAATTGTAAATACTAATGATATAAATTTATTTTAAAGGAGATGTCATTATGAAAGGATTAGATATAACTGCACTTGTTTTAGTAATTATAGGAGCAATAAATTGGGGATTAATTGGTTTTTTCAAATTTGATTTAATCTCTTCTTTATTTGGAAATATGTCTGGTTTCAGTAGATTTATATATGCTATAGTTGGTATAGCTGGATTATATTCTATATCTTTCTTTGGAAGAAATAATGAAACAGATGAATCTAAATAGTTTTTTAATTGAATAATTATTTTATAGTTCCAAATATTTTATAATATTTGGAATTTTTTTATTGACTTTCAATTATATTAAGCTTAAAATATAATAAATTAAATTTTTAAAATCGTTGATCAGGATTAGTAACTATAGTACTTAGTTTCAGAGAATTGAGGATAGTGAGATCTCAATACTGTAGGCTTTAGTGAATGGACCTGTTAGATGGAAGCCGAAATCATTTAGAAAGTAGTCTTTACCGTGTTTCGCACGTTATAGCGATAGGATATGTTAGTATCTGAAAAAGATATGCTTATTTAGGATTATTTCTATTTAGTATAATTTAGGTGGTACCGCGAATTCACTTCGCCCTATTTTTAGGGTGAAGTTTTTTTATACATTTTTTTAAATATAAGGTGGTGATAGACATGGTATGAAAAAAATCTATTATTGAATTTACATATAAATTACTTTTATTATTTAAAAATATTTTATTATCTAAAGGAGAATGCTTTATTATGAAAACTAACTTTAAAAAGTCAATTATAAATTCTTTATTACTTGCTATAGGTTTTATTTTACACCAAATTGTCCCACCAATTTTCTTTGGAATGAAACCTGATCTTTCATTAATTATGATGTTTATAATAATATTATTAAATGATGATTATAAAACTTCCTTGATTACAGGAATATTATATGGAATTTTAACATCACTAACCACTACATTTCCAGGTGGTCAGCTTGCAAATTTAATAGATAAAATACTAACTTCTCAAATTATATATCTTACTTTAATACCTTTTAGGAATAAATTTAGTAATGAAAAAAAACTTATAATATTAACCGTACTTGGTACTATGATAAGTGGAACAATATTTATATTCTCCATTAAATTTTTAATAGGTATAAATCAATCTATATATTCTTTATTTTTAGCATTAATATTACCAACTACATTAATTAATTCAATAATGGCACCTATACTTTTTAATGGTATAAAATTATCTTTAAAACATTCAAAAACAAATATATTTTAAAATAAAAGCGATGTCTAAACTTATAACTTCAGACATCGCTTTATATAAATGTACTAACTATTTTTATCTAGTACCTAATTCAATTTCATGTTGAGTCTCTGCAACATTTTCTTCTACTTCAACAGGTTTTCCTATGAATCTAACTATTAATGCTAAAATAATTATATCTATTGGTAAAACTATATATATAGAAACTCCAAATCCAACTGGTATATATCCTCCAAATATTGCTACAGCTGCAACAACTAAAGCATAGTAAAGTTGAGTTTTTACATGATCTATATGATCACATGCAGCTCCCATAGAGGATAATATTGTTGTATCTGAAATTGGTGAACAATGATCTCCAAATATTGCTCCTGTAAGTACAGCACTTATTGCTGTAATAACATAAGTATGAGTTGGATTTATTGCAAATGCTAGTGGTATTGTAAGTGGCATTAATATTCCCATAGTTCCATATGATGTTCCTGTAGCAAATGATATAACCGATGCAAGTGAAAATATAACAGCTGGTAAAACAAATGCTGGTAATGTTGATGATAATTTTGCTACTAAAAAATGAGAAGTTCCTAAATCTTTAATTACTGAGCTTAAAGACCAAGCTAAAAGTAATATAACACCTGTTATAATTAATGATTTCATCCCATTTACCCAAGTATCAATAGCTTCACCTAAAGTAAATATTTTTTGTTTTATTCCCATTATCATAGCAATTATACTTGCAAATAATGCTGCTTGAAATAAAACTATGCTAGCATCTGATGCACTAAAACATTCTCTAACTGCTGCAAATGATATTGGGTTTGCTTGTAATAATGTTATTAATTCTTGATTCTCTCCACCCATTATAGATGTATATCCATTATAATAAAAACCTAAAAATGCACCTATTATTAGTACCATTATAGGAATTACTGCATTTCTTACCCTTAAAATAGTACCTTTCTTTGGCTCAAGTTCTGTAGCTTCTGATGAAACCATTGGTTTTGCATTATCACTTATTAATTTTCCTGTAGTTCTAGCACGTCTTTCTGCTTTCAACATTGGTCCAAATTCTCTTAAAAATATTGCTGTAAATACTATAAATAATAAAATTAGTATATTATAAAATCTATAGGGAATAGTTTCTAAAAATATATTATATGCACTTACATGTTCTCCTATAGCCTCAAAACCATCTTTTATTAAACTTAATTCATATCCTACCCAGGTAGATATAACTGCAATTCCTGCTATAGGCGCTGCTGTTGCATCTATTACAAAAGCTAATTTTTCTCTAGAAATTTTCATTTTATCTGAAACTGGTCTCATTATAGGTCCAACTATAAGAGAATTTGCATAATCATCAAAGAATACAAAAATTCCAAGAATCCAAGTTATTATCTGAGTACTTACTGGAGTTTTGGCCTTTTTTGATAAAGCCTCTGCAACTGCCTTTGCTCCTCCCATTTTTGTAATTAATGCTATAAGTCCTCCAATTGCCAAACATTGTAGTATAATTCCTGCATTCCACTTATCCGCTAAAGAATTTAAAACTTGAGATACAACATCTAAAAATCCATGAAATAACGCTCCAAATATTCCATTATTATTTAAAGCTAATAAAAATGTACCTGAAAATACTCCTAAGAACAATGATAAAACTACATTTTTAGTTATAAAGGCTAAAATTATAGATATTAATGGTGGTAACAGTGTCCAAATGCCAAACTTTATAGCATTAGTTTTTGATGGATCTTGCTCCGCTGCTAATGCTGTAGTTGTAAATACTACTAACATTAACATTAACGTAAAAATAAAAATTCTTCTCTTTTTCATAGTTTCTTCCCCCTATTTTTCTGTATAGTCATATACCGAAATTTCGTGGAAAGTTAAAATTTATAAATTAAAAAGCCTTGAGCAATTCACTCAAGGCTTACTAAATACTAAGAATAACACAAAGTACCTAATAAGTTGAATGATAGCTCTCCACAAATAATATTTGCGACAATCTTGCATATATTTTATGCAAAACCAGTCATATAACCTTAAAGCATCAGTTATATGCTTCGGCGATAGTTCCTTTCCTTATGAATCATTGTGCTTACCTCAACATAAGTACTATTAAATACCGCACCTCTATCACTAAACTTCGATATACGCTTTCTTAAGATTTTAAACTATTATATATAAATAGTCAATACTTATATTAATATAACAATAATTTTTTTACACTATATATAAAGTTTTAAAATAACTTTATATATCAATTTTTATTCCTCTTTTTAAACTATTTTTATAATCAATAAATTCATACACATCTTCGCCAAACAAATCACAAAATGACTTTAATTTATCTAATGTTAAATCTTCTATTGCAACACCATTATCTTCACAATATAAAACAATAGTTCCAATGACTCTATGTGCATCTCTAAATGCCATTCCCTTATTTACTAAATAATCTGCTGCCTCTGTTGCATTTAAAAAACCTTTTTTAACTGCATTGTACATATTTTCTTTTTTTATTTCTAATGAATCTAACATTTCACTCATAATTTTTAAAGACTTTATAATAGTATCTACAGCATCAAAAAAACCTTCCTTATCTTCTTGCATGTCTTTATTGTATGCTAATGGTAATCCTTTCATTGTAGTTAAAAGTCCCATTAATGATCCATATACTCTTCCAGTCTTTCCTCTTATAAGTTCAGCTGCATCAGGATTCTTCTTTTGTGGCATTATACTACTTCCAGTTGCGAATTTATCACTAATTTTTATGAAATCAAATTCTTTACTACTCCAAAGAATAAGTTCTTCACTTAATCTACTTAAGTGCATCATTATCATAGAAAATGATGATAAAAGGCTTATTAAATAATCTCTATCACTTACTCCATCCATAAAATTATCAACAGGCTTTTTAAAGCCTAATTCTTTTGCTGTAAAACTTCTATCAATATTATATGTAGTACCTGCAAGTGCACCACATCCTAAAGGACTTTCATCCATTATTTCAATATCACTTAAAATCCTACTTTTATCTCTATTAAACATACTGTAATATGCCATTATGTGAAATTTAAATTTTACAACTTGTGCTCTTTGAAGATGAGTATATCCAGGCATAATAGCATCATTATTTTCACCTAAGTTTACTATTACCGACATTAATTCATCTATATATTTTATAATTTCGTAAGCTTTGTTTTTAGCATACATTCTCATGTCCACAGCTACTTGATCATTTCTACTTCTTCCAGTATGAAGTTTTTTACCCACTTCACCAATTCTTTTTATAAGATTAATTTCTACAAAACTATGAATATCTTCATAATCTCCTTCAATCTTTAATACTCCACTTTCTATATCATTTAATATAGATAATAATCCATCAATTATTAATATTTCTTCTTCTTTTTTTAAAATTTCACACTTAGAAAGCATTTTTACATGAGCAATACTTCCTTTAATATCTTCTTTATATAATCTTTTATCAAACTTAAGAGAACTATTAAAGTCCTCCATAAGCTTGCTTTCCTCATTTTTAAAACGTCCGCCCCAAAGTTTCATTGAAATCACATCCTTTAATAAACTACTTTTAAAATTTATTTTTCTTTATTCTTAGCTTTAATCATTGCATTTATCTTATATGGAAGTCCAAATAAATTGATAAATCCTTCTGCATCTTTATGATTATATAAATCACTTGCACCAAAAGATGAAATACTTTCTTCGTATAGTGCATTAGGAGATTCCATACCAGCTATCATTATATTTCCTTTGTAAAGTTTTAATTTTACAGTTCCACTTACACTTTCTTGTGTTTTATCTATAAATGCATCTAATGATTCTTTTAAAGTACTAAACCATAATCCATTGTAAACAAGTTCTCCATATTTTTGAGATACTATTTGTTTAAAATGGAAAGTTTCTTTTTCCATAGTTAAGTACTCAAGTTCTTTATGCGCTGTATATAAAATAGTTCCACCTGGTGTCTCATAAACTCCTCTAGATTTCATACCAACAAGTCTGTTTTCTAATAAATCTACAACCCCTATTCCGTTTTCTCCACCAATTTTATTTAATTTTTCTACAATCTCTACTGGTGTTAATTCAACTCCGTCTATTTTTTTTGCTTCTCCTTTTTCAAAAGATATTTCAACATAAGTTACTTCATCTTTAGCCATTTCTGGAGGTGTAGTCATAAGATACATTTCTGTTTTATGTTCATTTTTTATATCTTCTAAATCTCCACCTTCATGACTTATATGCCAAATATTTTGATCTCTTGAATATATTTTTTCCTTTGTAACAGGAACCTCTATTCCATTAGCGTTTGCATAGTCTATTGCATCTTCTCTAGATTTTATATCCCAAATTCTCCATGGTGCAATTATTTTTAATGATGGATCTATAGATGCTATACCAACTTCAAAACGAACTTGATCATTTCCTTTTCCAGTACATCCATGACAAATATACTTTGCTCCTTCTTTATGTGCTATCTCTACAAGCTTTTTAGCTATTAATGGTCTTGCAAATGATGTACCTAAAAGATATTTACCCTCATACATTGCATTTGCTTTAACACCTTTATAAATATATTCTGATACAAATTCTGAAGTAACATCTTCTACATATATTTTTGCTGCTCCTGATTTTATTGCCTTTTTCTTTATCTCATCAAAATCTTCATCCTGTCCTACATTTACACAACAAGCTATAACTTCTAAGTTATAATTTTCTTTAAGCCAATGTATAGTTATAGATGTATCTAATCCTCCTGAATATGCTAAAACAACTTTTTCTTTCATAATTAATGCCCCCTATATAAATTTATTATTTTAATACTTTATTTAAAAATAACTTTGTTCTATTTTCTTTTGGATTATTAAATAACTCTTCTGGTGTACCTTCTTCTACAATTTTTCCACCATCCATAAAAATAACCCTGTCTGCAACTTCTTTTGCAAATCCCATTTCATGTGTAACTACAACCATAGTCATTCCATCCCTAGCTAAATCTTTCATTACCCCAAGAACTTCTCCTACAAGTTCTGGATCTAAAGCTGATGTTGGTTCATCAAACAACATTAACTCTGGCTCCATAGCTAAGGCTCTTGCTATAGCAACCCTTTGTTTCTGACCTCCTGAAAGTTTAGACGGATAACATTCTTTTTTATTTTCTAATCCAACTTTTTTTAATAATTCATGTGATTTTTTCATCATAGAATCTTTTGATTGTTTCTTTACTACAATAGGTGCTTCAATTATATTTTTCTCTACAGTCATGTGAGGAAATAAATTGAAGTTTTGAAAAACCATCCCCATTTTTGATGTTTTTACTCTTATATCATTTTTATTTTTAAAATCAATTTTAGATCCTTCTACATAAATTTCACCTTCATCAGGTATCTCTAATGTATTTAGGCATCTCAAAAATGTACTTTTCCCTGATCCTGATGGACCTATTATTACTAAAACTTCACCTTTTTTAACACTGATATCTAATCCTTTAAAAACTGTTAAATCACCAAATCTTTTAGTCAAATTTTTAGTTTCTATTATACACATTTTAATCCCCCCTAATACATAGACATCTTTTTCTCTAATGAAGAAAATATTACTGCAAATACTGTAGTCATTAGTAGATACAATACTGCTGCTATAACAAATGGCTCTACTGGTCTTCCACTAGCAGACATTTGTAGTTCAGCATTTCTCATTAATTCCTCCATTGTTATTGCAGAAACTAATGATGTATCTTTAAGCATTGTTATAAACTCATTACCAACTGAAGGCAATATTATTCTGAATGCTTGAGGTAGTATTACTTTTGTCATTGTTTGCAAATTTGTAAATCCTAGCGATTTACATGCCTCAAATTGACCTTTATCTATTGAAATTATTCCACCTCTTATAATTTCAGACATATATGCACCTGAATTTAAACTAAGTCCAATTATTGCAGCAGCCATTGGAGATAAACTAATACCTAAAAACGGTAATCCATAGTAGAAGAAAAATAATTGCAAAAACATTGGTGTTCCTCTAAATAACCAAGTATAAAATGACGCAATATATAAAACCCACTTATATTTTGATAGCTTTAATCCTGATACAATTACCCCTATAATACTTCCTAAAATTACACATATTATTGTAAGTTGTATAGTTATAATGCTTCCTTTCAATAATACTGGAACCATATTTTTTAAAATATCTATATCCATTTTATCCCCTCAATTTCATCTGTATATTTACCTATATAATACTTTTATTTATATATTTATTTATCTTTATATGCATCAAATCCAAACCATTTAAGTGATAACTTAGATAACGTTCCTTCTTTCTTTAAATCATCTATTATTTTTTGAACTTCATTCTTTAAAGAATTATCCCCCATTTTAAATGCAATACCCATAGGTTGTTTTACTACCATTTCATTTAATACTTCAAACTCCCCTGTATTTTTGGATAAATAATATCCTCCAACTTGAGCATCCATAATTACTGCATCTATTCTTCCTATTGCCATATCACTAAAGGCTTGTGGTATTTTACTATACTTTCTTAGTTCTTTTATCTCTTTTAAATTTTTCTCTGCACAATGTTGTCCATTAGAACCCATTTGACAACCAACTATTTTATCTTTAAGATCTGAAAGTTTTTTTATTGAAGTATTCCCCTTCTTAACTGCTATTACTTGTCCACCTAAAATATATGGTTCACTAAAATTCACAGACTTTTTTCTATCCTCAGTAATGCTAAAACCGGCAATAATAGCATCAAATTTTTTAGATTGTAACCCTAATAATATTCCACTAAATTCAGTAGTAACAAATTCTACTTTAACTCCTAATCTTTTTGCTATTTCATTACTTAAATCTATATCAAAACCTACTAAATTATTTTTTTCATCCCTAAATTCCATGGGAGGATATGAATCATCTAATCCTATACGTAATTTTCCTAATTTCTTAACACATTTTAAAGAATTATCTTCTCCACTTTGTTTTCCTAAACTACTACATCCCGCTAGTAACATTAGCCCAATAGTGGTTATTAATACACAGCTAATGATCTTTTTCATGATTATGCACCCCTTTTGTCTATTTTTTCCTAATATAATATCCTATTTAAATTTTTTAATTTCCCTCTGGATGTAAGTAATTATACATAATTTTTTATAAATATTCAAGGACTTTTTGAATATTTATTCAAAATTTATTTTTAACCATAAAAAATCAGCCCTTATTTTTGTTGCAAAGGCTGATTTTTTCGTATTTTTTATTCAATTATCTGTATTATTATACAATTAAAGCAGTATACTTATAAACTAAAAATTATATTTTATATTTTGCTAATCTTTTATAATATGATTTTTATTTTTTATATTTATAAAAATACTATCATCTTTCACTTTATTTAATAAATAGTTATACTCATTTAAAAGCAAAAATCTTTTGTGTTTTAATTTTTCTAAACCTTGTTTATTTTTTTTCATTATCTCTATTTCTTTTTCTATATATCTATTCATATTTAATGCTTTATTTTTTATACTATCTTTCTGATCTTCTCTTATATAATTATTTAAAATCTTCTTTTTAAGTTCATCTCTTAAGATTCTAATCGCCCCCTTTACTAATCTAATAAAAACCAAGCTCATTATAAAATATCATTATAATATAAAGAAGTTTATACATATGTATAAAAATAATTCTTCTTATAATATATTCATTAAACTATTTATATAATTCAAAATTTATATATTATAATTTAATAATATATAATAAAAGTGTAAAGAAGAGTTTTCTTCTTTACACTTTTATTATAAGTTTTTCACTATTTCACTTTTTACTATTTCTGATATATTTTTTTGATCTTCTCTTGAAAGCTCATCTAAATATATTGGATTTCCAACAACCATTTTAACTTCTCCACTTTTTATCTTTCCATTATTACCTTCATATATCTTATAAGTACCATCTAATGTTATTGGAACTATTGGAACTTTAGCTTTAGTTGCCATCTTTAAACTTCCTTTTTTAAATTCTCCCATAGTACTACTCTTACTTCTTGTCCCCTCTGGAAAAATAACCATAGATTGACCATTCTTCATGTTTTCAGAACCTTCATTTATAGCTTTCAATGCTTCTCTTACATTAGATCTATCCATAAATACACATTGCATTTGTTTCATCCACCAGGATATAATCGGTAATTTTTCCATTTCTTTTTTTGCAATAAAGCCCATAGGTTTATCTATTGTAGCTAAAATTGTAACTATATCAAAATCTCCTTGATGATTTGATACAAAACAGCATGCATCATCTGGTAAATTTTCAAGACCTGTTACATTAACAGTTACCCCCGCTTTATCCAGTATACCCCTTGCCCATTGTTTTACTACTTTATGTAAAAATTGTTCTGCTTCTTCTTTGTTACCCTTACTTTTCATAGAATTATATTTTCTTTTTGAAAAAAGAGTACTTATCATATTTAATACAACATATGCATACACACTTAAAGTCTTCATATAACTCATTCCTTCCTCGAATTTTATGTGCTTATTCTATTATAATGTTGAAATTGTATGAATTCAATAAATACTTTAATTTTTCATTACTATACTGTTTAGATAATAATTACTATGGAATAATTATAAATGTATTAATTAATTTATTTTATGAAAGGAAATTACGATATATTTTTTATTGTATAGGTTATATATGAAAATAAATAAAAAACTTTTAACTTTATCATTAACTGTTATAATAATATTATTAATATTTGTGTTATATGTATTTTTTAATATTAAATTTAGATCAAGTAAATCAGTTTCTTGCAATAAAGATTTCCTAATAATCCATTATATAGATGTTGGTCAAGGTGATTCTATTTTGGTACAATTTAATGAGAAAAATTTATTAATAGATGCTGGTTGTCCTAATAGGAAAGTCTATAATTATTTAAAAAAATGTAATATAAAAAAAATAAACTATGTAATAGCAACTCATCCTCATGATGATCATATAGGAGGCATGACTTACATAATAAATAGATTTCCAATTAATAATTTTTTAGCTCCTAAAGCTATAAATAATACACCATCTTTTAAGAAAATGATAACTGATCTTAGAAAAAATAATTTAAAAATTAACTTAACTAAAGCTGGCAGTTATATTCCCTTTGATTCTAAACTAAGTTGTTTTATTGTAGCTCCTAATAATTGTAATTATAAAAATTTAAACAATTATTCTATAGTATTACGAATTACATATAATAAAACTAGCTTTCTATTCTGTGGAGATGCTGAAAATTTAAGTGAAGAAGAAATATTAAATTCAGGATATAACATTACCTCTGATGTATTAAAACTAGGTCATCATGGTAGTAAAACCTCAACTAGTGACAGCTTTTTAAATGAGGTTAATCCAAAAGTTGCAATAATTAGTTGTGGAAAAGGTAATGATTATGGACATCCACATAAAGAAACCTTAAAAAAATTAAAAAACAAAAACATTACTACATATAGAACTAATATAAATGGAACTATTATTCTCGAAAGTAATGGAACAAAAATTATAAAAAGGCAGTGATAACATGAACCCAATAGCATTTGAAATTTTTGGCTTAGAAATTCGTTGGTATGGAATTATAATATGTATAGGTATGATTTTGGCATACTTTTTAGCTTTTAAACGAAGTAAACTTTATAATATTGATTTTGATAAATTAACAGATATATTCATAGTATCTCTTCCAATATCTATACTATGTGCTAGATTATATTATGTAATATTTAATTGGTCTTATTACAGTTTAAATCTATATGATACATTAAATATTCGTCAAGGTGGTCTTGCAATTCATGGAGGTCTTATAGGTGCTATAATCAGTTCATATTTAATGAGTAAATATAAAAAAATAAACTATTTAGATTTACTTGATACTGTAGCCCCTCCTTTTATTTTGGCACAAGCTATTGGTAGGTGGGGAAACTTCTTTAATGGAGAAGCACATGGTGGTATAGTATCTCAACAGTTTATATCACATTTTCCAAACTTTATTCAAAAAGGTATGTTTTTAGATGGTGCTTATTATCATCCTACATTTTTATATGAATCTATATGGAACTTATTAATATTTATTTTGTTAGTTATTTTAAGTAAAAAATATTTACAAAAAGGTTCAATATTTTTCTTATACTTAATTCTATACTCCCTTGGAAGATTCTTTATAGAAGGACTAAGAACTGATAGTTTAATGCTTGGTTCTTTAAGAATGGCTCAAATTATAAGTTTTATATTTATAATAGTAGGTATTGTTTTGTTTATTAAAGTAAATCTTAAAAATAAACATGTAATAAAAAACAAGTAAAATATATCCTAATATATATTTATAATTTTAAATATTTTAATAATAAATATGAAAAGGCTGTTGACAAATTATGTTTATCAACAGCTTTTTTTAGGTTTATTATAAAAATAGATTATATTGTTGAACATTTTTTAAAAATAATTATAATTTATCAATATAATATTTCTATTAGATAAATATCACTTTCTTTCCATAATTAATATAATATAAATAAATATAACTTTTTCATATAATTAATATAATATCTTAAATTTTAAATATTTATTAGGTGATTAATATGTTTAAATGTTACTGTCAATGTTTCAAAAAAAATTATGAAATAAATGGAGCACCATATATATCTATATTAAATGAGACTCATGTTAAAATTTTTTTTATAATACAATACAGTATAGGTGTTAGAACATTTACTAAAGAAAGTCATATTTTTGGCCATGGCAAATCAGACAGAATAAACTTTTCATATTCTGCATACAACTTATGTTTCAATGTATTAAATGCTTCTACTAGTCCATATGGATTCATTGGTAATGTTTGTGTTCCTTGTGCTATGCCACATTGTTATAAATTAATTGAAAATCAAGGGCGTTTTGAAATTATACTAACATCTTGTTATCGTTTCTAATCTAAAACTCCCTATATTGGGAATTTTTTAATCATTAAGTGCATATCACAAGAACTATCTATAGGAATCTACTGATGGTCTACCATTATACAATATAAAAAATCTATATATTTATCTGTTTTTTAAGTATATAATTTAATGTAAAAAAGCTGTTGATAAATTATGTTTATCAACAGCATAATTAATAATTTATAAATACTCTTAATCTTACCTTATTAATATTAAGATTCTTCTCCGCAAAGGAATAATAACTCTTCCCATCGTTTATCAATTTCAGCTTGAATAGCACAAATTTTAGCTTTTCCTTCTTTAGATTTAAATAAATGTTTAAATCTTCCTTGTGGCTTCATCCATTCTTCTATCGGAAGCTTTTTAACTGGTTTGTAGTTTAATTTAAACTTATCATCTATAACTTCATATAATGGCCAGAAGCAAGTATCTACAGCTAATTTTAGCATATCAAGTTCAGATGCAGTATCAACTCTCCATCCTCTTGGACATGGAGTTAATACATTAATAAATTTTGGTCCTTGAATTTCATTTATAGCTTTATGGGATTTATTATAAAGATCTAACATATATCTAGTTCCTGGAATAACAGGTACAGTTTGAGCTACATATGGTATGTGATGTCCTGCCATTATCATAGTTAAATCTTTTCTAAATTGTTGTTTTCCTAGAGATTCAGAACCACATGGAGAAGTTGTTGCATCTGCTCCACATGGAGTAGCTGATGATCTTTGGATGCCAGTATTCATATATGCTCCATTATCATAACATACATAAAGCATATCATGTCCTCTTTCCATAGCTCCTGATAGGGATTGGAATCCAATATCATAAGTACCTCCATCTCCACCAAAGGTTATAAATTTATAATTTTTCTTAACACTTCCTCTAGCCTTCATTGCTCTATATGCAGCTTCAACTCCACTTACAGTTGCTGAAGCACATTCAAATGCCGTGTGAATAAAAGAATCATTCCATGAACTATAAGGGTATAATCCTGTTGAAACCTCTAAACATCCTGTTGCACATCCAATAACGGCTTCATCTTTAGGTTTTATTGCTTTTAAAACCCATTTTGCTACCATTGGAGCTCCGCAACCAGCACACATTCTATGTCCACTAGCTAATCTATCTTGAACATTAGTTAATTCCCTCAATGTTGCCATTTACAGCACCTCCTATGCCCTTACTGCTAAATAATTATATTTTTTATAGCTTCTAGTTCTAACTGCTTCAGTTAAATCTTTAAAAACTTTTTCTAGCCATTGAACTGTAACATCTCTTCCGCCAAGACCATATATATAACTCATTAAAATTTTACCTTCAGCACATCCATATAATGAACTAGCAATATCATTAAATACTGGACCACCATTTCCTGATAATGCCTCAGCTTTATCCATTACTGCTATTGCTTTAACATTTTTAAGAGCTTCAGCAATTTCTTCTGCTGGAAATGGTCTGTATAATCTTATTTTAAGTACACCAGCTTTTATTCCTTTTTCTCTTAAATCATCTACAACCTTCTTTGCAGTACCAGCTGATGATCCAATGATTACCATAGCCACTTCTGCATCATCTAGTCTGTATTCTTCAAACAATCCATACTTTCTTCCAGTCAATACTTCATATTCTTTGGCTACATCTAAAAGTACATCTTTAGCTTTTAATAATCCTTGAAGTTGTTGATGTTTCATTTCCATATAAAAGTTTGGAAGAACCATTGATCCAACTAATTTCTTCTCTCCAAGCAATCCTTTGTTAGTTCTCTTGTTTTTACCAACAAAATTCCTAACAGCTTCTTTTTCCATTAAGAATACATTTTCTACAGCATGACTTGTAATAAATCCATCATAACAGACCATAGCTGGAGTCATAACCTCCTCATGCTCTGCAATTCTCACAGCTTGAATAAAGTTATCATAAGCTTCTTGAGTATTTTCAGCATATAATTGTATAAATCCAGTATCTCTAGCCCCCATTGAATCTGAGTGATCATTATGGATATTCAATGGAACTGATATAGCTCTGTTAACTGTTGCCATAACTATAGGACATCTATCTCCTGCTGCTATATGAAGCATTTCCCACATTAATGCTAATCCTTGAGATGATGTAGCAGTCATAACTCTTGCCCCTGCAGCAGAAGCACCTATACAAGCACTTATAGCACTATGTTCAGACTCTACTGTTACAAATTCAGTTGTGCATTTGCCATTAGCTATAAAACTTGAAAAATACTGAACTACTTCCGTAGATGGAGTTATTGGAAATGCTGCAACTACTTCAGGATTAATTTGCATCATTGCTGTAGCAACTGCTTCGTTACCACTTAAACTTTTTCTTATTTGTTTAGCTTTTGCCATTCTTATTCCTCCTCCCTTATTCTGCTACAAACTCTAAAGCACCAAATTTACATTGCTTTGTACAAACTCCACAACCCTTACAATGATCATAATCAATCCCTATAACTTTTTCATTTTTAACTATAATAGACATATCAGGACATACAGCCCAACAAAACATACAGTGTTTACATTTATCTTCATGCCATACTGGTCTCATAGATCTCCAATCACCTGTATTAAATTCTACAGAATTACCAGCTTCAATAATCTGTCCCCCTATTGGAATTTCATTCCACTTACTTTCCGAAGTAACATCCATTTTCTTACTCAATTCCGTTCACCTCCTGAAGAGATCTTTTAAGCGCATCCATATTTTTAGGTACAACTTGTGGTTTTGAAGCAAACTTATGTTTAAATGAGTTTTCCATATCTTCTACAAATTTATCTAAATCCATAATTCCTGATACCTTAACTATAGCAGCAAGCATTGGAGTATTAGGAAAATAAGCACCTAAAGTTTCTTGTGAAATAGTTTTAGCATCTATTGTGTATACCTTTCCTTCGTATCCATCTAGTTCTTTTCTTATTTCATCAATAGACTTTCTAGTATTTATAACTATACCACCTTCTCTTTTTAGCCCAGCTGTACAATTAACTGATTTTAATAAAGTTTCATCAACTACTACTACAAAATCCGGCTCATAGATGTTACTATGAACTCTTAATGGAAAGTTAGCTATTCTGTTATACGCAGTTATTGGTGCACCCATTCTTTCTGGACCATACTCTGGAAATCCTTGAATATACATTCCAGTATTAAAAGCAACTTCTGCTAAAAGCAAGGAAGCGGTTTTAGCACCTTGTCCTCCACGACCATGCCAACGAATTTCAATTAACTTCTTATCCATTTATTTTCCTCCTTTCATATTGTATATATTTAAACTTCTAACAATTAACTTTATATGATATGCTGTGCAATAATATTACACAGCATTATAATTTTAAAAACAAAATCTAAATAATTAAAAATACAATCTATTTAAAATTAATTTTCATATTTATTTGTCTTTTTAACCTTCTATATTTTCTGTATTTTCTGACTTTTTTACATTCCATTTCCAAGGATGTTTTTTTATTATTCCATCTGCAAATGGTATAAATGTGGATAATATCACAGAAATAGTAAGTAATTGTTGATACCACAGCAGTGGAATTACCTGAAATGGAGTTACACTACCCTTTGTAAAACTTAATAATATTAACATTTGAGCTCCATATGGAATTATGCCTTGCATTATACAAGAAAATGTGTCTAATATAGATGCACTCCTTCTTGGATCAACTTTATATGTCTCACACATTTTTTTAGCTATAGGTCCATTTATTATAATTGCTACCGTATTATTGGCAACTGCCGCATCTGTTAATCCTACTAATACCCCTATTCCTAATTCAGCGGATTTCTTACCTTTTATAATTTTTTGTATTTTTTCAAGTAAAAACTGAACTCCTCCGCCTTTGGTAACCAGTGCTGCAAGCCCTCCAGTTAATATGGATAGCAAGAAAATATCAATCATTCCTTTAAAGCCTTCAAAAATATTTTGTGCAAAAGTTAAAACCGTCAAGTTATCATAATATAATCCTATTACTCCTGATAAAACTATTCCTCCAGTTAAAACCACAAAAACATTCATTCCAGCAAGTGATAATACCAAAACAAAAATATAAGGGATTACCTTTATTATTGAAAAGTCATAACTTTGCATTGTTGGAATCACTTCTGGTGTTCCAAATATAAATAAAAGAACTACTGTTATTATAGCTGCAGGTGCTGCTATAAATATATTTACTCTAAACTTATCTCTCATTTCACATCCTTGAGTTCTGGTAGCTGCAATTGTTGTATCTGATATTACTGATAAATTATCTCCAAACATTGATCCTCCCATTACTGCAGCCAAAGTTAATGGTAGGGATAAACCTGCCTTTCCAGCAAGTCCTACTGCGATTGGAGTTATTGCCACTATAGATCCCACAGAGGATCCCGTAGAAATTGATAAAAAACATGATATTATAAACAATCCTACAATTATATATTTTGCTGGTATATAAGTTAATCCTAGATTTACTGTAGATTCAACTCCCCCCATTGCCTTTGATACAGTAGCAAAAGCCCCTGCAAGTAAATAAATTATGCACATTATGATAATATCAGGATTTCCACATCCACTTACAAAGGTATCAAATTTTTCATTTAATTTTCCCTTTAATAACAAAAATGCTACTATAATACCACAGAAAACTGCAACTGGGGCTGGAAATTGGTAAAAAGCCTTTTCAACTCCTTTTATATTTAGCCAAACGCCACTACCAAGATATATTGCCACAAATACTACAAAAGGTATAAGTGCTGTTCCACTTGATAATGTCTTTTTTGACCTTCCAGTATCCATATCTTATCCTCCTTATAATTAATAATTTCCTATTCTAAAAACTACTTTCATCATCATTTAATGAAATGAAGGCTTATGAAAATAACATATGTCTATTGTTTTGTAAAGGTTTTCAATAAATACTAATAAATCTATTATTTTTATAACCAACAATATATAGTTTTAATATGACTACAATATATGAATATATTGTAGTCATATTATAATTATTTCACTATTAAATCTAAAGCTTGTTTTAAATCAGCTATTATATCATCAACAGTTTCAAGACCAACTGATAATCTAACTAAACTATCACTTATTCCTGCTGCAGCTCTTTCTTCTGGTGTATATGGTGAATGAGTCATTGATGCTGGATGTTGAATTAAAGTTTCTGTATCTCCAAGACTTACCGCAAGACTTGCAAGCTTAACATTATTCATTATAGTTCTTCCTTCATCTACACCACCTTTAATTTCAAATGAAATCATAGCTCCTGGCAAATCCATTTGTTTTCTAGCTAAATCATGGTACTCAAAACTTTCAAGTCCTGGATAATATACTTTTTCTACTGCTGGATGAGATTCTAGGAATTGAGCTACTTTCATTGCATTAGCACAATGTCTTTCCATTCTTATTTCTAATGTTTTCATTCCCCTTATAATTAAAAATGCACTTAGTGGACTCATTACTGCACCTGTCATATCTTTTAATCCTTGTCCTCTAACTTGGCCTATAAAATCTGCTTTTCCTATTATGAATCCTGCAACAACATCTCCGTGTCCATTTAAATACTTAGTTGCTGAATGTACTACTACATCTGCACCAAGTTCTAATGGTCTTTGAATATATGGAGTATTAAATGTATTATCTACAAATACCAAACAATCCTTAATTTCATGAGCTATTTTACATATTCCTTCTATATCAGTAATTTTTAATGTTGGATTTGCTGGTGTTTCAAGATAAACCACTCTCGTATTTTCCTTTATTGCATTTTTAACTTCTTGTAAATTGGTTATATCTACAAAAGTAACCTCCACTCCCATTTTAGTTAATCCATGATTTAATAATGCAAATGTACAACCATATAATGTATCAGAGGCAACTACATGATCCCCTGCTTTTAATGCTGTCCATAATGCTGAAGATATAGCTCCCATTCCTGATGCTGTTCCTATTGCATCTTCTCCACCTTCTAATAAAGCAATCTTTCTTTCTATTTCCGCAACCGTTGGGTTTGATATTCTTGAATAAATGTATCCTTCTTCTTTTCCAGCAAATCTATTTCCACCTTGTTCTGCTGAATCAAATATAAACGTTGATGTTTGGAATATTGGTGTTGCAAGTGATCCAAATTGAGTATCTTTAATATGTCCTCCATGTACAGTTTTGGTTCCAAATCCCATATTCTTTAAGTTGTGTTCATTACTCATATTAATATCCCCCTACTTTCTACTTTATATATTTTCTAATCTTGAATACATATTAAAGCAAATTATATGCCAAATAAAAATTTTAAGTTAAATACTTAAATTTAAATTATTTTAATTTTCAGAAAAATTCTTGTTTACCTTAACATTTATCTTATTTTAAATTTATAATAAACTTTTTTATACATTATAAAAACACTTGATATGTAAATATTTTGAACCATATTACTATAAAATTGTGTAAACTTTTTCATATAATGTAATAATTTTGTTACACTTTCGCAAAAATAAAAAACACTCTTAAAAATAATTTTTAAAAGTGTTTTTTATTTTAGTAAATTTTATTAAATTATATATATATAATCTTCATTTTCTTCACTTATTTCTGAAGACAAATTAAACATTTTAAATTATTGTTAATATTCTATATTATATTTCTTTATTTTATTTATTATAGTTGTATGTGATACCCCTAAAACCTTAGCAGTTTTTCTAAATGTTTTATTTTCTTTTAGTGCTTTTATTATAGCTTCTTTTTCACATATCTCCACAATATCCTTTAATTTTAAATGATTTTCATTGTCTTTTTTATCTAAACTTTTAGGTGAAATATATGTATTTATCATTAAATGTTTTTTTTCAAGAAGTGTATCATTACATAAATTCATAGCTCTTTCAATAACATTTTGTAATTCTCTTATATTTCCTGGCCAATTATGTTTAGTAAGTTCTTCAATAAATTCATATTCTACACCTAATATTTTCTTTGATAATTTAATATTTAATTTATTTATAAAAAATGTAACTAAATCCGGTATATCTTCCATTCTTTCTCTTAAACTTGGTATAAAAATAGGTATAACATTAAGTCTATAATATAAATCTTCTCTAAATTGTCCTTTCCTCACCATTTCTTCTAAATTTCTATTTGTAGCAGCTATAATTCTAACATCAACCTTTTCCTCTGTAGAACCTCCTATTTTTCTAACAACACCATCTTGTAGTACCCTTAAAAGTTTAGCCTGCAATACCATTGAAAGTTCTCCTATTTCATCTAAAAATAAAGTTCCCCCGTTAGCTTCTTTAAATAACCCTTCTTTTCCATCAATATTAGCTCCAGTAAAGCTACCTTTTTCATAACCAAATAATTCACTTTCTATTAAATTATCTGGTAATGCAGCGCAATTTATAATTACAAAATTTTTATCTTTTCTATTACTAAGCTTTTGAATTGCACTTGCAAAAATTTCTTTACCCGTGCCACTTTCTCCTCTTAATATAACTGTAGAATTACTTTTTGAAACGGACTTAATAATATTTTTTACTCTCTTTATAGCCTCACTATTTCCAATAATGTCACTAAAAACTCCTTTATCTATACTTGATACTACATTTGCAAATTCTATAGCTTTTTTTATATCTCTTATAGATGCTACAACCCCAATGCTATTATCACTATCATCCTTTACAGGAATTCCTGTTGTTAGATAATGTGTGACTCCCTTTTTACTAGTCATCTTTATTTCAATATTACTATACTCTTTTCCACTATTTATAAGCTCTATCATAGGTGCATGTTTTAAAATAGATCTTATATCTTTACCTATAACATCTTTTTTATTACAATGAAAAATATTTTCGCAATAACTATTAAATATTTCTATATTCAAATTCTTATTTACATACATTATTCCATCATCTATAGAATCTATAATAGCTAAGAGTTTTCTTTCATTTTTCTCATGTTCAAGAAGATTAATTTCATTTACCATTATTATTCCATTTACCTCGTATAATCTTTGCTTTATTAAATCTTTATTATGACAATAAATATCTTCAATTTTAATACATACCTTCTTAGGGAATACTTCTATAGACGCAAGATTTATATTTAGATCATAGATTTTTTTTAGTATCTCAAAAGTTATTCCTATTCTATCTTCTGTTACTATCTCAAATCTAATATACTTTTTCATATTATCCCCTCTTATATATCATAGTATTTAAATATTTGCAAATTTAATTCTAATACGGTTTTTCAGAACATCTCCTTTCATAATAATATTATATTTTACTTATAATTACATTACTATTTTTTATTTTCACTTAATATTAATTCCACTTTTTTGTTTTTTAACATTATATAACCTATATATATTTTAGTTCTTTGTAAAGATTATTCAAAGTATTAATTTTATTTATAAAAATATATCTTAGGAACATATTATTTTTCTAATGTATTTTACACTTATAATTTATAACTGTTTTTTATTTAAATATTTTTAATTTTAGTTTATTAGTATTTTTAAATAAAAAATTAAAACCTCTTTATATTAAATTTAATATAAAGAGGTTTTATCTATTATTTTTATCAATTTTGTTTTATCAATAATGAAATAAATATTTATACATTTGGCAAAAAATAAAAAATGGCTCCGCGAAGAGGACTCGAACCTCCAACCTATCGGTTAACAGCCGAGTGCTCCACCATTGAGCTATCGCGGAACATTAAACAAGAGATTGCTCTCTCAAAATTGCACAGTGATAATAAATATTTGATCAAGCCCTCGACCTATTAGTATTGGTCAGCTGAATACATTACTGTACTTACACCTCCAACCTATCAACCTGATAGTCTTTCAGGGGTCTTACTAGCTTACGCTATGGGAAATCTAATCTTGAGGTGGGCTTCACGCTTAGATGCTTTCAGCGTTTATCCCTTCCCAACATAGCTACCCAGCTGTGCTCCTGGCGGAACAACTGGTGCACCAGAGGTTGGTCCATCCCGGTCCTCTCGTACTAAGGACAGCTCCTCTCAAATTTCCTACGCCCACGGCGGATAGGGACCGAACTGTCTCACGACGTTCTGAACCCAGCTCGCGTGCCGCTTTAATGGGCGAACAGCCCAACCCTTGGGACCGACTACAGCCCCAGGATGCGACGAGCCGACATCGAGGTGCCAAACCTCCCCGTCGATGTGGACTCTTGGGGGAGATCAGCCTGTTATCCCCGAGGTAGCTTTTATCCGTTGAGCGATGGCCCTTCCATACAGAACCACCGGATCACTAAGCCCGACTTTCGTCCCTGCTCCACCTGTATGTGTCGCAGTCAGGCTCCCTTCTGCCTTTGCACTCTACGCGCGATTTCCGACCGCGCTGAGGGAACCTTTGGGCGCCTCCGTTACCTTTTAGGAGGCGACCGCCCCAGTCAAACTGCCCACCTAGCAATGTCCTGTGACCAGATTCATGGCCTCCAGTTAGAATTCCAGTACTGTCAGGGTGGTATCCCAAGGACGACTCCACGAAAGCTGACGCCCTCGCTTCTAAGTCTCCCACCTATCCTGTACAGACAATACCGAAATTCAATGCTAAGCTACAGTAAAGCTCTACGGGGTCTTTCCGTCCAACCGCGGGTAGCAAGCATCTTCACTTGCACTACAATTTCACCGGATTTATTGCCGAGACAGTGCTCAAATCATTACGCCATTCGTGCGGGTCGGAACTTACCCGACAAGGAATTTCGCTACCTTAGGACCGTTATAGTTACGGCCGCCGTTTACTGGGGCTTAAGTTCATAGCTTCGCTTGCGCTAACTATTCCCCTTAACCTTCCAGCACCGGGCAGGCGTCAGCCCCTATACATCAGCTTACGCTTTAGCAGAGACCTGTGTTTTTGATAAACAGTTGCTTGAGCCTATTCACTGCGGCCTACTCTCGTAGGCACCCCTTCTCCCTAAGTTACGGGGTCAATTTGCCGAGTTCCTTAGCAATAATTCTTCCGACGACCTTAGGATTCTCTCCTCATCTACCTGTGTCGGTTTGCGGTACGGGCACCACTTTGCTCCATAGAGACTTTTCTTGGCAGCGTGGAATCAGATACTTCGCCAAAATAGGCTCCCCATCACACCTCAGGCTTAATGTTAAGCGGATTTGCCTACTTAACACCCTAAGTGCTTAGACGCACATCCAATAGTGCGCACATCCTATCCTCCTGCGTCATCCCATTTGTCAAACGCATTATGGTGGTACTGGAATATCAACCAGTTGTCCATCACCTACGCCTTTCGGCCTCGGCTTAGGTCCCGACTAACCCTGGGAGGACGAGCCTTCCCCAGGAAACCTTAGATATTCGGTCAACAAGATTCTCACTTGTTTTTCGCTACTTATGCCAGCATTCTCACTTCTGTACTGTCCACCACTCCTTACGGTATGACTTCAACCTGTACAGAAAGCTCCTCTACCACGTGTACAAAGTACACATCCATAGCTTCGGTGGTAAGTTTGAGCCCCGTTACATCTTCGGCGCAGGATCTCTCGACTAGTGAGCTATTACGCACTCTTTAAATGAGTGGCTGCTTCTAAGCCAACATCCTAGTTGTCTTAGAAATCCCACATCCTTTCCCACTTAACTTACACTTTGGGACCTTAGCTGATGGTCTGGGCTGTTTCCCTTTTGACCACGGATCTTATCATTCGTAGTCTGACTGCCGGGGTACAAGTATATGGCATTCGGAGTTTGATAGGGTTCAGTAACTGTTGTCAGCCCCTAGCCCATTCAGTGCTCTACCTCCACTACTCAATTACCCGACGCTAGCCCTAAAGCTATTTCGAGGAGAACCAGCTATCTCCGAGTTCGATTGGAATTTCTCCGCTATCCACAGCTCATCCCATGGTTTTTCAACACCAACGTGGTTCGGACCTCCACGGAATTTTACTTCCGCTTCATCCTGGCCATGGATAGGTCACCCGGTTTCGGGTCTACAATATACAACTAGTTGCCCTATTCAGACTCGGTTTCCCTTCGGCTCCACACCATAAGTGCTTAACCTTGCTATATATCGTAACTCGCTGGCCCGTTCTACAAAAAGTACGCCGTCACACTTTAATGTGCTCCGACCGATTGTAGGCACACGGTTTCAGATTCTATTTCACTCCCCTTCCGGGGTTCTTTTCACCTTTCCCTCACGGTACTGCTTCACTATCGGTCACTAGGTAGTATTTAGCCTTGGGAGATGGTCCTCCCAGCTTCCCACAAGGTTTCACGTGTCTCGTGGTACTCTGGAGTAGATCTACTTTTCTTTCCTTTTCGCCTACAGGGTTATTACCTTCTACGACGGAACTTTCCAGTTCTCTTCAACTAAAGAAATCAAAGCGTTATGATCTATCCGCAACCCCAGGAACAAGTTCCTGGTTTGGGCTCTTCCCCTTTCGCTCGCCGCTACTTAGGGAATCGAATTTTCTTTCTCTTCCTCTGGGTACTTAGATGTTTCAGTTCCCCAGGTGTACCTCCATATACCTATGTATTCAGTATACAGTATCTAGCATAACTAGATGGGTTTCCCCATTCGGAAATCTACATATCACAGGCTATGTGCGCCTACATGTAGCTTATCGCAGCTTATCACGTCCTTCATCGGCTCCTAGTGCCAGGGCATTCACCGTGCGCCCTTTGTAGCTTGATCTATCATCAATTACTATTATTATTAACAAATTATATTTGTTAACTAGGTTTTTTCGTTTCTTTATCACTGTGCAATTTTCAAAGAACAATTGGTGGGTCTAAATGGACTCGAACCATCGACCTCACGCTTATCAGGCGTGCGCTCTAACCAGCTGAGCTATAGACCCATATGTATGGTGGAGATAAAGAGATTCGAACTCTTGACCCCCTGCGTGCAAGGCAGGTGCTCTCCCAACTGAGCTATACCCCCACTACTAAATCAACAACCAATAATACCTCTTGTAAAATCAATCGTTAATATTAATTGAAAGACATAGTCTTTCAAAATTAAACAGAATTAGGTGCCAGTCTGGAAGCTTTGCTTCCATTCTCCCTAGAAAGGAGGTGATCCAGCCGCAGGTTCTCCTACGGCTACCTTGTTACGACTTCACCCCAATCACCAATCCCACCTTCGACCGCTGGCTCCTTACGGTTACCTCACGGGCTTCGGGTGTTACCGGCTCTCATGGTGTGACGGGCGGTGTGTACAAGACCCGGGAACGTATTCACCGCGACATGCTGATTCGCGATTACTAGCAACTCCAACTTCATGTAGGCGAGTTTCAGCCTACAATCCGAACTGGGACTGGCTTTCAAGTTTTGCTCCCCCTCGCGGGTTTGCTGCTCGTTGTACCAGCCATTGTAGCACGTGTGTAGCCCTAGACATAAGGGGCATGATGATTTGACGTCATCCCCACCTTCCTCCACGTTAACCGCGGCAGTCTCGTTAGAGTGCTTAACTTAATAGTAGCAACTAACAATAAGGGTTGCGCTCGTTGCGGGACTTAACCCAACATCTCACGACACGAGCTGACGACAACCATGCACCACCTGTCTTCCTGTCCCCGAAGGGACTTCCTCGATTAAGAGTAATTCAGGAGATGTCAAGTCTAGGTAAGGTTCTTCGCGTTGCTTCGAATTAAACCACATGCTCCGCTGCTTGTGCGGGTCCCCGTCAATTCCTTTGAGTTTTAATCTTGCGACCGTACTCCCCAGGCGGAATACTTAATGCGTTTGCTGCGGCACCGAGGGTGGTACCCCCCGACACCTAGTATTCATCGTTTACGGCGTGGACTACCAGGGTATCTAATCCTGTTTGCTACCCACGCTTTCGTATCTCAGTGTCAGTTACAGTCCAGAAAGTCGCCTTCGCCACTGGTGTTCTTCCTAATCTCTACGCATTTCACCGCTACACTAGGAATTCCACTTTCCTCTCCTGCACTCTAGATGCCCAGTTTCAAATGCAGCGCCCAGGTTAAGCCCGGGAATTTCACATCTGACTTAAGCACCCACCTACATACTCTTTACGCCCAGTAAATCCGGACAACGCTTGCCACCTACGTATTACCGCGGCTGCTGGCACGTAGTTAGCCGTGGCTTCCTCCTTAGGTACCGTCATTATCGTCCCTAAAGACAGAGTTTTACGATCCGAAAACCTTCATCACTCACGCGGCGTTGCTGCGTCAGGGTTTCCCCCATTGCGCAATATTCCCCACTGCTGCCTCCCGTAGGAGTCTGGACCGTGTCTCAGTTCCAATGTGGCCGATCACCCTCTCAGGTCGGCTACGCATCGTCGCCTTGGTGAGCCCTTACCTCACCAACTAGCTAATGCGCCGCGGGTCCATCTCAAAGCGGATTGCTCCTTTGATTATTCTATGATGCCATAAAATAATGTTATGCGGTATTAATCTCCCTTTCGGGAGGCTATCCCCCTCTTTGAGGCAGGTTACCCACGTGTTACTCACCCGTCCGCCGCTATTCCACTCCCCGAAGGAAGTTTCATCGCTCGACTTGCATGTGTTAGGCACGCCGCCAGCGTTCGTCCTGAGCCAGGATCAAACTCTCAATTTAAAAGTTTAATCTTACTCAAATTTATTGACTGGTTTCTTACCTTAATTCTGTTTAATTTTCAAAGACCACTTTCTTTCGCCATCTCTCGACGACATTAGTTATTTTATAGTAACTTGTGTTACTTGTCAACATTTATTTTAAAATTTATTTTTAACTTTTTAAATGTTTTTCTCTCAAGTACGAATGTCATTTTATCAAAATAGTTTTAATGCCATTATTATATTTTATTATATTTTATAAAATTATACTGTTTTTCCTCTGCTTTTTTCTCTTTTTCTCTTTTTTTTATATAATGATACTGGTGGCTAAGTTGAAGTAAATATTAATCCATATAAAAACATGCATTAATATTTATAGTTAATTAATGCATGTTAACTGATTTATAAATTAAAATGTTGTGCTAATTCATCAGATATTTTTTCATCATAACTATTTATAAAATCTGATACACTTTCATGTGGTTCTACATAAAATCCTTTTTCTTCTGATGTTACATTCATTTTAACCAATTCTTCTGTAGCTTTTCCTGTAAATAATGTATCCCATTCTTTTTTATTAACCACTTTAGAAAACTTATCATACTCATCTTCTTTTAAAATAGAATCAAATCTATCATCATAAAATAATATTAAATCATTATTATTTGTTACTACTATTTTTTCTACTTTTGCACAAGCAGGTCCATCAAGTTCATCTGTAACTAATAATAACTTCAATCTTTCTTCATCTTTAAATAATTTAGAACATTGAACCTTCCAAAGACCAGTATCATTTTTTATCCATTTATCATTTCTAATTATATCTTCTATTTTATTATCCCAATTCATAATTAAACCTCCTACTTATATTTGTATATAGAATTTATTAATTTTAGTATTACCTTATAACCAAATTTTAAAAATAAAAACTCAGGAAATATTATCCTGAGTTTTTATATAACATTAATTTTTTATTCTATATCTTTTAAACTATAGCTGAATTACATTAAATAAAAATAAAACTATTAATACTATTCCTAGAAGTATTCTATATATAGCAAAAACCCTCATAGGTTTCTTTTTTAAAAAATTAATAAACTTATCTACAACTATTAATGCTACAACAAAAGAAACTATAAATCCAACAGTAAGTCCAATTATATGCATAGAACTTAAATCAAATACATTTATATCCTTTAAAGACTTTAAAGTAACCCCAAACATAACTGGTAACGCTAAAAAGAATGAAAACTCTGCTGCTGCTACTGTTGAAACTCCAACTATCCATGCTCCAATTATAGTTGATGCTGATCTAGACATTCCAGGCCATAAAGCTAGACATTGAAAACACCCTATTATAAAGGCTTGTTTAATAGTAACACTGTCAATATCTCTAGTTTTAAATTTACCTCTGTATCTTTTTTCCGCAAAAATCATCCATACTGCACCTACTATTAATGCTGCTGTAACACTTTCTGGATTAAATAGTTTTTCATTAATCTTACTATGATATTTAAGTCCAATTACTCCAGCAGGTACTGCTGCTACAGCTATATTCAACCAGAACTTAAATCCTGATTTGGGATGGGATGGCGAAAAATTTTGAAAGCTTTTTTTAATTTTATCCCAATATAAAACTACAATAGCCAAAATAGCTCCTAATTGAATTATCATTGTAAATGCATCTTTGTATTGTTTTGTATATAAAGAAATCGGCTCTACTCCTTCTTTAAATTTAATAAGATCTTCTATAATAATCATATGTCCAGTTGAAGAAACTGGTAAAAATTCTGTAATTCCTTCAACTATACCTATAATTATAACTTTAATTATAAATAGCAAACTTTCCAAGTTAATATCCCTCTTTCAATTACATAATTATTTATTTTTAATACTTTAAAATTATACTATTTTAAAATTTGCTTTGTCTACTAATTTTTTGTATATTATTCTTTATACTCGAAAGCAACTTCTCTAATTGACGTTTTTCCATCTTTAGATAGCTTAATAGTATTCAATCCTTTTTTTATTTCAAATTTAAAATACTTATTTTTTTCTTCAAAGGGAGAACCATTAATACTTATGTAATACTTTTCTTCCATAGAACTATTTTTAAAAACTCCAATACATAATTCCTTTTTTACATCCTTATCAGATTTGCTATTCTTACTTTCTTTATTCTTCATAACTTTAGAAAATATCATAGTAGGAACTTCATCACTATTATATTGTTTTTTTTCTTCTCCTGGTGATACTTCAAATAAATATTTATTCTTTGTATAAATAGAAGGATATTCTAAAGGATTTTTCATATTTATTCTATCTTCTTTATTATTTATAAAAGTTACATAACAATTACTCTGTTTTGCATTATATATGGTGTTATCTATTTTTATAGTATAAGCATAGAAGTACTCACTCATCTCCTTTTTATATTTATCAGCACTTTTATCAGATATTATTTGTAAATTATATATACCTTTTTGTATTATATCTGCAGTACTTAAAGGAATATTTTTTTCTGATACGTATAATCCATTTATTACATCTATCATAATCCATTTATTATACTTTGTATTCCATATTTCACATACGAAAAAACTAGGATTATCTTTTATTTTTGTACTATCGGAAATTGTAAGCTTCCCTATTCTAGATATAATATTGGCTGCATTACAAAGTTCATTGAATACAGTACAAATCTCTAAATTAGAATATTGTTTTGATTTTTGTTTTGATTCTAATATATCTGCGGCACCTTTATCTTGTACTTTATTCTTTTTATTCTTGTTATATTTCATATTATTTCTTACCCAATTCATTATTTTTATAGCTCTCTCTAATTCATCTTTAGAATTTGCTATAATATCATTTACCTTATATTTATAATTTAATTGCTCTAAAACTTGTTTTTCTGTTGTTCCATAATATAAGTTTATATTTTTTTCTTCATAAAAATTGTCCCACTTAATTATGTTAAAATCATTTTTATTGGTTTGTTTATATTTTTTAAAGCTTAAACCTATTACAAAACCAATTATAAGCAATATTAATAAACATATAATTACCCTTCTCTTTTTATTCATTCCTTATCTCCTTTTAAAAATATTTTTAAAATAATAAAAACTACCATACTATAGAAGTATCGTAGTTTTATATATAAAATTAATATGGATTAACATGTACCATACAATGTTTAACTTTTTTCATTCCTTCCTCCACTTCTTTATGCACTGTTTCTGCAATATCATGGGCTTTACTAAAAGATAAATCCTTATCAACAGAAATTTCAACATCAACATATAGTCTACTTGCATGAACTCTAGTTTTTAAATCATCAATTTTTATTACACCATTAACATCTAGTATACTTTTTAATATTTTATTTACAGTATCATTGTCAGCCGAACAATCCATTAATTGATTGGTAGCATCTATATATATACTTAATGATACCTTCATTATAACCACACATATAATCAAAGACGCAATAGGATCTAAAATTAAATAACCAAATCTTGCACCTAATATACCTATTAAGCTTCCTACAGATGATAAAGCATCTGAACGATGATGCCAAGCATCTGCCATCAAAGCTGAACTTTCAATTTTTCTTGCTCCTTTAACTGTATACCAGTACATCCATTCCTTAGTAAATATAGATACAATAGCTATATAAACCGTTATAACTCTTGGTGTTGTGTAACTTTCTGTCATTATATTTTTTATTGCTTTATATCCAATAATACATGAAGTTATTCCAAGTATTAATGCTAATATTTTCGATACTATAGGCTCAAATTTTTCATGCCCATAAGGATGTCTTTTGTCCTCTGGTTTTTTTGCTAGTTTTAATCCAATTACAACACATATTGTACTTAATACATCGGATACAGAATGTATACCATCAGAAATCATAGCACTACTATTTCCAATAAAACCTATAAGGGTTTTTACTATTGATAATATGAAATTAAATAGAATGGTAACCTTTGAAATTTTATTTCCTATTTTGTAACGCTCTTCATTACTCAAATATATACACCTCATTTTTAATTGATAACACAAAAGATATTTATAATTAATAGTATATGCAGCATCATCAATATTTTCAACAACTTTTTCTATTAATTTACATTATCAATTGATAATGATAATTGTTAAAAATAGGAATTTAATTTTCTATAGCATTAAATTCCTATTTAAATATTTATTATGCCGTTCCACCATTAACTAAATTTGTTTTAAAAATCACTTGTTTATTTATCTCATTATTACTTATAATATCAATTAAAAGCTCACAAGCTTTTTTCCCCATATCATATATGGGCTGTGCTATAGTTGTAAGTTCCGGTTCTATAAAATTAGAAATTTTTATATTATCAAATCCAATTACACTAATATCTTCCGGGACCTTAAACTTCTTTCTTTTTAATACCTTTAATCCCCCTAATGCCATAACATCATTACTATAAAATATTGCATCTATATTTTTATTACATTTTAAAATTTCTTCAGTAATTTGTATACCACCATCTAAAGTAAAATCACTTTCAAATATTAAACCTTGAAAATTAATATTATACTTACTCATAGTTTCTGTATAACCATCTATTCTTTGTTTTGAAACACTTAAATCTTTATTTCCAGTTACAAAAGCTATGCTTTTTCTACCCTTTTTTATAAGATATTCAACTCCCTGTATTATACCTTCCTTATTTAAACAATACACTCCTGGATAATTTTCATTATTTTCTATATATCTATCTACTAATACAAAGGATATATTGTTTTGTTTTAAAATATCTAAACTTTCTTTATTTCCCCTTCCAGTTATAAAAATAACTCCATCTACTAATTTACTTATAAGTAACTTTATATAATTTTCTTCTTTTTTAAAATTGCTATCAGTATTACAAAATATAACATTATAATCCAACTTATTTGCAGTATCTTCTATAGCTCTTGCCATTTCAGAAAAAAATGGATTTGTAATATCTGGCAAAACAATACCTATAGTTTCAGATTTTTTAGTTGTTAAGCTTCTTGCAATACCATTAGGTATATAATTTAAATCTTCAGCTAACTTTATTATTTTTTCTTTAGTGGCTCTGCTTATTTTTGAATCCTTTTTATTTAATACCATAGATACAGTAGCTTTTGACACTCCTGCTTTTATGGCAATATCTTTCATAGTTATTTTCTTCATATAATTAGTCTCCCCCATATAGCTGTTGTATGTTGTCTTATTTTATTATATATTATTTTTTATAAAATCAAAATTTAATATTAATATAATATTGCCTAACTTAATTTTTTAGTTTTAACATTATTATACAGAAATTCATATTACTAATATTATAAAATATATAATTTGAACTTTATTTTATATATTCTAATATTACATTATGGTGATATATATGAATAATACTTGTTTTACATCTATTGTAAATAAAAAAATTGCTTACATTTGTAATAATGAATATAACTATTTTCTCAGTAAAAATAATGTACTGGGAATTGGCCTTGGTTATAAAATAACTAAAGGCTTTAATACTTATGAAAAATGTATTAAAGTTTTCACCAAAAAAAAGATGCCTTTAAATTTGATTCACACAAAAGACTTAATTCCTACAATATACAAAGGATTTAAAACTGATATTGTTGAAAGTGGTATAATTAAAGCTAATTCATTTAATAAAAAAATTCGTCCTGTACAACTTGGATATAATATAGGAGTTGCACTAAATAAAGCTCAAGGGACTCTCTGTTGTATAGTAAAAGATATTTCTAATTATTATATACTAAGTTGTAATCATGTTCTAGCTCTTGAAAATACAGCTCCAATTAATTCTCCTATAACCCAACCAAGCTTTCTAAATCATGGTAATCCTTTAACTGACACAATTGCATATCTTTATAAGTATATTCCTTTAGACTTTTCTTTTAAGGGTATAAGTCTTTCAGATTGTGCTATTGCTAAGATAAATAATCCTTCATTAGTTTCTAACCATATAGCTACTCTAGGGCCTATTTTAGGTATAACCCCTCCATCTCTAGACCTCTCTATAAGAAAAATTGGTAAAACCTCTGAAATAACTTATGGGAATATAACAGCAACGCATGTTACTATAAGATGTGCCTATAACACTGGTTATACTATTTTTAAAAACCAACTAGCAGCAAACGCTATAACAAAAGAAGGTGATTCTGGCGCCTTACTTGCAGACCTTAAAAATAATGCTATTGGAATGCTAATTGGTGGAAATTTAGGTTCACTATCCATATATAGTCCTATAACATTAATTTTAGATTTACTTAAAGTTAACCTTGTTACATCAAATCGCATACCTTTAAGGAAAATATAAAACGCCGAATTTTTCGGCGTTTTAACAACTTATATTATTTACTATTCTTAGTAATAAGTCTAAGTTTAACAGGAATATTTTTTGATATATTTTGTCCATTAAAAATCTTTACTGCAGTTTCAATAGATATACTTCCCATTAGCACTGGTTGTTGTGCTACAGTTGCAGATATTTCACTTTTTTCAATGGCTGTTTTCGCATCCTCATCTCCATCAAATCCAACAACTATTATTTTCTTATTTGCAGTTTTTAATGCTTTAGCTGCTCCTAACGCCATTTCATCATTATGCGCAAATACAGCATCAAAATCTGATTGTGCTTGAATTATATTTTCCATTACTGAAAGACCTTGAGCTCTATCAAAATTTGCAGCTTGACTAGATATAAGTTTTAAATTTGATTTTTTATCAATTATATTATGAAATCCTTTACCTCTTTCTCTTGTAGCCGATGCCCCTGGAATTCCTTGTAATTCAACTACTTTTATATCTTTTTTATTTTTTAGTTCATCAATTATAAAACTTGATGCAAGCTCTCCACCTTTAATATTATCTGATGCTATATGAGATACAACCTCTCCACCATTAGCTTGTCTATCTACAGTTATAACAGGTATATTAGCTTTATTAGCTACTTGCACAGAATTTATAACCGCATCACTATCAGTAGGATTAACTATCAATACCGATATTCCTCCTTGAATTAAATCCTCTATATTAGATCTTTCTTTTGCAGGATCATTTTGTGAATCTAATACCAAAAGTTCATACCCAAGTTCCCTAGATCTTTTCTCGGCTCCTTCCTTTAATGAAACAAAGAATGGATTATTTAAAGTAGATACCACCATACCTATCTTCTTTTCACGTGCTTGTGTATGTTTATTACTACAACCTACAAATCCTAAAACTAGTAATATAGAGGCACAAATGGCTATAATTTTCTTAGTTATCTTTTTCATATTTACCCTCTCTTACTTATTTTACTTTTTATTAATTTTTCTATCTAACATAACTGCTAATAATATTACAAGACCTTTTACAATTAATTGATAATAAGGTGATACATTCAATAAATTTAATCCGTTATTTAACACTCCTATAATTAGTGCACCTATTATAGTGCCTACAATACTTCCTTCTCCACCTACAAGGCTTGTACCTCCTAATACTACAGCAGCAATTGCATCTAATTCATATCCTGTACCAGCTATAGCAGATGCAGAACCAATTCTACTTGTAACTACTACCCCACTAATAGCAGCTGTTACTCCAGATATTATATATACTAACATTTTCATTTTAGTTGTATTTATTCCTGATAATCTAGCTGAATCCTCATTACCACCTAGGGCATATATATATCTTCCTACTCTTGTTTGATTTAATACATAAAATGCTATGAAAAATACCACTATAGTAATAACTACAGGAAATGGAACACCTAATAACTCTTTATTGCCTATACTTCCAAAGCTTTCTCCAAGCTTTGATACTGGTGTACCATTTGTATAAACTTGAGTAACTCCTCTAAATACAGTCATTGTTGCAAGTGTTGCTATAAAAGCTTGAATTCTACCTTTAGCAATAAATATTCCATTAAACAATCCAACTATTGCTCCTACTATTAATGCAGCTATAATTGCTACAAATATATTGCAATTTCCTTTTATCAAAGTTGCTGCCACAGCACCACTTATTGCAAGTGTTGAACCAACTGATAAATCTATACCCCCTGTTAATATTACAAATGTCATTCCAATTGCGATAATAGCATTGACAGATACTTGTGTAAGTACATTTTTTATATTAGCTACAGATAAAAATCTGGGAGATAAAATGGCCATTACTACACATAAAACCAAAAACCCTAATAATGCTTTATATTTCATAATAATACTTTTAAAATTATTTTCCATGTATGTTCTCCTTTTTTTATTAATCTTATTTATTTCTTCCAACTGCATAAGCCATTATGGCCTCTTGACTTGCTTCTTCATGAGATAACTCACCACTTATTTTTCCTTCATGCATAACAATTATCCTATCACTTATACCTAAAACTTCAGGCATATCTGATGAAATCATTATTATAGCCTTTCCAGAACTTTTAAGTTCATTTAAAACTTCATATATCTCTTTTTTTGCTCCAACATCTATCCCTTTAGTAGGTTCATCTATTATTAAAATTTTAGGAGATAACATTATCCACTTTGCAAGTATAGCTTTTTGTTGATTTCCTCCACTTAATTTATATATAAATTGTTCTGCACTTGGAGTTTTAACAGAAAGTTTTTTAATATATTTCATTATTTGCTCTTTCTCCATCTTTTTGTCTATTTTCTTAAGCTTATTTTCATATGAAGCTAAATTAGCAAGACTCATATTTTCTCCTACAGACATTCCTAAAATTAATCCTTCTCCTTTTCTATCCTCAGAAACATAACAAATTCCATTTTTTATACCATCCCCTGGTGAAGTTATGTTAACCTTTACATCTTCTAGAAATACATTTCCTGCTTCTTTTTTATACTCACCAAATATAGTTTTTGCAAGTTCTGTTCTTCCTGAACCCATAAGTCCAGCAACTCCTAATATTTCTCCACTCTTTATTTCAAAACTAACACCGTTTACTTTATTTTTATACTTTAGATTTTCAACCTTTAATAAAGTTTTTCCAACTTTAACTTTTTTGTAAGGAAATTGATCTTCTAATTTTCTTCCTACCATCATAGCTATTAATCCATCTTGATTAATTTCAGAAGTTCTTACATCTCCTACATACTGACCATCTCTTAAAACAGTAACTCTATCGCAAATTGCAAAAAGTTCTTCCATTCTATGAGAAATATATATAATAGCTATTCCTTTTTTCTTTAGTTTGTCTATAACTTCAAAAAGCTTTTTAGTCTCTACATCTGTAAGTGCTGTTGTAGGTTCATCCATAATTATAATTCTTGAATTTTTAGTTAAAGCTTTTGCAATTTCTATCATTTGTCTATCACCAACATTTACATCTCTTACTAAAGAATCTGGATTCACCTTACATCCTATCTGTTCTAAAAACATTTTGCTTCTTTCTCTAATTAAAGTTTTATTTATCTTTCTAGTAAATTTACTGTACTTCTCATTTCCCAAAAATATATTTTCAGCTACAGTTAAATTAGGAAGTACACTAAGTTCTTGATGTATAATTGACACACCTAATTTTTCTGCTTCTTTAATGTTGTGAGGACTAACTTCCTCACCTTCTATAAAAATTTTTCCACTATCTTTTTTGTAAACTCCACTAAGTATCTTCATCAAAGTAGATTTTCCTGCTCCATTTTCACCAAGGAGAGCTAAAACCTCTCCTCCATAAACTTCAATATCTATATTTTGTAATGCTTTTACTCCTGCAAATGATTTTGATATACCTTTCATTTTTAGCATAGGATGTCTTTTATTCATTTTACCCCTCCTAAAATACCACTCCTGATTTTAATATCACATTAGCATAAGGAGTTTGTTCACCAGTTCTTATAACTGCTTTACAATTGTGTAATTCCATCTTTAATTCCTCATGAGATATAAATGTAATTTTAACATCTCCAACTTCTTCTTTTATAGCTTCAAAAATTTCAGGACTAGTTTCGGTAGTTTCACGTGCAATTATCACTTCTTCTATCTGTTGTTCTAATAAAACAGCTCTAAGTGTTTGTATAAAACTAGGTACTCCTTTTAATAAAGCTAAATCTATTCTTTTAGTACCATCAGGAATTGGAAGTCCACAATCCCCAATAGCTATCATATCCGTATGTCCCATTTTTGAAATTACTTCACATATACAACTGTTTAATAAAGGTGTCTTTTTCATTTTATAGTTCCTCCCCGTATATATTTTTTATATCTTCTAAATATGGAATAGATGGTTCCGCTCCTTCTCTTTGAACTACAATAGAAGATACCATATTTCCAAACTTTATTGATTTCTTTATATTTTCAAAACTCATATTATTAATATCTATTTTACTTGCAAATCCACCTATAAAACTATCCCCTGCAGCAGTTGTATCTATAGCATTAACTTTAAAAGCAGGTACTATATCTGAGTGTTCTTTAGTTATTACTGCTGAACCTTTAGATCCTAAAGTAATAATTACACACTTAACTCCTTCCTTCATTAATACATATGCCGCTTTTTTGGCACTATCCAAATCTGTAACTTCAATCCCTGTAAGTTCAAAAGCTTCTGTTTCATTTGGTATTATTATATCTGTATACTTTAATAATTCTCTATTAATTTCTTTAGCTGGTGCTGGATTTAAAATTGTTATTCTATTATTTTCTTTAGCTATCTTAAACCCCTTTAAAATTATTCTCATAGGAACTTCAAACTGTGATATTACTATATCGCTATTTTTTATAATATTATAAGTCCTATTAATTTCTTCCTCTGTAATAGTCATATTAGAACCTGATGCTACAATAATTGAATTATTAGCTTCATGATCTACTGTAATTATAGCTGTGCCTGTTGATACTTTATCATCTTTAAATATATACTCTGTATTTATATTATTTTCTTTCAATTTACTAACTAATATGTCTCCATTTCCATCTACGCCAACTTTTCCTATCATGAATACGTTTGCATTCATGCGCGAACAAGCTATAGCCTGATTTGAGCCCTTCCCCCCAGGTATATTCTTTAAATCATTTGCAAATATAGTTTCTCCAACCTTTACCATCCTATTTACTTTTAAAACCACATCCATATTTATACTTCCAATTACACAAATATTATTCACTTTGAAATCACCTTTCTATTTTTTATGTATATTCTAAAATTAACCGGTTAAATTTATCATAAGTCATTTTAAATTATATGTCAATAAAAACAAAAAAATAAAAAGATTTCTATTATTTATTAGAAATCTTTTACTAAATATTTGTTATTATTAGTTATTTTAATATATTGAATTAATAGCCTATCTAATTTTTGACTTAACTCTATTACATCATAATCTATCATTCTATTAAGCTTTCTTTCAACTAAGTTATTTAACTTAATTCTAGTTTCTTCCATTTGTATTTTAATATAATCTTTCATATACATTCCCCCAATTATTCATAATCCGAAGCCGAAAACTTTTATATTACATTTATACCATATTTTACATTATATTTCAATATAATGTATATTTTATATTTGTATAATTTATATAAACTTGATAAAACACTACAACTATCATATTGTAGTGTTTTATCAACCATATTATTTATTCCTTTATATATTCTACTTTTCCATTTATTATTGTACATATTGTACTTGTAAGGGAATCTAGTGGATTTCCATTGGAAATTACAATATCTGCATCTTTACCAACTTCTAAGCTCCCAACTCTATTATCTATTCCACAAATCTCAGCTGGATTTATAGTTATAGCTTTTAACGCCTCTTCAATTCCTAGCCCTTCCTTAGCTGCAAGTCCAGCACATAATGGTAAGTATTCTATAGGTATAACTGGATGATCTGTCATTATAGCTATTTTAATACTATTATCATGAAGTATCTTGGGAGTCTTAAATGTTTTGTTTTTAACCTCAATCTTAGTTCTTGCAGTAAGCGTTGGTCCTACAATCACATCTCTTCCAGATTGTTTGATATAATCTGCTATTAAATGCCCCTCTGAACAATGATCCAATGTAAGATTCACATCAAATTCTTTTGCTATTCTTATAGCTGTTAATATGTCATCAGTTCTATGGCAATGTGCTTTAAGTGGGATTTGCTTATTTAATACAGGAATTAATGGCTCTAATCTAAAATTTTCTTCAAAATCTTTCCCTTCTTTAAGGGCCTTTTCTTTTTTTATTTTATAATTTTGTGCTTTAGTTAATATTTCTCTAATTAAAGCTGCCGTTGCCATTCTTGTAGTAGGCATTTTATTTTTTGATTTATAAATTCTTTTAGGATTTTCTCCAAAAGCAATCTTTATAGCAGCAGGTTCTTTAATTACCATATCATCAACACATATACCACTAGTTTTCATTGCAACAAACTGCCCTCCCATAGGATTAGCACTACCAGGTCCTGTCATTACTGTAGTTACTCCTCCTTTTATAGCATCTTTAAAAGAAGTATCCATAGGATTTATAGCATCAATTGCTCGTAAATGAGGAGTTACTGGATCTGTAGCTTCATTTATATCTGTCCCTTCAAATCCCATATCTTGTTCAAATATACCTATATGACAATGGGCATCTATAAACCCTGGTGTAACCCACCCTCCTTTAGCATCTATTATTCGTACATCTTCATTAACTTCTATATACTCTGAAACTTTTAATATCTTTCCATCTTTTATAAGAATACATCCATTTTTCAAAGTACCTTTAGTTACAGTAATTATCTTTCCATTTTTTATTAGTATCATTTTTATACCCCCCAATAAATATTTCAAATTTTTTTGCTATTTTTTACACTTTGTTTGATTATTGTTGATTTTTTCATCAAAACATAGTAAAATATTCCTAGCAAAAGATAAACTTTTTATAATGCACTTTAATATTAATAAATTAATGATAAAATCTATATACTAAAGATGAATTTTAACTGAACCTAAAATGATTATACCAAATTATAAATAAAAAATGATTATAAGATTTCTTATAATCATTTTTTATTTATATTATAGTATTCTTACAGCTGTTCCATAAACTATAACTTCTGCTGCTGCTTGCATTATAGCACTAGTAGCATATCTAACATTTATTACTGCATCTGCTCCAAGTCGTTTTGCTTCTTCTATCATTCTATTAGTAGCTATTTCTCTAGCTTCATTCATCATTTCTGTATATTCATTTAATTCTCCACCAACAATTGTTCTTAAACCACTTAAAATATCTTTTCCAATATTTTTAGATTGAATTGTAGATCCTTTTACCAAAGCAATAGTTTCTATTTCTTTTCCTGAAATAAACTCTGTATTCACTAGTAACATATAATTCCCCCCTTAATCCATTTATGATACTAACAATTATATCTCTTAAATGATGGAATTCTAAAGCATTAATATAAAATAAAAATGGCATAAAATACTGCCACTTTTATTTTATAACATCCTCGTACTCAACATCTATAATTTTTGATTCAAAATTATATTCTTTTTCAGAGTTAAATTCTTTAATATTTACATTATTCATATTGTTATACTCTGCATTCTTGAATTTAGAATTAACTAATTTTATACCTTTATAACCTAAAAATCCAATTATACCTATAGGAAGTAAAAGTAATAACCCTTTTATTATAAGTAAAACTATAAATAAAACAATTATTGGCATTAAAAACATATTAAAAACTTTTTTTATACTACCTTTATTTGAATATTCCATGGATATCCCTCACTTTTAGATATAGCTTCATTCTATTTACATTATATCATAAGGTCATAATCTTAATTCCTATATAACTATTAATAATTTATTAATTTAAAATCTTCTAAAATATTCATCTTTAAAACTATAATCACTTCCGATTATACTATCTAATTCCTTTAAAAGTCTTTCTTTTTCCTCTCCTAATGTTGCTGCAAGTGGTGCATAATTAGATGCATGATTACTTCTAAATATACAGTTACTCACCTCTAGATTTCTTATAAGTTCTCTAGTCTCTACCATAACTTCTTTTGGATTTAGAAGTGTCATTTCATTATTTTCAATCTTATTATATATTTCTGTTCCCGGTTCAATCATAAGTGTAAGTATACCTAAATAATCAGGATTAATAGCACTTATAACTCTTGCAGATTCTTTTGCATGTAATTTAGACTTTTCTTTTCCACCAAGCCCTGAAATTAATGTTGCAGAAAGTTTTATTCCAGTTCTTTTTACTTTTTGTCCAGCTTTTATTATTTCTTCTGAAGTAACCCCTTTATTTACATCCTTAAGCACTTCATCACTACCACTTTCTACACCTATATAAATTATATCTAGACCTAGTTTTTTAAGTTTAATTAAATCCTCTTCACTTTTTCTTAAAATATCTGCTGGAGTTCCATAAACAGAAACTCTTTCGCATTCTGGAAATAATTCTTTAATTTTCATAAGTATTTTTTCTAAGTTTTCAGTTTTTAAAATTAAAGCATCTCCATCCGCTAAAAATATTCTTCTTACATATTTATAATATTTTCTAGATAACTCTAAATCCTCAAATACTTCATCTAAACTTTTTATCTTAAAGTTTCTATCTTTATACATATTACAGAATGTACATTTGTTATGAGAACATCCTAATGTAACTTGAATAATTAAACTATATGCTTCACTTGGTGGTCTATAAACTGTTCCTTCATATCTCATAAAATCATCCCTTCATCCTAAGTTTTCAAAGTATTTAAATTAATTATATATTTTTTTAAGTTTTTAGGCTACATATTTTTGCTTAAAACTATAAGTTTTACTGTAGCATTTTGGATATTTAGATTTATCCCAAATATGATCCTTTTCCATTTCGTTATCAGTTAAGTTAAAATAATCATGTGTAATATATTTTTTACCTCCTGGTACAATAGGATTGTCCCAAGTTGTGTCTAATTGATAGTATCTACCATTTAATTTCACTATATTCCATGCATGAGCTTCAGTTATACCACTTTGATTTATGGCTTCTCCAAATACAAATAATGTTTCAATTCCAGCAGCATTTAATAATCTATACATGGCCTTTGCATAACTTTCACATACCCCTACACCCTTTACTAGAACACCATAATCTGTATAAGATTCTCCTGGTATATTACCTGAAAATAGTCTTTCATCATATCTAGAATTACTAACAATATAATCATGAATAGCTAATTCTTTTTCATAATCGTTCATATTAGTCTTTATAATCTTTTTAATAATATCATTTGCTTTATTTTGAGACTCTTTTCTCATATACTCCATTCTTTCCTTTGAATAAGTATAATTTAAATTAAGTTTCATTATAATCTTTTCCTTTGATAAACTTATACTTCCATTAGCCCCTTTATAGCCGTAATCTAATATTGGATTATCATGTATAATATCATCTATTATATCTAAAGAATAGTCATTTTCATTATAATTATTAATTATTAATGTAATTTTAGATTTAAAGGTATATAGTGCATATCTTAATATATTATAAAAATCTTCTTTATTATTAACTATGTTACCTGTATCTTTAAAGTTTTCTTTTAATAAGGAACTACTTTTATTTATTTCTTGCTTATACTCTTTACATTTAAAATTAAGCCTAACACCTTTTGATAACTTTTTTCCATCAAAAGATTTTATTCCTTCTTCTATAATTAAAGTATAATTCCCTTTACTTCTATAATTTTTTAAAGGTTCTACATTAACAGATTTATCTTTATCATTATATTTTAATTTAATCTCTAAATATTCTTTTGAATCTCCGTCTAAAATTTTTATATTATTTTTTAAGGTATCTACATTAAGTTTATTATTGAAATTTATCTTCCATTTTTTATTAACATCTATACTTTCTATTTTATTTAATACTTTACAATTACTTTCTTTAGCAATAACTGTCTTTGTACAATTAAATATCATAATTGAAAATATTAATATCATAATTGAATATACCTTAAAGACTTTAGAAAATTTAATATACATTTTCCTTCTCCCTTTATATTTAAAATTTTTATTACACATATCATAAATTTTTGTCATATATAACACATTAACTTTGATTTATAAAAATCTTAATTTCACAATATATAACTTATATAATATATCATATCCCCCTGTATTTTTGTATATTTAAATACATTTTTTTCTATATTATCTTTTTATCATACATTATATATACATTTGTAAATATATTATCAATTTTTCTTTTTTAATCTTTTACTAAAACATAGAATATATACCTAAAACATGTTAATAATACTCATATATATTAATTTATATAAAGGTGTGATAAATATGCGAATTCCAAATCATATAGGTATTATTCCAGATGGAAATAGACGTTGGGCTGTGAATAATGGTTTAACAAAAGAAAAAGGTTATAATTCAGGTTTAACTCCCGGATTAATGCTCTTTCGTTTATGTAAAAAAATAGGCGTCAAAGAAATTACATACTATGGATTTACCACTGATAACACTAAACGTCCTAAAATTCAAAGACTTGCTTTTTCAAAAGCCTGTGTTGATGCAGTTAATTTATTAAGTAAAGAAGATGCTGATTTATTAGTAGTAGGTAATTCTGATTCGCCAATGTTTCCTAAAGAACTTTTACCTTTTACTAAAAGAAAAGCTTTTGGTAAGGGAGGTATCAAAGTTAATTTTCTAGTTAATTACGGATGGGAATGGGATCTTAGCAATCTTAAAGAGAATACTAGTTCTAATAGAAATTCTATAGCTAATACCTTAAAATCAAATGATATTTCACGAGTTGACCTTATAATTCGTTGGGGTGGTAGAAGGCGTTTAAGTGGATTCTTACCTGTCCAATCTATCTATTCAGACTTTTATGTTGTAGATGAATATTGGCCAAATTTTAACAAAGATCATTTTTATAATGCTTTAAAATGGTATAACACCCAAGATATAACCCTTGGCGGTTAATTTAAATTAAATATTAAAGTCTATTTTTTACAATTTAAATGATATAATTTAATAATTTAGTCAGGTATTTTATAAATAAAAAATACCTAACTAAATTATCAGCGTTAAAAATTTAACAATTAATGATAAAAAAAATAATCCTTTTACTTCTTATTTAAATTTTTTAAATGTTTCAAATCAATATATAAAATTTATATATTAAATAATAACAATATTATACCTGTTATTATAAATATCCTGGATAAATTAAATACAATGTTTTTACTTCCTTTTATGCATATAAAATCTATAACATATCCATGTCCCAGTCTATCTATAAAGTTTCCAAATCCTCCACCAATTATAAAGGAAAGTGCAAGTTTTAATCCTATTTCCCCTTGATACTGTGTTAATTTTATTAAATAAATAATGGCACATAACAAAGCTATCAAAGTTATCTTAATTATTATAGTTAATCCACCTTCTAAACCATCAACATGTTTTATTTTGTTATCTTCAAGCATTAACTTTAATTTATCTTGTATTAATTCTACAGATTTTTTTCCTCTTCTATTTCCTAAAATCTTAATTGTTTTCCGTTTAGTCCATCTATCTATAAAGACTATTAAAAATATAACGGTCCAAAATACATATGGCATATTATTGACTCCTTTCCTTTTATTTATAAATTGTATATGTATTATAACACAATTGATTTTTTCATTCAACTTAATTAGTACAGTTTTTGTAAATATTTTTCATTTTATACATTTTAAATAAAATAAGACTAGCAAAATACCAGTCTTATTTCAAATTGTTTTGCAAAATCCATTCTTTATATAATTTAGGTCTTTCTTTTTTTAATATTCTTAAAAATTTATCTAAGTACATGCTATTTTTTAATCCCTTCATAAGATGAGCTGGATAATTTTTATGTCTACTATAACATCCTTTAGGATCAATAACCATAACTTTTTCTTTACTTTGAACAAAAATATCTTTACATCGTATATCTATTTTGGTGAAATTTAGTCTTTTAAATTCTTCTAGTAGTTTAATAACATTTATAGCGAGTCTTTTACTAAGTCCATGAGTTTTTATATAATCCCTCATACATTGTCCACCCACGTAGTCTCTTATCATATATAAGTATTCGTATTTATATGCTCGAGGAAAGTATTTTGACCCATCTACTTTTTTTAATATAAGGTATTCTGATTTACAGCTCCTAACAGTTGTACATATTTTTATTACTTTTCCATCTTTTCTTAAAAATACTTTTCCATGATGTCCTTCCCCTAAAAATTTACATCCTTTTAAATCAAGACCGCAATTATTTATATAGTCTTTATTCATAAAAACACCTTTAATGTATTAATCTTATAATCATCATATGTATAGTCTATATTTTAGTGATTTTTTTAAATAATTTATATTATAAATATTATATATTATTTAAAAAATAAGTTTTAACTCTTCTATTTAAATCACTCATTAACCATAAAAACATAATACATACCTAATAAGAATTTTAAAGTTACCATAAATTATATTTTATATAACAAAAGAACCATAGATTAATCTATAGTTCCTTAAAATTTCTAAAAAATTATTTTAATTTTATTCCTTTTTCTGTTTGAATTATTTTATCTTCTTTAAGCAATCTTCCCACTGCTCTTTTAAATGCTGCTTTACTTATTTTTAATCTATCCTTAATTTCTTCTGGTTTACTTTTATCATTTAATGGAATAAATCCATCATATTTTTCTAATTTATTTAATAGCATTTCTACATCACTATCCATCTGCTTATATGCAACTTCTCTTGTACCTAAATCAAGCTTTCCATCATCTCTTACTCTAGCTACTCTACATTCTACTTCATCACCAACATTTATTTCCTTATATAATTCACTCTTAGGTATTAACCCTTTGTATTTATTATCTACAGCTACTAATGCTCCTATTTCATTATTAATTGAATATACAATTCCTTTAACCCATTCATCTCTTTTATAAGGACTTTCAGAAGATAAAAATTTTGATATATAAGTTGTAGCAGTAAGTCTATCACTTTTATCTATATATATTGCAACTAAATATTTTTTTCCAGAAATCACTCTATATTTTTGTTCTTTAAAAGGAAGTAATACATCTCTTTCAAGTCCTATATCTAAAAAAGCTCCTATTGATGTTGTTTCCTTAACTTTTAATACAGCAATCTCTCCAGCCTGTACTAATGGAGTTTTCCTAGTAGCAATTAATCTATCTTCAGAATCTCTATATACAAAAACTTCCAATTCATCTCCTTCTTTTACATCATCAGGTAATTGATTATTAGGAAGTAATATGTTATCTCCTTGTTCTTCTGTACCTGCATCTAAATACACTCCTATTTTTGCAATATTAGCCACCTTTAATTTTTGTATTTTACCTATTTCAACCATTTTAGTATCCACCTTTTCTTTTATTTATTATAATGTATTTATATTTCTTATAATTTTTCTTACATATTTATTATTTAACTTAGATTCTATTTTAATCTACATTTATACTTATATCAACTTATATATTTATGGTTAATTTTTTTTATATAATTATTCATAAATTTAAAAACTAATTAAATATAATTTTATTTTATATATCTTTTTCATTTCATTTATATTATACTATTATGTAATTATATGGGATATACTAATATAAAAGATAATTTAAAGGGGGTTATAACCATGACAAAAACAATAGCAGCTTTTTTCGATATCGATGGTACTTTGTATAGAGAAGGTCTTATAACTGAAATTTTCAAAAAATTCATCACATCAGAATTTATTAAACCTGAACGCTGGTACAACGAAGTTAGACATTATTATATAAAATGGGATAAAAGATTAGGGAACTATGATGATTATTTATTAAAAATGGCAGATATATATATAGAAGCTATAAAAGGACTTCACAAAACCCAAGTAGAATTTATAGCTAAAAGAGTTATTGAATCTAAAGGAGATAGAGTTTACACATACACAAGAGATATGATAGCTTGGCATAAAAAACAAGGACATAAACTTATAACTATTTCTGGAAGTCCAGTAGAACTTGTTCGTGAAATGTCTATAAAACATGGATTTGATGATTATATAGGAACAGAGTATTTAATTGATGAAACTCAAAAATATACAGGTAACATAGTTCCTATGTGGGATAGAGTAAGTAAAGAAAAAGCTATAAATAATTTTGTTAAAAAATATAATATAGATCTTAATAAAAGTTACGCTTACGGTGATACACTAGGAGATTTTTCAATGTTTAAATCCGTGGGAAATCCTCGCGCTATAAATCCTACTAGAGAACTTATAAATGCAGTAATAAAAGATCCTATTATAAAAGAAAAAGTAAAAATAATAGTAGAAAGAAAAGATGTAGTATATAAATTAAATTCTGAAACATTAGATATTTTATAAAAAACTATAGAAAAAGTAGGTTAATTTATCTTTACTGAAATTAACCTACTTCATTTTTAATTACTTCTTTTAGTTTTTCTTTATTTGTATTATACTTAAGTTTAATAATACTAAATTCATTCTTTTTAACCTCTATATTTATGCAGTTAATATTTCAACTCCATCTTCTGTGACTAATATTGTATGTTCCCATTGAGCTGTTAATTTTCCGTCTGCTGTAATAGCAGTCCATTCATCATCTAATATTTTACACTTATATGTTCCTTCATTAATCATAGGTTCGATAGTAAAAGTCATTCCTGGAACTAATATCATTCCTGTATTTTTAACTCCACAATGATCAATAAAAGGTTCCTCATGGAATTCAACTCCAACACCATGTCCTCCAAATTCACGTACTACAGAATATCCTCTTTCTTTTGCAAGTTTTTCAATAGCATATCCTATATCTCCAGTTGATGAATATGGCTTAACTTGTTGTATTCCTATATCTAGGCATTCTTTAGCTGTCTCCACTAATTTAACTGCTTCACTGGATGCCTCTCCAATTATAAACATTCTGCTAGCATCACCATAATATCCATTTAATTTACTTGTTACATCTACATTAACTATATCCCCATTTTTTAAAACTCTATCACTTGGTATGCCATGGCATACAACTTCATTTATGGATATGCATACACTCTTTGGATATCCCATATAATTAAGAGGTGCTGGTTCTGCTCCTAATTCTAATGTATATTCATGAACCCATGTATTAATTTCATCCGTAGTTACTCCTTCTTTTATTCTCTCAGCAACCATATCTAGTACTTTCTTAGTTACTTTACTACTTTTTCTTATACCTTCTATTTGTTCAGGAGTTTTTATAATATTTCTTGGTGGAGCTATAAGCCCTTGTAATTCAAGTTCACTTAATCTTTCGTCCATTGACAAATGACAATTTTTATATTTTTTCCCACTTCCGCACCAACATTTATCATTTCTTGATAACTTACTCATTTATTCACCTTCTATAAAAATTTAATTTATCTTATATATCATTATATCACTTTATTTATATTTAACAATTTTATAAAAGGAGTTTAATTTATAATATACCTCTTCCCAATCTTTCCAATTTAACTTTAACATTTACTTTAATCTCTGATTCACACATAACCTTATCCCAATCTGTATTAGTTCTTCTTCCATATTTAGCTGCAGCAACTTTTCCAAGTTCCAGACAATCAAATTTAATATCATTTTGCATCTTTTTTATAAAATTATTAGTCTTCTTTATTATAACTTCTTCTGCTTCCTTCTCTATCTTCTTTGTAATTCTAGGATTATCTGATACCCTTTTATAAAAATTATTTTCTATCATATCACTATCTAATTCTAAATTTATAGTAAACTTATATTTCTCTCCTTCCTTTTTACATTTAATTCTCTTCCTACTCAATACACTTAAATTAGTCATTTCTCCATTTTTATTTTTTAAATTTATAATTCCCAAACCTTTATTTTCCCTTAAAAGATTTATAATCTTTGCTTCTTCTCTATCTGCTATATACTTTAATTTACTTCCTTTAAAAATTCCCATTCCACTCATTTTAAATTCTCCATTATCCATTTCTATATATGGCAAAGTAGCACTTCTTCCTTCCCCTAAAACTCTAGTATATATATCTATCATTTTATGATTATCAGAAAAGAAATTATAATTTATACAACTATCAATCATACCTCTTATATAATCAGCAGAACTATTATAGCCTTTAACTTTAGCCTTTAATGCATCTATTGTTTTTCCTTTAAAAATTGCAACTCTTGCTGTATCATTTGCATAAGTATTATTAAATAAAATATTTATCAAATCTTCAATAGACCTTTCTGCAACTTCCTGACTTATTAAAACTACCTTTTCAGTTCCAAGTATAAATTTCCTATTTGACTTCGTTTGTCTATCTTCTCTAGTATTGGCAATACCCTCTGCCTTTCCTGTAGTAACTGTAGTATTAAGAGTTGAATTCCCAGGTAAAAATTGATATACAGATATAGGAATGCTATATATAGGATTCTTAGTTTTTCCATTTATTAAATCATAACCTATACCTATAGGTATATCTAAGTTTTCTATTGCTACATACTCATTAACATCCACCATATAAGAAATGACAAATACCAAAAATGCAATTATAAAATATATTTTTTTTAACTTCATCCATTTCATATTTACACATTTCCTTTTTATACTTGTTTATTTTTAATTTGCACCTTTTTTTCCTTAAAATGAATTATTATAGCAATTAATGTTATGTACATAACATTAAATACTACCGTTGAATTTATTATGGCATTTCCTATATACCTTCTAATTACTTCATTTTTATAAAAAGAAGATATTAGTATTAGTATAGGAAATATCCATGCAGCTACTTTATTTTGAGATATATTAAAATTAGACACTATACCCATAACCATGTAGTAATAATGATTTGAAACAGTCTTTATTATTACTATTGCCCAAAGGAAAACAAATATAAATCTAAAATTATTTATTACAGGGACTATTATACTCTCTGTAACTAAAGTAAATGGCCATAAACTTTTAGGAACTAAATCCGGTCCCAAGTAATATATACTTATAAATACAATCCACGTATATATAATAGTCATTATAAAAAGAGCGCTAAATATACTTTTCCCTACTTTATCTTTATTTTTAAAATATGGATGTATTAATAATAAAAATTCCATTCCTGAATATTGAAATGTAGTTAAAAATGTAGCACTCAAAAGTTGCTTACCGCTACACTGAAATACTGGTTGTAAATTTAAAATACTTCCATTTTTTAACGCACCTATTGAAACAGTTATAGGTAATAAAAATATATAAAATGTTAACTTACTCATTCTAGAAATATTTTTTATTCCTATCATAGAACAGTACCAAGCTCCTCCTAAAATACACACAGTCATATTTATTCGCGGTAAAAAAGTTACCGCATACACTCTAAGTACATTTGTAAATCCTGCTGCGATACTTGGAAGTAACATTGCAAACTCCATAATATATAAAATTCCTAATATAGTACCTAATCCTTTTCCAAAATATTTTTTTCCTATGGATATAATATTTTCATTGGGAAATCTCTTCATGATATATAACGATATCAAAATTACATAAGAAGGATATATTATTCCTATAATATTAGGTAGCCATCCATCTTGACCAGCTACCTTTACAATGTCATGAGATAATTTAAAAAAACCTATTCCAATAATACTACCAATGCAAAGATAGTATACTTCTTTTTCATCTAGTAATTCATTAGTATCATTCATTTTTTTTACCTCTATTTGCTTTTTCCATATTGCCTTGCCTATATATATTTTTCTTTTCTAAATCTTTTGGCCTTTTATCCATCTTCCACATAGCTTTCCTTATGAAAGTATCCTTCATATCTTCTTGATTTATTGAAAAATATGGTACACCAAATGTTTTTAATCTATATAAATGTGCAATTATTAAGAACCACCCTATAGCTATTCCAAAAACCCCTAAATAATTAGCTAATATTAACATAACAAATCTTAATAACCTAATTGACAAAGACATTTCATAATTAGGTATTAAAAATGTTGACACTACAGTTATACCAACTATAAGTGCTGTAGGTGGACTTACTATCTTAGCTTCTACAGCAGTTTGACCTATAATTATACCTCCAACTATACTTAATGTTTGAGCTATTTTAGATGGTAATCTAAGACCACCCTCACGTAATAACTCTACTATTATTTCCATTGAAAGTATTTCTGAAAATGGGGAAAGTGCTATTCCAACTCTCGATTGGTTTATTGGTATAATAAATTGTACTGGAATCAACTCAACATTATACTTTACTAAACTTAAGTATATAGATGGTAATGTAATTATTATTATTATTGTTAAAAATCTTAAAACTCTAGTAAAATTAGCAACCCAAAATCTTTGACTATAATCTTCAATACCATGAAAAAATTCAATGAATAATGCCGGAACCGTAATTACTTGTGAATTTCCGTTTAAAATTAAAGCTATCCTACCTTCCATTAAATTAGCTTCAATAATATCTGGTCTTTCAGTACTATATATTTGTGGAAATATAGAATACGTACTTTCTTCTAAATACTGTTCTACTATTCCATTAGAGCTTACAAAATCAACATCTATATTATTAATTCTATCTTTTAAAGTTTTTAATGCCTCTTCATTAACTATATTTTTTATGTACAAAATTGATAAATCAGTCTTTGATCTTTTACCTAACTTAAAATTTTCTATGGTTAGACTTTCCTCTTTTATTCTCCTAGTCATAATACTAATATTAGTCTGTATATTTTCTACAAAACTTTCTCTAGAACCTTTTATTGAATATTCATTTATAGGATCAGAAATGCCCCTATATTCTCCAGCAATACTATTTACTAAAATGTAATTATCCATATAATCTACTACAATTCCTGTATTACCTGATCTTATACTTTCTATAAACTGATTCATATCTGTTATAACTTTTGTATCACTGCTTGGTATATATCTTTTACATAGATATTCCGGTAATTCATCCTCTAATTCTAATTCTTCATTTATTCTTAACATTAATGGTTCTAAAATATCTTTATTTATAAGTTGTTTGTCAGCTTGACCATCTACATATATAATATGTACTGGTATATTACTTTTACCTCCAATTAAAATTTCTTTAACTACAACTTGTTTTGCAATTCCTAATCTCTTTACCACTTCACTTACAATTGCATTTTGGTTTTTCATATAATATCACCTAAAACTATATTTCCACCACAAACAACTTTTATTCTAAAATAAATAAGATAAATAAAAAAACCTCCAAATATGAAGGCTTTTATTAATCTTATCTATAAATCTTGTAATTAACTTATTACTTATTTTTTTATAATAGACTTTTTACTTATTATAGTATTTAATAGGACACCAGCTATAGCTGCTAAACTTAATCCTGTAATTTTCACACCTGAGGTTATAGTTATTCCTAAAGTTATACCTGTAAACTTTTCAACATAACTTGTTCCAAGTCCTATAATTATTATAGTAATCATCACTAAAATATTTTTGAAATTAAATTTCACTTTACCATTTGATAATGTTTTAAATCCTATTAGGGATATCATGCTAAATAACATTAAACTTATTCCACCCATTACTGAAACCGGTATTGATCTTAAAATCCCACCTACCTTGGCTATAAATCCTAAGCATATTGCAAATATAGCTGTTATTCTCAATATCAGTGGATCATAATTTTTAGTTATGGCAAGTACTCCTGTATTTTCTCCATAAGTTGTATTTGCAGGTCCCCCTATAAGTGCAGCAAAAGAAGTTGCAAGTCCATCTCCAAGTAATGTTCTATTAAGACCAGGTTCTTCTATAAAATTTTTCCCTACTACCTCTCCATTTGTGGTAATATCTCCTATATGTTCCATAAACACTGCAAGAACTACCGGCGCTATCATTGTTATAGCTCCTAAATTAAACTTTGGCAATCTAAAATTTGGAATTGATACTATATGTGCACTTGTAATACTACTTGTATCTACTATTCCTAATTTAAGTGATACCAAGTATCCTACAATTACTGCTATTAATATTGAAAGTTGTTTTAAAAACCCTCTTCCCTTTAAAGTTATAAATAGCGCTATAGCAAGAGTAATTCCTGATACTTTAAAATTTTTTGATGCCATATCAATGGCTGTAGGTATTAAAGATAACCCTATTACTATTATCATAGGTCCAACAACATGATTAGGCAAAATTTTTCTTATTTTTTCTACACCTATTCTTTTTACTAAAAAAGACATTATTACATATATCAATCCTGCTACCATTATACCCCCTTGAGCATAAGCAAGATCTCCGCCAAATTTATCTCTAACCATTATAATACTTCCTATAAATGCGAATGAAGAACCTAAAAATACAGGAACTTTCTGTTTAGTACATAAATGAAATATCAATGTTCCAATTCCTGCTGATAAAAGCGCTAATGATGGATCAAATCCCGTAAGAATTGGTACTAGAACTGTAGCTCCAAACATAGCTATTAAATGCTGAAATGCTAAAATCATTCTTTTTACACATTCTAAAACCTTTGACTTTTCTTTCATTTCTAAATTTTCTTTTAGAATTGCATTTTCATACATAAAAAAACCTCCTTATTATTTAATTTCTAAGGAGAACTTACTTTTTCTCCTTTTCTCAGCCTCACTGGACTGAATTAAAAAGCTATCTTTAAATTTTTTATAAAATAAAAAACTTCTTGTCCACCGACAAGAAGTTATAGTTATCACAATAAATTGTAAATATATTCTATACACTTAACTACTAATCTTGTCGGCCTCTCTGGACCACATTAAAGATTATCTTTTATATTTCTATAATTATATCATCTAATAAATTTAATTTCAACCTATAATTATTTAGAACTATTATATTTTTAATATATAAAAGTAATTCCCTTACATCCTAATAAAATTCTTAAGTCTGATTTTAAATCATCCTGTATATTTTCATTATCTTTTATAGCTTTATACACATCAATAATGGCACTTTTACATAAAGTTATATTAGGTATATCTATATCTTTTATAAATTTTATATATTTAGCAACATTATCATTTGTTATATTTTCTCTAATACATATACTATATTTTAATATCTTTCTTGTTTTTTTATTGTTGATCTTTTCTATTCTACTTATTTTTATCTTTTCCATTAAAGTAACAGGTTTTGTAAATATAAATTTAACTACTAAATTATTCATACACCTCACTCCTAATATAAAATAAGTAATTTATAAAAAATAAAATATTTTATTTTTTATAAATATATTTAAGCTAAAAATAAATATTACATCTTTTTTTACACATACTTATATTAATAATAGGAAATTATATCTTATTATGATACTATATATATGTAAACAAATTTTATATACGAGGTGATATACTATGTTTAATTTACCTAAGCTACCTTATGATTATAATTCCTTAGAACCTTACTATGATGAAGAAACATTAAAAATTCATCATGATAAACACCATAAAGCTTATGTTGATGGCTTGAATAAAGCTGAGACAGAACTTAACAATGCTAGAAATTCAGGAGATTATTCTCTTGTAAAACATTGGGAAAAAGAACTTGCTTTTAATGGAGCTGGTGATGTACTTCATACTTTATTTTGGGAAAATATGATTCCTGGTGGTTCTACTCCTTCTGGGGACATATTAGACAGAATCAATAAAGACTTTGGAAATTTCGAAAATTTCAAAAAACAATTTTCAGCTTCAGCTGCTACTGTAGAAGGTTCTGGATGGTGTATTTTAGTTTTTATCCCTGAATTAGATAAACTTCAAATAATGCAAATCGAAAAACATCAAAATCTAGTAATCTTAGGAAGCATTCCTCTTCTAGTATTAGATATGTGGGAACATGCTTACTATTTGAAATATCAAAATAGAAGAGCAGACTTTATAAATGCATGGTGGAACATAGTTAATTGGAATGAAGTAAATAAAAGATATTTAAATGTAATAAATAAATAACTTTATTTAAAAGGTATAAAAAGATTATTACTATATTTAATATTATAGCAATAATCTTTTTATAAATAATATTATAAAAATTTAAATTTTTATTTTTCTAATAATGCTTCTCCTGCCATATCCACTAATACTTCTCTTATATCTGAAGCTTTATCTTCATCTACAAGTACTATTAAATAATCTCCTGCAAATATAGTCGTATTTCCCCTTGGAATTATTTCCTTCTGTCCTCTTTTAATAGCTACTAATAAACAACTTTCAGGCCATTCTATATCCTTTATCTTTTTTTGCTCTAAGAAAGTTCCAAGACAAACTGCAACCTCTAATAACACTTTATTTGTACTATCTCCAATAAATTTATTTTCATCACTATTATTTTTAGATATAAATCTTTCTAATAATGATTCATATATTGGTGCTGATTTTAACATATCTGATACTACATAAGCTACTATCGATACTACACTTAAAGATAATAAGTTACTAAAAGATCCAGTCATTTCAGTGATTAAAATACTTCCCGTAATAGGTGCTCTTACAATAGCAGTAAAGTAGGCTGCCATAGCTAATACTATAAAATTTCTAACATATATAGGATTCAAATGTATCAACTTAACTAATACTTCTCCATATATATTTCCCGTTATTGCACCTATAATTAACAACGGCAAAAATATACCACCTGGCACACCTGAACCATAACAAATCATTGTAAACAAAAATTTAACTACTAAAATAATAAATAGCATTTTTAATGTCCAATTTTCGTGAAAAAGATGAATAATAAGTCCATGACCTGATCCTAAACCATTAGGATAAACTATAGCTAATATTCCTGCAACCATAAAAGGAACTACTGGTTTTACTTCTGGTTTTAACCATTTTGCTTTTCCATATAAATCCTGAGTTTTTAAAATCATTTTATTGAATAAAACTCCAAATAACCCAGTTATAATTCCTAATATAATAAGATAAAAATAATATTTTAAAGGTATTGGACTAATTAAATTAAAATCAAAAACAGGTCTTAATCCAAAAAAATATTTTGATACACAATCAGCAGTTAACGATGCTGACATTGCAGATATAAGTATCAATGGTGAGAAATTTTGTGTATCTCTTCTAATGCAAACATAACTCCTGCAAGAGGTGCATTAAATGCTGCTGCAAGTCCTGCACTAGCTCCACTTGTTATTAAATATTTTTCTTCTACTTTTATTCTTTTAAAGATCCTACTAAATCCTTGTCCAACGGATGCTCCTATTTGAATTGAAGGACCCTCTCTTCCTAATGATAATCCCCCTCCAATAGCTAAAATTCCACCAAAGAATTTTCCTATAATAACTGTAAGCCAATTCATTTTTAGCTTTCTAAGTAAAATTCCCTCAACTTGTGGAATTCCACTTCCTGAAATCATAGGTTCTTTTTTAACTATTTGACCTATAATTAAACTAACAATTATAAATATTAAAAACCACATGGAAACACTACCAAGAGTATGTGTCTTTAATACAAAATGCTTCCTTGTATAACCCCAAATTTTTTCTACTCCAAGTCTATATAGCACTATAATGAATCCTGCAAAAAATCCTACAAGTGCACCTTCTATTACGAGTTTAAATTTAAAGTCATGCCAATGAAACAATGTATTATAAGTTCCATTTTTATTTTCTTCCTCCACTGCTTTTTTGTCACTCCTTTTTTTTAAAATATGTACATGCACATTTAATTATAAACATCATAAATCTTATTATCAACTATAAGTAACTTTGTAACTATAAAAAGAAAGACTGATACTTCAAAACTTAAAGCATCAGTCTAACATAAAAAGGAGTTAGTACTTATTATTTATATTATATTATGCACCTATACCTATTTTAGAGAATAGTGCATAAACTAAAAGCATAATACAAATTGATACAAAAGAAACTGTTTTAGCATATTTCCAAGGAGTAATATCAACTTGTTTAGTGTATTTTTGTACATAATCAGTTTTTCTTGGTTGCATCTTACCAACTACTAACATTATCATAACGTTTACAGGGAATAGTACTCCTAATACATATAAGAAATGTATATCAGATGCAACAAATTTAGATATTGTATATAATACTACATGTGATATAAGAGCAATCTTAGGTGCAATAGCTGGAACTTTCTTACTAAAGAATCCTACAATAACTGCTGCTAATATTGGAACATTATAGAATCCAAAACATTCTTGTAAATATCCATATAATCCTGATGGTGCATATATAATAAATGGTGCTATAGATATTGATAATACTGCAAGTACAGTACCAAATTTTTTACCAATTTGAACAAGTTCCGCATCAGTAGCTTTTGGATTAAATACTGGTCTATGAATATCTAATGTATATAATGTTACCGCACTATTTAATGCACTATTAAATGAACTTAATATAGCTCCAAATAATACCGCTGCAAAGAATCCTAATAATGGTGTTGGTAATACATCAAGAACTAGCTTTGGATACGCTAAATCTCCCTTTTCCAATGTATTGCCATATAGATGAAATGCTATAATTCCTGGTAATACTAAAAAGAAAGGTCCTAAAAGTTTTAAAAATCCTGCAAATAATGCTCCCTTTTGTGCTTCTTTTAAATTTTTACCTCCAAAACATCTTTGAACTATTGATTGATTTGTACACCAATAAAATAAATTATTAAATAATAATCCAGTAAATAGTACTGGCCAAGGTACAAGTGGTTTTTGTGAATTGGCTGGATTTATTGCATTTAATTTTTCTGGATGTACAGTTACTAATGTGTGAATCCCTGCTGAAAAACTTCCATGTCCTAATACTATCAATGCAAATACAGGAATTGAAAGACCTCCTATTAAAAGTCCAACACCATTAACTGTATCTGAAACTGCAACAGCCTTAAGACCACCAAAGATAGCATAAATTGCTCCAATAATTCCTATAGCTGTAGCCGTTATAGCAACTGCTTTAAATTGACTTACTGCAAGCAATCTTTGTATTCCAAAAATTTCATTTAATACTATAGCTCCAGAATATAAAACTGTTGGTAAATAAGTTACTACATATCCTATTAAAAATAATACCGAAATAATTTGCTTTGTTTTTTTATCATAGCGTTCTTCTAAAAAATCCGGTATAGTTGTTATACCACTTTTTAAATATTTAGGTAAAAACACCAATGCCAATATAACTAATGCTACTGTTGATGTTGCTTCCCAGGCCATAGGCCCCATATTAGTTAAATAACTATTACCATTTAAACCCACCATCTGCTCTGTTGATAAATTTGTAAGCATAAGCGATCCACCAATAACTATACCAGTTAAACTCCTACCGCCCAAGAAATATCCGTCTTGTGTATCCAAATTATCATCTTTTGTCTTGTACCATGATATAACTGCAACTAATACTGTAAATCCTATAAAAGATGCAACTGTCCAAATACTCACTACAATTCCCCCTGTTTTAATAATTTTGTGATTATTTTTAAGTTAATTGGTTTCTTGAGTACCAAAATACTCAATATTCTTATCATAGATATCATTTTAAAGAACTTTTAATTGATCATAGTATTTCAAGTTTATATTACTTTGTAATATTAATAAAACCTAAAGATTTTAAGAATTTTCTAAATTTTCAAAATATTTTTTTTGTATTTTTAATGATTCAGTTATTATATTGAATTTATCAATAATTCTTCAAAATTATATTTTAATATGACATGCTAATTTGCCTTTATAAAATTAAAATTAGCATGTCATATATCTAACTACAAACTTACAATTAATTAGTCTTCTACTTTTATTAAATTCCCTGTTTCAAATGATTCTTTGCAAGCATATGCAAGTGCAGTAGACTTGACACCATCTTCAACAACTACTCCTGGTTTTCTATTTTCTAAAACGCACTTAACAAATTCTTCAGTTTCACTTAAGTATGCTTGATCAAATCTTTCTGGAAAACCTTGAACGCATTCTTGTCTTGCTCCTGTTTCATCAAATACTGTAACTAGATTCTTTTGAGGAACTGTTCCTACTCTTAATGTTCCTTTTGTTCCTATAATTTCAGTTTCTATATGATACCCATGAGCACAATTTCTTCCTGCTACAAACACTCCCATTGTTCCATTCTTAAACTTAACTAAAGCAGCTCCTGTTTCAGCATCACTTATTTCATCAAATTCAGGATATTCATATGCACCACCTATAGCCCATACCATATCAGCTTCTGATTCAAGATACCATCTTGCTAAATCAAGATCATGTACAGCCATATCTAAGAATAATCCACCACTGTAATTACTTTTAGCAAATTTTAAGAATCCTTCCATAGAACCTGCTGGATCTAAACCATAACATCTTATAAGAACAGGTTTCCCAATTGCACCCTCTTCTATTTTCTTTTTAGCATATGCATAAGAATCATCATATCTTCTCATGAAGCCAACCATAAATACTTGATTCTTATGTTCGTTAACTGCTTTTGCAACTCTTTTAGCTTCTTCTAGGTATAATCCTAGTGGTTTTTCACTAAATACATGAAAACCAGCATCTAATGCTTTTTCGATTTGCTCACAATGAAATCCTGAGGGTGATGATATAAATATAGCATCTAATTCTTTATTTTTAAGCATTTCATCAAAATTAGTATATCCATACTTGATACCCCATGTATCTTTAACTTCTTCAACTTCTTCTTCAACTACACTACAAACTGCTAAAAGTTCTGCATTTGGAATTCTAAAGGCAAGATTTTCTGCATGTTTTCTTCCAAGCCTCCCAAGTCCTACAATACCAAATTTCACTTTTTTCATCTGATATCCCTCATTCCAATTAATTTTTCAAACTTACAAACACATTTATTATTTTACAAACAAACTTACTTATAAACTTACAATCAATTATAGTCCAGCTTTTTCTTTTATATATTTTCTAGCCTTTATAGCATATTCTAAAGGATTAGCTTTTGCAGGATCTTGTTCCGCTTCAACTAAAAGATATCCTTCATAATTATTTTCAGCTAATACTTTAAATAATGGCTCAAAATCTATGCATCCATCTCCTGGTACAGTAAATGCTCCAGCATTAACAGCTTGTAAAAAACTTAATTTTTCTGATTTAACTTTTTCAACAACTTCTGGTCTTACATCTTTTAAGTGAACGTGTTTAATTCTATTTACATACTTCTTTAATACTGCCATTGCATCTTCACCTGAGAATACAAGATGTCCAGTATCAAACAATAAGTAAACTAAATTTGGATCTGTCATTTCCATTAATTTATCAATTTCAGATGTAGTTTGTACACCTGTTCCCATGTGATGATGATATACAACTTTCATTCCTTTATCAGCAGCTAATTGTCCTAATTTGTTAAGACCCTCTGCAAGTTTTGTCCATTCTTCATCAGTAAAGTATGGTTTTGCATCATATACTGGTTTATCCATCATTCCTTGAATACTATGTCCTTGCTCTGCTACAACTACAACTTTTGCTCCCATATCATGTAAGAAATCTCTGTGTTCGATGAAAGCATCTACAGTTTCTTTTAATGGCTTAGTTGTTAAGAAAGCACTGAACCAAGCACTAGCAATTTCCATTCCTCTTAATTCTAAAGCTTTTTTTAAAACTTTAGTATCTCTTGGATATTTGTTTCCTACTTCTGATCCAGTGAATCCAGCAAGAGCCATTTCACTAATACATTGTTCAAAAGTATTTTCTTTTCCTAGTTCTGGTAAATCATCATTTGTCCAAGCGATTGGAGCTATTCCTAATTTAACTTTATCTTTATTAAACATTATTATCTCCCCTTTTTTTAATCCATTTATAATTATTCATGGATGTAAATAATAGCTTTTTATTTTAAAATTATTAAAATTTGAATTCAGAAAGTTTAACTGGTCTTCCTTCTTCTAATGATTTCTTAGCTGCAAGTCCTATTAATACTGGTTGCAATCCATCATTGGCATTTACCGGTACTTCGGTATCATTTACAATTGCATTAATAAATTGTCTTATTTCTTCAGCAAATGATTGCATATATCTTTCTAAGAAGAAATACAATGGTTTTTCAGAAGATATTCCTTCTTCTGTGCTTATTACTGCTGTTGATAAAGTATCATTTGCTGTAGCAACTGCTCCTTTTGAACCAAATACCTCTGCTCTTTGGTCATATCCATAAGCTGCACGTCTACTGTTATCAATTACTCCTAGTGCACCATTTGCAAATTTTAATGTGATAATTGCTGTATCTATATCTCCAGCTTCTCCTATTGCAGGATCAACTAAAACTGCTCCATTAGCATATACTTCTTCAACTTCACTTCCTGATAAAAAGCGAACCATATCAAAATCATGAATTGTCATATCTAGGAATATTCCACCTGAAACTTTTACATATTCAGCTGGAGGTGCTTCTGGATCTCTTGATGTAACTCTGATTATATGTGGATCTCCAACTTTACCAGCTAAAACTGCATCTTTTATAGCTTTGAAGTTATGATCAAATCTTCTATTAAATCCTACTTGAAATTTTTTACCTGATTTTTTTACTTCTTCCAAAACATTTTTAATTCTTCCTAAATCATGGTCAACTGGTTTTTCACAGAAAACATTTTTTCCAGCTCTTAAAGCTTCTATTGAAATTTCAGAATGTGTATTAGTTGAAGAGCAAACTAATACTGCTTCAATTTCTGGATCATTTAATATTTCTTTATAATCTTTATATACTTCTTTAACTCCCATTGATTTTGCCCATTCAGCTGTTGCATCATTCATAAATGGATCTGCTATTGCTTTAACTTCAGCATTTGGAACATACTTAGTTATACTTTCTGTGTGAACTTTTCCGATTCTTCCTGCACCAATAATTCCTACTTTTAACATATACTCGTACTCCTTTATATTTAAAATTTATTTATTATTATTTTTTATTATTTACTAATATCTTCTTGCTCTTTTTAATACTTCTTCTTTTTCTTTATAAGCTTTTTGTATTGAAGGTTTGTTTGATACTTCCGCAACTCCTACATGCCACCATGATTCATATCCATGAGTCATAGTTTTTGGTAATACTTTTATATCTATTAATGTAGAAACTGTTTGTTTCTTAGAATCTTCTATAGCATTTCTTAATTCTTCTACTGTTTTTACTGAATAAGTTTTAACACCATATCCTTCAGCAACTTTTGCAAAGTTTATTGGAACTAATTCTCCATCTAACTTACCAGTTTCTTCATTTCTAAATCTAAATTCTGTACCAAAGCTACCCATACCATTACCCATTTGTAAATTATTGATACAACCAAATGCAGCATTATCTAAAAGAACTATGTTTATTTTCTTTCTATCTTGAATACTTGTTACAAGTTCAGAATGTAACATCATGAAACTTCCATCTCCAACTAATGCATAAACTTCTTTATCTGGAGCAGCAAGTTTTGCCCCTAATGCACCTGCAACTTCATATCCCATGCACGAATATCCATATTCCATATGATAAGTATTTGGTTTTTTAGGACACCATACCCTTTGAAGATCCCCTGGAAGACTTCCTGCAGCTCCTAGTACTATTGAATCATCATCTATTAATTTGTTTAATTCACCTAAAACTTGAGTTTGAGTTAAACAAGAACCCATTTGTTTATGAAATTCTGGTAAAACATCATCAAGCTCTCCTGCAATTTCAGGTACAAATCCTTCTCCTGTATATTTAACATTAAATAATCTATCTAATTCTTTTATCCATGCATCCTTTGCATCTTTAATTTCAGTTGTATAAGATGACTTATAATTAGCTTTACATAGTTCTTCTCTAATTGCATCTAATGCAACCTTAGCATCTGCAATAACTCTTGCTTGTGCATCTAGTTTGTAAGCATGAAATTCTGATACGTTTATTGTCAAAAAATCAACATCTTCATTTTGAAACAAAGATTTTGAGGCAGTGGTAAAATCAGTAAACCTAGTTCCTATACCTATTACTAAATCAGCATCTTTAGCTATTACATTAGCAGCTAAGTTACCAGTAGTACCTATTCCCCCTAGATTATATTCATAATCCCACTCTATAGCACTCTTTCCTGCTTGAGTTTCTCCAAATGGAATGTTAAATGTTTCTGCAAATTTTTTTAATGCTTCAGCAGCTTCAGAGTATCTTACTCCACCACCGCAAACCATTATAGGTTTCTTTTTAGACTTTATTAATTCAACTGCATCTTTAATTGATTCCTTAGTTGGAAGTCTTCTTTCTATTCTATGAATACGTTTTTTGAAAAAATATTCTGGAAAATCATAAGCTTCTCCCTGAACATCTTGAGGTAATGCTATTGTTACAGCTCCAGTGTTGGCTTCATCTGTTAATACTCTCATTGCATTTATCATTGCTGGCATAAGTTGTTCTGGTCTTACTACTCTATCCCAATACTTACTTACAGCTTTAAATGCATCATTAGTTGTTATTGATAAGTTATAAGTTTGTTCAACTTGTTGTAGTACTGGATCTGGTTGTCTTGTTGCAAATGTATCTCCAGGTAATATTAAAACGGGAATGTTATTGGCTGTTGCTGTTGCAGCTGCCGTAACCATATTTGCAGCTCCTGGACCAACTGATGATGTACATGCATAAATTTGTTTTCTATGCATTTGTTTTGCAAATGCAGTTGCAACGTGTGCCATACCTTGTTCATTACGGCCTTGGTGAACTTCAAGATCTCCTGGATCTTGTTCTAAAGCTTGACCAAGACCTACAACATTACCATGACCGAATATAGTAAATATACCTTTAATAAATTTATGTTGTTCTCCATCGAATTCTATATATTGTTGATTAAGAAATTTAACTAAAGCTTGAGCTACAGTTAATCTTAGCGTTTTCATATATTATTCCTCCCACTTGGATCTACTTCTCTGGCCAAATTTTAACATTAGGTTCTAATAGCCATTTATGTTCTTCTGCATTTATTCTATCTGTCCATGGATTATTGTCTAAATGTCTTATCATCCAACAATAATACATTGCATATCCCGGAGCAGATGTTTGCGGATGAACAAGTCCACCTGGAATTGCAGCCACACTGTTATCAGTTATTTTAAATACCTCATCTCCTATTACTGAACATCCAAATCCTTGTGGTTTATTGAATCTGTAGTAATATATTTCTGGTTGTGGATGTTCATGAGGTATATAACTTGACCATTTTCCTGGAAAAGTTATAACCTCACCCATTACCATATTTGAATAAGGGGCATTTGAGTAGTCAAATACAGTCCTAACAACTCTTCTTGCAGTATCATTCCATACACCTTCTCCAAAAATGTCACTTTGGCAATCTTCCGGAGCATAAAATTTACAATGAAATTCTTTATTATTTGTTGTTTTTTGAACTAATACTTCAGCATCTGTAATTGCTGTTATCTTAACTTCAACATTTTTTGGAACATGTAAACACCATGGATCTTCATCGAATATTGAATGTCTTTCCATTTCCTTTTTATTTCCTTGCCATTCTATTTGAATCTTACCATCTAATAGTAGAAAGGCGCTTTCTTTTTTGTTATCTAAAGCTACTTCAACTTCATCTTTTCCCATTTTATATATTCCAGTATCCATAAGCATATTGCTATGTTTACCGTTCATATCTGTTAAAACATTATATCCTTTAATTAATGATGCTATCTTTTCAACCATAATTTCCCCTCCTAATACTTTTCATCAAGTGAACTGTAATTAGTTAGCGTTTTTAAGCTCTAGCTATCATTTCACCATATTCTTCTTTTTTCTGTCTTATAAATTCTTTAATCTCTTCTACTGTTGGCATATCTTCTGAACAACTATGGCTTGAAACTAACATTGCTGCCGAAGCACTACCAAATTCTAAAGCATCGATTATTTCCCATCCTTCAAGTAATCCATACATAAATGCTGAACCATAAGCATCTCCACCACCAAAAGATTTTAATAACTTAATTGGAAATGGTTTTATTGAGAAACTTTGTCCATCTTCAGTATAAGCAGTGGAACCATCTTTACCGTGTTTAATAACTACTATCTTATTTCCAAATCCTATCCACCTATCAGCTGTTTCTCTATCTGTACTTGATTCAACCATCAATCTTTCCATTAAATCAAATTCTTCTCTTGATCCCATTACTATGTCACTTATTTTTCCAGCTAGAGAATAATAAACAGCAATTTCATCTAATGATTTCCAGTTATATTCTCTGTAATCTACATCAAATAAAACTTTTGTACCATGTTTTTTAGCAAATTCAATAGCTTTAAAACAAGCTTCTCTTGATGGACTTGCTGCAAGAGCAGTCCCTGATACTACTATCATTTTTGCACTTTTGATATAATCTTCATCTATATCTTCTGGAGACAACATAAGATCAGCTATTCCATTTCTGTACATCAATATACTGCTTTCAGTTGGGCTTAAAATTTCAGTAAAAGTTAATCCTAAAGATTCACCATTTTTAGCTATTGTTATATGTGAAGTATCTATTCCTTCATTTTCAAAATAATTAGTAACAAATTTTCCAAATTGATCATTTGAAACCTTTCCTATAAATCCTACTTTTTTTCCTAATCTAGCAAGTCCAACAGCTATATTTGCTGGAGAACCTCCAACGTATTTATTGAAGTTTCTGCTTTCTTCTAATGGTTTATGAATATCAGTTGGGTTAAAATCTATTGCTACTCTTCCTATTGGAATTACATCATATTTTCTTGAATTATCAAATTTTATATTATTCATTTTGAATATCCTCCTAATACCATTATGCTCTATTACGACTTCCAAATATCATGATATGTTTTTTTACATTCTCATAAGCTGCATCAATAACTTCATCATGATAAGTAAAATAATCTACTGATTTATTAGTATTAAATAACATCTCTACTCTTCTTACAACGTTGTTAAATGTTGCTGTTGCTACATTTAATTTTCTTATTCCATTATCAACACAATTTTTGAAATCGTATTCATTGATTCCAGAACCACCATGGAGAACTAACGGTACATCCACACTTTTATCTATTTCTTTTAATCTATCCATTCTAAGTTTTGGTTCTTCTTTGTAGACTCCATGAGCATTTCCAATGGCTACAGCTAATGCATTTACTCCTGTTTCATCATAAAATTTCTCTGCATCTTCAACACTAGTTAATCTTATATCTATATCAACTGAGCCATCCTCACTGCCACCTACTTGACCTATTTCAGCTTCAACTGATGCCCCGTACTTTTCAGCAAGTTTTATAACTTCCTTAGTTTTCTTTATATTTTCTTCTATTGGATAATCTGATCCATCAAACATGACAGATGTAAATCCTATTTCTAGAGCTTGATGAATTGTTTCTATATTTATACCGTGATCAAAATGAACAGCTACAGGTATTTTTGCTTCTTTAGCCGCTGCTACCATTGCTGGTCCTATTATATGTAATGGTGAATGGAGTAATCTTACTTCAGCAATCTGAAGAATTAAAGGTGAACTTAATTCTTCAGCTGCCTTTATAGCTCCCATAACCATTTCTATATTCGCAACACTAAAGGAGCCTACTCCATAGCCTTCTTTATCAGCTTTATTTAAAATTTGTTCCATATTTACTAAAGGCATAGCAGTAACCCCTTCCAATTATTCTTTTTTATATTTTAAAACTTAACTCCATAATTTTTTATATATTTCTATTATTTCTTCTTTAGTTGGTTGTTTTATTGTATTGCTAGGACTTCCACTTTCTAAAGCGTCAATGGCCATTTTATCAATATTTTCAAAGAATTTTACTTTATCTATTCCAAACTCCTTTAAAGTTGGTATATTTATATCTGAACATAATTTTCCAATCTCATCAACAACTGTTTTAGCTGCTTCTATATTAGTCATACCTTCTTTGTATGAACCAATTACTTTAGCTATATCTGCAAAACGTTCTGGAGTTCCTTCAATAGCAAACTTTAAACACTCTACGAAAAGCATAGCGTTTGAAACTCCATGTGGTACATGAAATAATGCTCCTATTGGTCTACTCATTCCATGAATTATTGTAACTGATGCATTATTAAACGCTATACCAGCTTCTAATGAACCAAGTGACATTTGATTTCTAGCTTCAAAGTCATTTCCTTCATTATAAGCTTTTCTTAAGTTGTTAAAAATACGTTTTATTGCTGATAAAGCAAATGTATCTGATAAAGGTTGAGCAAGTCTTGATGTATAAGATTCAATTGCATGAGTTAAAGCATCTATTCCTGTAGCTGCTGTAACTCCTTTTGGAGCTGTCATTGTCATTTCAGCATCAACTATTGCAAGTTGTGGTAATAAATTTGGTCCTTTTAATAACATCTTTACATTATTTACTGTATCTGAAATAATCGTAAATTGTGTTGCTTCTGATCCAGTTCCAGCTGTTGTTGGTACTGCAACAAGTGGTGGTGGACAATTTTCTATAATTTTCCCCATATAATCCGATAGTTTTCCTGGGTTTGTTATCATAGCACCAATTGCCTTCATAGTATCAATTGAACTTCCTCCCCCTAAACCTATTAAATAATCACATTTTTCACTTATATATATATCTATTCCCTTATCAACCATAACATCAGTTGGTTCAGAGTTCACTTTGTCATATATTGCATATTTTATATTATTTTCATTTAATATATCTGTTAGCCTTGAAACATTTCCGATTTTAACCATTATCTCATCAGTAACAATTAAGGCTTTTTTACCAAACTCTTTAAGGTAAATTCCAGCATCTTTAAGTGCTTCCTTACCATATACAATTCTTTTTGGAACAATAACTTTATGTGCCATTGAAATTTCCCCCTAATTTTTAAAAATATAATCAAAACATCACAACTTTACATTTGATTACAAAATACAACATTGTTTCATTTGTGTTTTTGATTAACTTTTGATTAAATTTTAGCACCGCATTTAATCGTTGTCAATATATTTTTACCAATATTTTTATAATTAAATCCACTTTATGATTATATTTTGATTATATTTGTATTAACTTTTCAAAATATAATCATGTTTTTGCATATATTATTAATATATTATGAAAACAACTTGTAAATATTCATATGTTCATATATAATATCTATTGATTTAGATACTTGAGGAGGTTAAATATGAAATCTCATAGAATAAAAGAAATCGAGAATTATGTATTACAAAACGAACATGCTTCATTAGATACATTGTGTTCTCTTTTTAATGTTTCAAAAAATACCATAAGAAGAGATATTACTGTATTGGTAAATAGAGGAATCGTTAAAAAGGTTTATGGTGGAATTACTTTAAATAATGAAAAAAATTTAACTGTTCCTTTTGAACAAAGGGAAGTTACCCACAAAGACGAAAAATACTTAATTGCTAAATATGCAAGTAAACTAGTTGAAGATAATGATATTATTTTTATAGATTCAGGTACAACTACGGTACATATGATACCCTTCTTAACTGATAGAAAAAATTTAACTATAATAACTAACAATCTTAATATATTACTAAAGGCTTTGCCTTATTCAAATGTAGATATATTATCCACAGGAGGAACTCTTTTTAGAGAAACTAATTCTTTAATTGGTGTAGAAGCTTCGAATTTTTTAAAGAATTATAATATATCCAAAGCATTTATGGCCACTACAGGTTTTTCTATTGATAAAGGAGTTACAAATTCATCTAATTTTGAATATGAAGTAAAAAAAACAGTAGTTGAAAATAGTTCTAATGTAATACTTTTAGCTGATCACTCAAAGTTAGATACAGCTTCTCTTAAAACTTATTGTAAATTAGAAGATATTACTTGTTTTATTACAGATAGGATACCTCCTAAAGAGTATGTTAAGTTTTTTGAAGAACACAATATAAATTTAATTACTCCAGATAACTAAAATACCCCTATAAGTTTTTACTTATAGGGGTATTTTAAACTGTTGTATTAGTATTTAACTAATTTTTCTTAAGATACATCTTATGTTAATGTTCAACGATAAAGGGTTACTAAAAATAATGTGTGAACAAGAATTTAAATACATCTTATGTTAATGTTCAACAAGGAAGATAGAGAACAAATACCTTCCAGAATAGAATTTAAATACATCTTATGTTAATGTTCAACAAATGATAGCCTATACCTACCCAGCCATTACCCTATTTAAATACATCTTATGTTAATGTTCAACAAATTCTAGGAGGTATAAATGGAATTAACATATAAATTTAAATACATCTTATGTTAATGTTCAACAACTTTTTTCCCACCACGAAGGGTAGGCTTTATATAATTTAAATACATCTTATGTTAATGTTCAACTAAAAAAGCAGTTAACAGTTCCAATGGTGCATTAAAATTTAAATACATCTTATGTTAATGTTCAACATTAAAATATAAATTAGTTACAGAAGGAAGTTATAAATTTAAATACATCTTATGTTAATGTTCAACTAAAAACTGGAAGGGTTTTAGGACCTGTAAGATATATTTAAATACATCTTATGTTAATGTTCAACAATGTTATAACTGTAATTGTGATGAATTTAAAATATAATTTAAATACATCTTATGTTAATGTTCAACAATATAGCTTTACTATAGAAGAAGAATTAGTAATATAATTTAAATACATCTTATGTTAATGTTCAACTTCTATCAAATACATTATTTATACTCATGTTTTTGCTATTTAAATACATCTTATGTTAATGTTCAACGCAGAGGGAGATATACTGCCACACACATTACCTGCATTTAAATACATCTTATGTTAATGTTCAACATAGAATCTAAAGTTAATTTATTAGAGAATAAGAATTTAAATACATCTTATGTTAATGTTCAACTATATTTGATATAAAAATAAACAACTCTAATGCTAGATTTAAATACATCTTATGTTAATGTTCAACATGTAGGGGATGTGAATTCTAGTGGTACATTTAAATAATTTAAATACATCTTATGTTAATGTTCAACATAACTAATGGGATTACCTTCTTATATTTTAAATTTATTTAAATACATCTTATGTTAATGTTCAACTGCTGGTAATTTACTTAATTCTATAAAAGAAAATACATTTAAATACATCTTATGTTAATGTTCAACTGTTTACAGTACCTATTCTATTAGCTATATTTTTCATTTAAATACATCTTATGTTAATGTTCAACTTCTTTAGAATATATAGATTCTATTTGCCGTAAACGATTTAAATACATCTTATGTTAATGTTCAACTTAACTTTTATGTGTTAGGTTGTTAGTTAAATAATTTAAATACATCTTATGTTAATGTTCAACACAGATGCGAGAGATTTACAACAAAAACAATACGTATTTAAATACATCTTATGTTAATGTTCAACTTAAAAGCAGATAAAAAGAAAAATAAAGTTTGGTAATTTAAATACATCTTATGTTAATGTTCAACATGCTTCTTTATATTTTCTTAACCTCGTATCTTTAATTTAAATACATCTTATGTTAATGTTCAACACCTGCTTAATAAGAGTAGACCAACTGTTGCTGGTTAATTTAAATACATCTTATGTTAATGTTCAACTTATTGCTTACAAATATAAGCCATTTATTATCACTATTTAAATACATCTTATGTTAATGTTCAACGTTACTAGAGAAGTTCTTTTATTTTTACCTACAAATATTTAAATACATCTTATGTTAATGTTCAACGCTATAAATAATTTATGTATATCAAATGAAATAAAATTTAAATACATCTTATGTTAATGTTCAACAAATCTGGAGTAGATATAATTACACAGTATTATTAATTTAAATACATCTTATGTTAATGTTCAACCAGGATAAAATTATAGAAAACAAAGCAAAAAAACTATTTAAATACATCTTATGTTAATGTTCAACTTGGGAAAGTAGTATTGACAATGTAGAAACTAAAAGATTTAAATACATCTTATGTTAATGTTCAACTTCTAAAAGCTTTTTATCATCTAAACTTATTTCTTCATTTAAATACATCTTATGTTAATGTTCAACTATTATTACAACAGTTCTAAATGATAATTATAAATTATTTAAATACATCTTATGTTAATGTTCAACGTGCTATAAACAGACTTAAAGTAATACAAACTAGATTTAAATACATCTTATGTTAATGTTCAACAAAGATATGCATAGTGAGTGTATCTATTTTTTAGATAATTTAAATACATCTTATGTTAATGTTCAACAACCTAAGAAACCATCATAGAAATATTGTGCTGCTTCATTTAAATACATCTTATGTTAATGTTCAACTTAATACAACATCTCCTCTATTCCACATAGTATATATTTAAATACATCTTATGTTAATGTTCAACATATATGGATAAACTAATATAAGGAGTGGTGATAACGATTTAAATACATCTTATGTTAATGTTCAACCATAGTAAAATAGCTATTCCTTATTTATATTATACCTTTAAGATCATTGAAAATAAATACTTTCGTTAGTTTTTTCCCAACCAACTTTCATAATTTAATTTTTTAAACCAAAATACCACTCAAAAACAGTTAAATCAAGGATTGGGACTAGTTTAAATTTTTTAATCGGTTGGGATAATAATTTTATAAAATTAAATCCTCTGCAGTTTCAATACCTACTCCTAACACTTCTTCTCCAAATACTTTATTATTTAATAATTTAATTATACATATAAAATCTTCACTTTCATCTATTACTTTCTTTAAATCTTCTCTTAATTTTATTATATTAGAAGGTGTTATCTCACCTCTAAAAACAGATTTTTGATAATGAGTTAAATACTTTTTACAAACCTTAAACACTTTATTTACTCTCTTTTCTTTCACATCATAAAATAAAAATGCATAATTATAATTAATTTTTTTACTCATTATATCTTATCCTTAAGCCTAAATGGCTTAAATTCCTTTTCTTCTAATATATTTTTTATAAGTTTATAACAATCTAGTTTAATAGCTGTTTTATAACTTATTTTTCTCTTTAACTTTGGATGTTCAAAAATAGATTCTAATCTTCCTTCAAATGCCTCAATAAAAATCTTTTTTCCAGCCTCATTTAGGATACAATAATTTAAATTCTTATCAAAATGTTTAGATACTTGTATCTTCTTTCTATTTACAAGTTCAAATATAGTTTTAAACGTTATTATTGGCTTAAAAACTTCACTCAAATCTAGACTTAAAGAAAATCTACCTTCTGAAGGTTCATGTAAAAAACTTATCTTCTGATCCAAATGGGTATTATATATAACGGATACAGTTTTAGAATATAGCATACTGTTTCCAAAGGATATCATTGCATTTATAGGATTATCTGGTGGTCTTTTAACTCTTTTATTTATTATAAAATTTTCTGGTAAGATATATTTGAAATTTGAATAAAACCTCTGCCACACTTCTCCCTCTACTTGCATTAAGGACTTTATATCTTGTACATTTTCTAACTTACTTTTAAATTCAGTTTTTATCCAATCTAACAACTCTTTAACTTCATTAACATTGTGTTTATAATAATGATACATAACTTCATGTATATTTTCTCCAATTCCTAGTACAATTGCTCTAGCTATATCCATTCTTTTATTTTCATAAGCTTTAACTTGCTTTACCAAAAGCCTTCCACTTACTAAATTTTCTTTTGGATAAAAAGTTCCGCTATATCCACCATAATAATTAAAAAAGTGCATTACAATATTATTATGTGATATAAAATCTAGTAATTTAGTATTTAATGATATTTCTGATAAACAATAAATTTCCTTAACATTCTCTATTGGAATATATTGATTTTTACTATTTTTTCTAAAACAAAGAGAATTATCTTTACGTGAAACTTCCCCCATAGACATTAAATATTTTGTACTTCCCATATTAACCTCCTCTATACGTAACAGTATTCGTAATATGCACATTTTTTGCACTTGTTATCGAATTCTACCATTGGCAGATTTTCATCTCCTATTAACTTTTCTACATTAAATATAATTTCTTTTAATCGTTCTTCTTTTTCTTCTGTCAATTCTTCATATATTATTTTATTGTTACTTTTCTTTTTTTCTATTACCTCAATTTTTCCTTTTTTATCTATTCCTTTATCCTTCAAAATCTTTAAGTAAAATAGAATTTGCCATCTAACCGCTTCTATATCCGAATCTGACTTTTTCACTTCCACTAAATATTCTTTTGTTATTTTATCTATTTTTATATTTTCTATAGATACTTCTGTATTTTTCCCATGCTCTTCTCTTATCTTATGTATTGCTTTTCCTATCTTAACGTCTTCACTATTATTCTCCATATTAACCCTATTGCCATGTAACCAGCATTGTCTTTTACAATGTATATAGTAATTCACTAATGTACCATTTACTCTCATTTTTCCTCCTAACATATATCTGAATCTATTCCTTGAAATTTACTTTTTATAAATTTTCCATTTTCCAAATATTTCTCTCCATCTTCTATATAATAAATTTCACCTATACATTCAGTAATATTAAAATTCCCTTTTCTAACTTTATATATAAAATAATTCATATCAGATACAACTTTTGATAACTTAACTTTCTTTTCTGCATAATCAATTTCATTATTTTGCAATAATTCTTTATAACTATCCCAAATCTCATATCCTTTTAATACACGTTCATCATCTAACTCAAGTTCTCTATTTAAAAATACACTACATTCCATTTTGTTATCATCAATTAATTTCATTCTTTCACTTATATTAATAAAATCAAATTTATTCATACTGTTTTTCACAAAATTACTTATACTATTTTCTTTATACTTATCCGTGCCATTTTTATTTATAACCTCTAAAACATGTTTATAAAACTTATAAAACTCTTTATTTTCTAGCCACCTGCGAGTATGAAATTTTTCTGAAATTAGCGTTAATTGCTTAGGTTTTCTATAATCATTTTTATAAATTCCACTAGCACTGTCTAAATTAAAAAAATACACTATACCTGACTCTTTTAAGCAACTTCTATTTATTCTACCTAAGAATTGTTCATCACAATCAAGCATAGATATATCCTTATATCCTATGTCCATGTCAATATCAACACCTGCTTCAATAACCTGGGTTGCAACCAAAATAATATTTTTGTTTTCTTCCTTAGTTATCTTATTAATAATTTTATTTCTTTCTATACTATTGTCATCTCCAGTTATAAGCTCAATATCTCTTACATCTTGTGTGCCTAAACCATATTCTTCTTTATATTCTATTAACATTTCATGAAATTTTGCAGCTGTATCTTTACTTATAAATTCAATTAATATATTTTTTTCGGAATTATTAGATTGTTCTACTACATGATTAAATATTTTTTCTAATTTTGCATCTTTACTATCCTCAATATCTGCACTATCCAGTAAAGAATAATCTATTTTAACCCTATTTTTAAAAAGTTTATTGTCAAAATACTTATCTCTATTTGATATTAAACTTATGCTATTACTTTCATCGTCCATAAGTATATCTAAATTCGGAAGTGTTGCTGACATTATTATGAACTTAATATTCAAAAATTCTGAATAGTACTTTAAAAATGTAATAATTTCTTTCCATATATAATTTTTATAACTTTGTATCTCATCTAAAACTATTACACTATTACATAACTTAGCTAATGGAAATATATCTTCTTTAGAGATTCCAAAGAAATAATTAAACAAACTTACATGAGTAGTTAGTATCATCGGATAATTTAAGAATTGCCTGTCTAATAATGATGTATTATAGTCTATTGTATTATCATCTAAATCTTTTTTTCTTATTTTTATAGGAGTTATAGAATTTATTACTGCCATATTATTCAATACATCTTTTTTATTATTGAATATTTTTTCTATAGTTTTTATATTTTGATCAACTAAAGTATTAAAAGGATATACATAAATTAATTTCTTTAAATTTCTTTCTTTTTCTATTAATCTAAAAGTTAAGTTAAAAGCAACATTGCTTTTACCACTTCCAGTTGGCGCCTCTAAATAAAATATATTCTTATCTAAATTCTTTAAAAGCTCCTTTTCCGCATCTAAAAATAATTCTTTCCTTAAAATATTTATATCCTTTAAATTTGAAAAATCTCTTTTTGTATCATATTCATTCTTTTCATATTCTCTAGTATCTTTATTTATTTTTGTATTATTAAATTCATCATAAAAATCATATATATTTTCTATTTCATTAAATCCTTTAACTTCATCCCCATGTTCAAATTCTGATGTAGCGTAATAATCGCACATAAGTAGTATTGATAACATTAATCTTTCATATATGTAAAATACAAAAGATATATTATTTTCTTCTTCCTCATACCTTCTTAAATTTTTTTCTGTATTTTTAAAAAGATTCTTTAATATATTTTCATTGGTGGTAAATTTAATTTTCTCATTGTAAATATCTTCAAAAAGACTTAACTCACTTGAACATAATCTTTGTCCTTCTCCATCATCTTCTGTTAATTTAACTTTAAAGTCCTCTAATTTATCTAATCCAGTATGATGTTTTGATATTACATAAGCGTTTAAAATCATAAATATTTTTAGTAACTTCTTGCTTTCCAAACTATTTAAATTAGAATTAGATTTAATCTTTTTATAATAATAATCCATATATATTAATGAAGATAAGCATGAATGATTTGAGTTATTAAATTCAAACTCTTTATGATTTTCCCAATATTTATTATGCATTTTTAATCTTTGAAAATTAATATTTATCTTTCCTAAATCATGCATATATATTGTATTTATTATCATTTCTCTAAATAAATTTTTCTCTTCATCACTAAATTCTCTACAAAGTTTCTCCTCAAACTTTAAAAAAATATTTTCTAAGTTTTTACTATATACTAATTTATAAAAATATTTTAAAGATCTTTCTACATGTTCTTTTAAAGTTTCTTTTTCTCTAGTTTTATTATTTATATGTGCATATATTTTTTCTGAATTTTTTATATATTTTGAAATATCAAATTTTTCTGTTTTCTCAAAGTACATTTTATCAAATCCCTTATATAAATTTTATTTTCCATATTTCTTTTAAAGGCGAGAAAATTTCTCACCTTTAAAAGAAATATATATTTTTATTATTACATTTGTAAATTTGAACCTTATCATAGTCTTTTATATTTACAATAGCATTAGTCATTAAGAAAGTTTCTAATTCATATTTGTTAGTTACTTCTTCTAATGATATAGGCAAACTTTCTTCATATTTCCATATGCTCTCTTCTTCTTCATCTTCATTATCTAAATTTAATGTAAAGTATTTTTTCATAAATAAACCATCTAACTTATCCACACTGTGTATCTTTTCAGCATTTTTTATTACTTCTACAAAACCTATATCTGCTATATGATCATTTTTACCTAAATAAGGTATATACTTAAATTTATAGTTTTTTAATCTATCAGCTAATTCTCTAGTAATTTCATTTTCAATAAGTATATATATTTCCCATTTAGGTTTTTCAAGCCATTGTTCTTTAACTATTAAATTTCCACCTTGCTCCTTTGAGGCATACCCCACTGAGTTATTAAATGTTTGCACTTTTTTTAAATTATAACCATGATGATTTATAGGAACAATTCCTACCTTTAATCCTTTTAATTTTTCATAAAACTCTGGATATATACACTGTTCTTTTTCATGTTTGTAAATTTTATTGCATTGATTATTGTATCCTTTATAACCCATTATAGCTCCTAGTATTCCAAGTAGTGCTACTTTATGTATATTTCCATACGTAAAATATAAATAAGTATTCACATCTGGACGTTTAAAAAATGCAGTTTCACCCTTTAAATTAAATTTTAAAACCTCCATAGTTATACCTCTTCTTTTTTAGTAAATATATTAAACTTTTTAGCATCTTTTATATCACTATCAAGAATAGTAGTGTATGGATTGTAATAAATTTCTATAGATTTAATTTTATCTTTTAATCCATCTAATAACTTACCACAAGTTAATTTAATAACTCCTTTATCATCCTTCTTCTCAAACTCTACAAACTGACTTAAATTAGGTAGATATAATTCTTTATCAGTTTCTACAAATAAGGCAAACTCATTTTCACAGCCAACTTTTGAGTTTGTATTAAATGATGTAGCTGCAATTAATGAAGCGTCTTTAAACTTTTTGTAATCTTCTTCAGTGTATCCATCAGTTACTCCTAATTCTACAAATTCATCATATGCTGTTGGATTTATTGCAAATGGATAAAAATAATGTGCTTCATTACTAACTATTTTTGTTCCTAATGTTGAAGCTTTAGCATCTTCCTTCTCCTCATTTTCTTTTTTAGACTTTTTCTTTTGAGAGGCATCTCTAAAAGGAGAAAGTATTTGCTGTTCTTCTGCATAAGATTCTTCATATTTATTAAATCCCTGGCCTATTTGAACTGCACCAGTTATTGATATATTATTTCCTTCCTCTGCAAAAGTAGCTCCAAAGTTTTTAACATCTATAGCTTTAAATAAATTTGTTAAAACTTCTTTTCCATCTTTTTTGGATTTTTTATCAGTTTTGCCTTCTTTATTGTCACTTACTTTATTATTTTCAAATAAATATTCATATCTTTCTTTTAGTGATCTTGGAGTTAAATCACTTATGCCATTTTTATCTTCTTCAAGCTTCATTGATTTTATATATAATACTTTTTCCCCTTGTTGGTTCCACATTTTTTTAATAGGATACTTAAATGCCTTATCGCTTCCAAATATCTCTCCTGTTGAAATTGTTTTTGGATATCCTGTAAAATCAGCATTCCAATTAGCCATTATTGATGCTATACCTAATAATCCATAAATTCTTTTATTCATCATCACTAATTTCCTCCATTCTCATTTTTTGAATCTTCAGTTTTTTCAAAAATTAAATTACTATGAAGATATCCTGCTATTATTAAATCATCTTTAACCTTTTCCTTAGGTTCATAAGACTTTACTATTGCCATTAAATTTTCAAATCTTCCTTTTGTATAAGGTATTGCGTAATTATATTTTTTATATAGTTTTATAAGTTCATCTTTAATTCTCTTATCATTTCTCGCATTTATAACTGGATTTGCTAAAGAATGTGGTTTGTTTTTACTCTTATTTAATGAAATAAAATATCCTGCTAATTGTCCTACTGCAAAATAATATTCATCATCATTTTCTATACTAGATGTAGCCTCATCAAATTTTATATTTATCTTTTTTCTTAAGGAATCTTTAACTTCCTTTAAAACATCAGCCATTGACTTTTCATCTCCTTTAAAATATTCCTTTAAAGCACATCTTAAATTAAATTGTTCACTTGCTCTAATCATATAACCATTATTAATAGAACCCTTTATTAAGCTTAAGCTAGTTTTATTTAGCACTTCCCATACCCCTTGTTGATTTCCTTTAAAAAACCAATTAAATAATATATTTCTACTTAATAATAAATTCATTTTTAGGTTGCTATTATTAATAGATAAATCTTTAGCCTCTGTAAAGTAATTTGAATCTAAGAACTTGCTAAATAAAATTTCATTTATGAATATCTTCAAATTTTCTACTAACTTTATTTCATGATAATAGTCAGGTAATTTTTTACTTAGTTTTTCATAATTTATTTGAAGTATGTTTTTAACTTTCATAGGTTGCTTTAACTTAACTTTATAATTTTCTATAATATCAAAATCTAAAATTTCAAGTTCTTTTCCTTTTTTTATTCTGATATATGCACCTTGAAAATTATTTTTAAGGCTTTCTTTATTGCTTAATGCAATAATTTCTTTTTCGTTTAAATAAATATTTACTCTTCCTGTTGTTGCCATATTCATTAAAAAATCAAATAACTTTTTTTGGATTAATACTTCTTTTAGAGATATTAAAAATGGAACTGTAGTTTTTCTTGTTTTGTTTTCTAAATAAGGTTTTTTTGAATTTAAACCCATATTGTTATTAGGAAGTCCATATAATGTGTCATTTATAGATATATTAAAATCTGTACTGTTGTAAATATTGGGAATTAGATATTTTTTACTCTCTTTTTCATATTCAGATAAATCGTACTTAAAAAATATTTTTAGATATGTTTTTTCTTTCGAATCTTTAGGAACTAGATTATATATATTATTTATAATCCATTCTTCTATTTTATTTAGTCTTTCCTCATTGACTTTTCCAAATTCTTTTTCTGCATCTTCATACATTGCTAGCTTATTTTTATCTTTTTTGTATTTATCTTGTGGATTTCTTAAAACTTCATAGTAATTATGAATAATTTCATTGGTTAATTTTCCACCAGAAATACTATCTAATTTTACAAAGAAACTTAAGTAATTATTAGAATGTATTACTTTTTTAGAATCAATGGGCTTATTCATATCTATAAGCTTACTTAAATAATCTGCTATACAAATAAAATCAAAATTTATAAATCCTGTAGTATCTTCTAATTGCTTAGTTCTCTTATTTTGTTTTATTTGCACCTTCTCAACTCTATTAAATCCGTATTTAGTTTCTTCAACAACTATATATATACCATCAGTCGGAATATAATTTTTAGCAATAAATTTATCTATTTCATCTTCTTTATAATTAGAAAGTAAATACTTAATCGCTTGATTTAGCATCTTTTTCACCTCCTTATAAGTATTTATAATTGCAAAATCCAGCACTTCTTCCATTAACTTCCCCAAGCCCTACTCCTAATGCAAAATAGGCTAGTTTTTGACTCATTTCATTATTACTTATATATAAAGTTACTTTATCACCTAATAACCTCACCCCTTTTACAGGCATAGAAATAGGTTTTTTGTTACTTATAACTATATTGTTATATAATGAAAAATTTTCATTTATTTTTATATTAAAATACTCATTATATTTCTTTATAAGATTTGAAAATATTCTCTCTTCAAATTGTTTAAATGTCAGGTTATTTTTCCAGTAACCTTGTGCTTTAATAATTAATGGAGTAATAGAATAAATTTTTTCTATTGGACATTGTGGAATTAATTTTGTTTTTATGGTTAATACTTTTAAACTTTCTGTATATTCATTTATTAAGTATTTCTTAAAATATTCTACTAACTCTTTATCAACAGTCCTAATAATAAAAGTATATATTTTACCTTTTTTATACACATCAGTTTCAATTGGATATAACCAGTTAAAGCAGTAATTTTTAAAGCAATTTTCTTTATGTAATTTTAAAAATTTATCATTCATGCATAATGTCTTATCTATAAGTTTTGAAATTTTTATAGATTGTTTATTAACTTTAATATCTTCCATAGTATAAACATCCACCATAGACTCAAACACTTGTAAATTATACAAATTTCCAGTTCTCCTTTTGATTAAATTATTTATTACACATCACATGTTACTATTCATATTAAATATAAACACATTACTTTGTATTTAAAAACATTATTTTGTTGAAGTTAATCCTTTTACTAAAATTGTTACCTTAAAATATTTTTTTATTCACTTATTTTAAAATTTTGCATAAAGAAACTCCCCATATATTGAGGAGATACCGTAATTTAATATTTAGGTTGTTGAATAATTAAAAATACAAAAAAATAAATAAGTCATCACTTTGTGATATAATGTTCTCGCTAAAAAACCATAATATACAAAGGATGACTCAAATATGATTATAACATTAAATATACAAAGCGAAAACATTTATTTTAAAATTTTTGAAACTGTTAATATTGCATTTAATAAACTTGGCATTAATACTAGAAAAGCTAAAGGTAGACCACCTAAATATTCAGATCAACAAATTGTTGCATGTATGATATATGGTGTAAATAATAGTATTTTTAGTCTTAGAGAACTTGAATATAAAATTAAACAAGATATTGTATTTCAAAAGATTATAGGTTTAAAAGAAGTTCCTGACCATTCTACATTTTCTTTAAGAGCGATAGCTTTAGAAAAATACGTGTACTATGGCATTTATGCTATGCTTATTGAACTTATAATCCATTTATTGTACTTGCCGATGCTGCTTATGATGATGCTCAATGGTTTAAAGTTTCTAAAACTCTAGAATATAATTTATTAACAGACGTAAATATGCGTAAAGCAAAGAGTATAGAATCTTTTAAAGATGAATCTAGATATAAAAATGCTCTTTTTATGCAATCGCCAATAGGTAAAAATTTATATAAAAATAGGCTAAAAATTGAACAATTATTTTCTATACTTAAAGGACTCTATAATCTAGAAAATCCTAGACTTTACGGACAAAAACGCTATGAACGCCATATTAAGTGGGTTCTTTTATCGTATCTTATAGACGAATTTAATAAGGTTAACAGCAAAATAAGTTCTAGAAAATATCCTTGGAATCTATAGTTTTCATCGCGCTAATGCACTTACTTTTAAAAATTTTTAAAGAATTTACTAATGCACATTTAAAATTATTAAACACATGCTCGCGCATAAATGCTTTTTAACATTTGTAAAAATTAGTTATTCAACAACCTACATCTTATATTAATGTTCAACTTAAACTAGGTTCAATTGATTTTAAATCTGGAACCGGATTTAAATACATCTTATGTTAATGTTCAACAGAAATATGAACAGAGGTGAAATTTGTGAAAGTGAAATTTAAATACATCTTATGTTAATGTTCAACCAACAGCATCATGAGAACCTTGCTCATATTCAAAGTGATTTAAATACATCTTATGTTAATGTTCAACTTGTAATAGATGAAGATAAAATTGTTTTTAACACATTTAAATACATCTTATGTTAATGTTCAACATAAATTCTACATTTAAAAACGCATTAGAGGAAATATTTAAATACATCTTATGTTAATGTTCAACTGTATAACCTCATTTAATCACTCCTTCTATTAAAATTTAAATACATCTTATGTTAATGTTCAACGTAAAGTGTAACATGTAATTTACTTAATAAAAGTTATTTAAATACATCTTATGTTAATGTTCAACGCAAGATGCCAGCAAACTACAACAACAGCAGGAAATTTAAATACATCTTATGTTAATGTTCAACTTGTTTACGAATTTAATTTGTCTAATAGTTAATTATTTAAATACATCTTATGTTAATGTTCAACATAATTCCAATAAATAATGCTATAAGACTGTCATTTTGATTTAAATACATCTTATGTTAATGTTCAACCAGTTAGTAGAATTATTTCTCTAGCATTACTGCCGAATTTAAATACATCTTATGTTAATGTTCAACGGACTTAGATTTAAAAAGTTATTATCGTGTGGCTGATTTAAATACATCTTATGTTAATGTTCAACGATGATCTAGGGTTTATATTCAATAATTCAAAAGATTATTTAAATACATCTTATGTTAATGTTCAACAATTTTAACGATAGAGATGTTAATATATACTTTAGATTTAAATACATCTTATGTTAATGTTCAACAAAGTCTTAGCTGATTATGGGGAAACATATGAAATATTTAAATACATCTTATGTTAATGTTCAACTGAAAGTGGATATTTGATGTTGGTAAAAAGTTTTACATTTAAATACATCTTATGTTAATGTTCAACAAGTTACAAAATTCCATATACAAGATCTCGTATAAAATTTAAATACATCTTATGTTAATGTTCAACATTTCTTCTTCACATTCAATCATTTTGTTTAAGTTTATTTAAATACATCTTATGTTAATGTTCAACATTAGATATAAAGAAAATAGTGGAGGTAACCAAAAATTTAAATACATCTTATGTTAATGTTCAACTAAAATTAATATAAGAAAAAAGATAACAGATACATTTAAATACATCTTATGTTAATGTTCAACAGAGTTAGAGAAAGAGAAAGAGATAGATAAAGATAGATTTAAATACATCTTATGTTAATGTTCAACTGAATATTTTCTTTAATTAAAGGAGGAATAATATAATTTAAATACATCTTATGTTAATGTTCAACTATTTTGTAGGAAAAGAAACTATTGTTACTCCATCTATTTAAATACATCTTATGTTAATGTTCAACGCCAGCAGAGCAAACAGATACCAAAATTTTTAAAAGATTTAAATACATCTTATGTTAATGTTCAACTTCAACCATGGAAAAAACTATAAACAAGGAAGCTCAATTATAATACATCTTATGTTAATGTTCAACTTCAACTTTTAACTGGAGCTTCATAATTTTTAGGTTTCAACATACATCTTATGTTAATGTTCAACTTCAACCCGGATTATACGATGTATCCTGTATCAAGTAAAAAATACATCTTATGTTAATGTTCAACTTCAACATAAATAAGTTATACAAAGTTATAACAGTGTGAGGAATACATCTTATGTTAATGTTCAACTTCAACTTTTCTATCATACCTGTAAACTATAAATTCATCTTCAATACATCTTATGTTAATGTTCAACTTCAACAAAATATTGCTTATGCTGGGGGTAAGGGTGAAGAATACATCTTATGTTAATGTTCAACTTCAACCATAGGAAAATAACCATTTCTTATTTTTATTATACCCCTAAAATTATTAAAAATAAATACTTTCGTTAGTTTTTTCCCAACCGTTCTTAATAATTTAATTCTCTAAACTTAAATTCCACTCAAAAACAGTAAAATCAAGGATTATGACTAGTTTAAATTTTTTAATCGGTTGGGAAAATAATTTACTTACTTTTATATAAACAATAACCATAACCAAGAGAATTTTTTTCTAAAATCCCTACTGCTAAAGCTATATTTGCCATAAATTGCGATATATCATCATCTTTAATTTCTATTTCAAATTTATTTCCTAATAATTTAATATGTTTATATTTACACCCTATAGGCATTCTATTTTTTAATTTTATACATTTTATCATATCAAGCTCTAAAGTTTCGTCTATATCCTGAATAAATTTTATCTTCTTTATTAAATTCTCATTGATACTCTTTTTTAATAAATCTATATTCATTTTATCAGTCCAAGGCTCATTATTTATGATAGCTATAGCAGGTGTAACATTGAATAATATTTTTATATATTTAGGAGTTACTATATCTATATCTACTGCAAGTATATCAAACTCATTTGTTTTTGTCTGTTTTAAACACTTCTTAAATTCCTCCGCCACAAATTTATCTATACATCTAAATCTTGTCATATAGTATCGTCCACGTTTATAAACTTTGTCCTTTTCAAATGGAGACAGTCCCTCAAAGGTATATAACTTGTACATATTTACCTTATGTATTGATTTTAAATATTCACTATAAATCATAGCTTTATTGAATAGTACAGATAATCTTTCAGTTATATAATCACAATGAATATCTTTTTTTAAGTTTAATGTTATTCTTAATTCGTAAAAGTCCATGATTTTACCTCACACTAATATGTTATTTAAAGTCTTATTGTAGGCATATATATTTTTTCTTCTCCTACATGTTCATACAAAATAATATTTTTCATATCAAATAATAATCTACCTATAGCAAAAATCTCTTCAACAGTAGTTATACTAAATAAGTGTATTGTTTGATCTTTATTAACATATTTTTGTATTAATTTAGCCATTTGAGAAGCTATATAATAAAAATTATTTTTATCTACAGACCCATTATCATTCCTTTCTCCAAGTGTCAAATTTATAATACTAAATCTATTTATATTACTTTTATTTATAAAATCTTTCACTTCATCTTTTATACTTTCTGAATCTCTTGAGGTATTTATAATTACAACCACATCTTTTGTATCTTTCAACAATGTTTTATTGTCATATATTTTATAATTATTATCTGTATTAATAGATTTGAATTTATATACTTCATTTTCTCTTTTTAAATACGGATTCCTCAAAGCTTTTCCATATTTATATCCTATATAAAATGCTATGCTATAATGTATACCATCTAATAATATTGAATGTTTTTGATTATTTTGTTCTTTTATTAAATTATTAAAAAAAACATTTATTTTTTTTAACAACTCATTGTTCCATATATTATAACTTTTAATGTATTTATAACAACTATAACCTTCACCATATTTAAAGAACTCTGTTAAATCTAATGTGTATGCTTTTTGTCCAAGCTGATGTCTACTACTTACAATTACATTTAACGTATCTTCTTCTATATAATGAGTTTCCTTATTTGCAATTTTCTTTATTTCTTCCTTAATTTCCTTATGCTCAGCACTATGCTTATTACTCATAGTATTTATATCGTTTTTCATATCATCTAACTTTTCTTCAATCTTCATAATAATATTTTCCTCCGAATCATGTAAAATACTACTTAGCAATTCATTATCTAGTTTCTTATCCTTACAATTTTTCTTAATAGACTTTTCTATAACTTCTATTAATAATCTATAAAATATATTTTTACACTTATAACAACCATTTATCAATTTTATATTATTTAAAATATTATGCTCTAACCGTTCTTTACTATTATCAACCGTTGTTTCTTCAAAAACTAATTTTATTGAATCTATAAACCTAAGCGATTCATTTTTTATATTTTCTTTTATTGTCTTTTTATATTTGTCCTCTTTAAACTTTTGCTCTATAGTCTTATTTAATTTTTCCTTTATATTTAAATAAATTTCTTCTTTTTCTGAATTAGTTAAGTTCCCTTCAATCCATCTTTTCATTAAATACGCTTTATTTCCTGGCTTAGAATTTGTATGAAAAATAAACTGTATATTAGGTTTCATATTATTATAAATATATAATTCCCAAAAATTTTCTACGCTCTTTATAAATCTATCGTGGTTTAAAGTAAAGTTTATACTATCATATGCTTTTACTTGAATATATTGAATTTTATTCTCTGATTTTATTTTAATATCATCACAGTCCTCTGGATAAATTTCAAAGAATTTTTTTTGCCTATACATTTCAATCCACTTATCCAACGTAACCAAAAATTGATATAAAAATCCTTTTATAGTTGCTTCTGCTGAATTGTCTTTTTTATGTTTCTCAATTATATTAATTATTTGTTTATAATAGTTTTCATCACATATATCCATAATACTTATTATTAACTCCTTTATAAATTGTAATTTTATCTTCTCCTATTTGTTACTCTAAACTTTCCACCCAATCGTTTTGCCATTGTTTTTTTATCAAACTCATCATCTTTTCCAGCAGCAACATATTTTTCTGCGGAAATAAATTCATAATCTATATAAGAATTCATATCTTTTAATATTTTTCTATCTTTAAATTCTTTTATATCCATATAATTAAACTCTGAATAACTTATACTTTTTTCTTCTAACTTGCTAGATTTAAATGCCCTTATTCTGTCATCTTTACTAAAGTCCATATGATATTCAGAATTCATTATATCTATAAATTTATTAATATATTTTTGTATTTTATAATCTAAATCTTTACTATTTAAAAATTGCAAATTTAGTCCTTTAAATCTATTTTCATTATCTACTTCTTTTAAATTTTCAATTTTGAATTCTACTTTTCCAAATCCATAAGGCTTTCCTTGCCCTAAATTTTCTTTAGCATCTTTAAATGGTTTTATCGCCATTAATAACAATCCTAATTCATCTTCATCTAGATTTTCAAAATAAATTCTCCCATTAAATACAGTTCCTTTATCTATAGGACTTAATTTTGCATATTGCTTTTCATCAGGTGTTTTTTTATTTTCTTTCTCATAAATAGCTTTATCACTTTTATAATCATCTGAACTATCACTTTCATTTCTTAGCCAATAAATCTTTTGACCTCTAAGTTCAAAATTTTTACTACTATATGTTTTTAAAATCTTAAGATCATTAACATCTTGTTTTAAATATAATTGAAAAGAACTTATTTTAGGATTCATAAGATGTTTTAATATAGGTTTTTGTATATTGCTACATACTTTACATCTAGCATTTGTAAAACTTACTCTTCCTTTATATGAAACTAAATTATTATTAATTTTCACATTCTCAAAGCCAAAAATACCTTTTACATAATCTATTCTCCCTTTGTTAGTTTCTTTAATGTTTTCCTGTTTCGTTTTGATTCCATCTTGAACACCTTTTTTATAAGATATTTTTAAATATGGTGTAAACCCGAATGATGTTATATTACCCTCTTCATCACTTAAATAAAATATAGGCTTTTCCTTATTTTCATAAAAATCTTTTTCTTCATCTAATTCAAATTTTTCAACTGGTTTACTTTGTTTACACTTTACACTAGTTTTATATTGACTTATTAATTCTTTAGTTATTTCTATTTTGTTTTTTGTGATATCTTTTTTAAATATTAAATAGTGATTTTGTTTGGAATTTAACCTAGCTGAATTCATTAAAAAACCATATTCCTTATCTTGTACTGATTCCATAACCTTTTTTATTTTTAATGTATCATTATCATATAAAGCTCTATAATAATAAGGCTTAAATGTTCTAACTTCATTATTTTTTAGTAATCTTTCCATATCTTTTTTAATGTATATTTTTTTACTTTCTAATGTTTTTATTTCCTTTTTTAATTCTTTTATTTCATCATCACTTTTATTGTATTTTTCCTGTAACTGTATTTTTAGCTTATTAATTTCTTTGTTTATACTTTTCTTTTCTTTTTTCATTTCAGAGAACTTATTCCATAAAAGACTTTTATCTTCCGAGTCATATCTTTTATACATAAAAATAGACTTGTTAATATTCTTATCTATAACATGATATACATCTCTTAACTTACTTTCATGAATTTCTTTAAAATATTTATCATTATGTGTTTGTGCAGGAGTTATAAACCATTTACTTCCTTGTCTTATTAAATATCCCGCTTTAACTTTTTCATTAATTTTACCATTCTCTCCTGACAAAATTTCTTCTTTATACATTTTATTAAGTACATCTTTTGAAAACGCCCCTCTATACCATAACTTCTTATCTTCAACAAACTCCGGATAAGAACTAGCTAGAATTTCACAATTACTTCTTATTTTCCCCCTTACTGTACTTCCTGGAATTACTTCTTCACCATCAACTTTAAAAAATTCACCCTCTCCATTACCTATAAAAAGAGGGGTTTTTACCTCTATAGAATAATCTATATATCCAGTTTTTGTTTCTAGTTTTTTATATAACTGCTCATGATTTAAAATAGCATCCTCAAATTTATGTCTATACACAATTTTCTCTGGAAAAGGAATAAAATTATATGGCGCTGATGCATATTTAAAATCTTTATTATTTTTATCTTTACCCATATTATTTCTCCCCCTCTACCCTACAAAGTTTTGTATAAGCTACATAAGCCTGTCCATCTTCATCATATTTTAAATAATGTCTTATTATAAGTTTATTTATCTCATGTTTTAATTTATATTTATTTAAAACCTGTTTTTCTTCTATAAAATCTTCATATTCATCTGGATTAAATTTAACTACCGAAAACATCCCTTCTTTATTTCCTGGCATTATTGATAATTCTTTCTCATTATTAAAAAGTTTAGCTTCTATTAAATTATCTAAATCATCATTAAAAAAATTTACTTTTTCATTATGAATATCTTTTAAATATATATCACTATAGGTATTAACCCATAAATATTTATACTCATTATTATCTATTAGTTTAATAACTTCATTCTTATTTATATAATTCAAAAAATCACCTTCTATTCATTTAGTATTTTTATATACTTTTCAAATTTTTCTATATCTCCAACTAATTTATCATTTTGGAACTTAGCTTCATATTTATGTTCATTTTCATCTATTAGTATTGAATTTCCTTGAAGTCTACCAAACCCAACATTATTTCCGCTACCTACTGTAACATATCCAAATCCCATATCTCTAAATGTAAGGATTATTAATGCAATCGCCTTTTCAAATAATCTATTATTTTTTAATGCTTCTACATTTTTTAACCTATTTGATATTGAAATCTTAAACTCTAACTCTTTAGTATTTTCATTAAAAATTATGACTTGATCTTTAAATAAGCTTCCTTGAAAAGTCCCTCCTGTAAATCTATCTATTTTTATACGATTATATATTGGCTGATTTTTTTCGCTTTCTTTAAATCTATCCTTTGAAATCTTATAATCATAGAAAACAAGGTTACCCCTTTTACCTTTTTTAGTTTCTCTTTCATTAGTTTTTTCTCCAAAAATATATTTTAATATCTCTAAATCTTTTTCTAAAGTTAAAAGAATTTTTCTAGAATAGCTATGAACAATTCCTTTTATAGTGGATGATGGAATTACATATTTGTAATCTTCTTCATTATCTTTTCCTTTAATTTTCATCTCTCTATAAGATATATTTTTATAAAAATATTTATCATTAACACATATTTTTTCTTTATCACCCTTTATAATTAATCCATCCTCACAATAAGCTTTAAATGTAATGCTTGTATGTTTTTCTCTAGTATAATCATTAAATTTAACTTTATTTTTAATATTATATATCGATATATCATTTAAATAATCTTCCAAATCCTGTTCATTGATTAAATCAAATTCTTTAAAATAACAACTATCTTCTCTATCAAATTGCATAAGTCCAAATCCAAAAGTAGATTTACTTCCTATACTTTTCTTTCCGTTACCTAGCAAATATAGAAACTCTTCTAAGTAATCACATATTCTTTCATATTGTTCTTCATTAATTTCTAATCCCTTAATTTCAAATGTAATTTCAAATTTTTTTCCCTCATTTACATGACATTCACTAAATAATGCACCTTGTACTGCTGTTCCGGTTTTTTCATCTATTCTTATATGTGGTCTACACTCTATATCATTTTCTTTTATATCTTGCTCTGAGAAGGAATCATAAAAGAATATAGTGGATATTTCATTTGAATCTGAATATATCTTTTTGTATATGTCGCTATCCTTTTTTATATCTTTATTGTTAATTAAAAACTCTCTAAATACTCCTGCCATAGTAGTACCACTTATACATGCTTTATTATCTTGTAATACTAGTTGAAATCCTTCATCTTCTCCATTTCCAATCTTCAAAGGTGATATATTTTTAACTACTACTTTATATTTTCTTATTTTATTTACATTACTCATTGTTATCACCTTCCTTTTGAAAATTCTTTAATTTTATTAACTTAGTAATGTAATATAACTTCCATCTTGATATCTTTAATAGAATTTTATCTTTATCAATTTTATTGATAATACTAACATTTTCATCAAAAACCTTTTGTAATAAATTTGATATGTCTTTTCTTATATTATCATTTAGTACATCTTCAAAACTTATATTTTTATATATTTTGATATCTAATATATTTCTATTATTTTCGGTTTTATTTTTATTAGTGCTTATCTCCTTTAACTTATCTAAATACTGTTTTTTATTTTTTTCATATATAATACATTTATCTATTTCATAAATTACATTATTTATTTGACTTAAAGATAAGCCATCTACAGGTTCTTCATATATATTCTTACTTATATACTCTTTAATCTTTTTATCACTATACTTTTCTTCTTTCGATTCTTTAAGCTTTTCAATAGTTTCTATATTCACAGAATTATATTCTATATTATCTTTACCTTTAAGTACTTTACTTTCATATTCTTTATATTCTATATTATCTACATCTAAAAATACTGGATTTATAATAACCCTTCCTAATCCATCTTGTACTTTATCACCGTGATACTTGTTCATAAATTTATCTATTTTAGTATTATCTAAATTGCCCTTTATTCTAATTACACTTCCCTTTTCCATAGCATAACTTTGAGGAATTTGAGATTTCCATTTTGAATTAAATCCTTTAATAATAGTAGGGTTTATTTGAGAACTCAAAATTTCTATTGTACTATCATCTAAAATTTCTTTTAAGTATTCTTCTGAAAAATTAGATATGATTTGATGATTTTTATCTCTTAAAATAACATCCGATAATAAATATATATCATTAATTTCTTTAGTGCTTTGTCCATAATTTAAATAGTTTAGCTTTCTTTTTAGTTCTTTAAAATCTTTTATACTCTCTACACTAGTTATTTCTGTTCTTCCATATCCACCTGTTCTTGAACCTCCTAAATAAATTACAGATAGAGTTTTTAAAACATTAATAATTTTTTTCTTATTTTCACTATCTAACTTAGACATATCTATAACACCATAAAATTGTTGATTTTTAGAAATAGCTTCATATATAAAAATATTTTCTTCATCTGTAACCTTAGTATGATGAAATTTAAAATCTTTTTTTACATCAAATTGATATAAAGTTTTTTTATCTCCTGATTCATCTTTTACATAGTAAGAAAAACTGCCTTTTTTTAGTTTTGTAACTCGTCTTTCTTTATTATTTTCTTGTTCTTCTCCCTGTAATTCATCTAATAAATTAGAGAATTTTTCTTTTGTATAAATTAACTGATCACTCTTATCTGTGTCTTTACTTATTACAAAAATATTAGGTGTTGGAAAAGAATATCTCTTTTTACCATCAAAAAAAATTGGATAGCTATCCGAGAAAATTACCTTTTTTAGTATGTCTAAATCTAAGATTTCTTTAGCTAAATACTTCTTTATTATAGCTCCTCTTATGGCTGATCCCGTTATATATAACTTACTTTCTTCATAATCATACTTTGAACTACTGTCCCCTATCTTAACAGGTTCTTTTAAATCTATTTCATAAAATAAGTAATTACAATCTGCGCTTATTTTATTTTCATTAACGTTATTTACATTAATTTCTTCTCCTATAGAAACCTCAACATGTCCTTTTCCACGACTTTTATTTACTCCTAAATTTTTAAGAGATAATATTCCTCTTTTTAAAATTTCAAATTCATTATCTGCTAATTTATTTTCACATTCTATAAAACCAACAAAAACTAAGTCCTTTTTTAAAACTCTTATGGCTCTTAATGATCCTTTATCTGCAACTCCTAATTCTTCATTCATTTTTATAGAAAACCTAACATCTGTTAGTACATCTAAAATTTCATCTTTATTACCTTTATCAAATATATCTAAGATATCTTTATGTAAATAGAAATTAGAAAATTTTAGTTTTCCATCTCTTTGATACTCAATACTTTCTTTCTCTTCTTTTGTTTTTGGATCTTTTTTATAATTTCCTCTTCCAAATAAATCTTTTATAATTTGTGAAAAATTTTTACCTGATTTACAATAAAAAGGTTTTAATATATCCTCTATACTTTTTCTAAGACATCCTTTAAATGTCTTACCTAAAAAGTATGGTAATCCTTCATTATCTAATAAAATATCTGTATTTACATTTCCATTTTTTGATTCTCCACTACCAAATGTAGTTTCACTTAATAATTTTATTTCAACAGGATATTTAATCATTATATTCTCTCCTTATATATGTTTTTATAATTACTTAACATAACTTAATTATTTTTCAACTTCCTTATATAAATCTAAACATTCTATAACATCATATATAACCTGTCTCATGTTTTCTTCCTGTAATCCATTAATTTTAAAATCTTTATTTATTAAGTACTTTATAGAAAATAAATTAGCATTAACTTCACTTTTATTCATTGTTCTATAAAATTCTTTTAAATTACTATTTTTATTTAGCCCCTTCACTATATCTAGGACTTTATAAAAATAATTAAATTTATAACAGAAAATATTTTTATTATTCCCTAGTCCAATAAAGTTATCTAATTTTTTAAAGTTATTATTTACATTATTAATAGATATCATATATGGTCTAGCTGTTAATTCTAAATTTTCTTTATTTCTTATTTCATTTATTCCTTCTAATATGTTCCCTCTATCTATATACCAATCTATAAATGAAGCGTCTATATCATTAATTTTGCAGTTATTGTTTTTATAAATTTCTTTAACTTTTTTTAATTTTTTCTTTGAACTTTTTTCGAGTTCACCTGCTAGTTTAACTGCTCTTGAAAACGGATATTTTTTTCTTACAATAGCAACTCCACAGCTTACTGTAAGATTTGAATTTTTTTCTCCAAACTTTACTACTTTCTCTGTTATATTTTCTGCGAAAATTTTTGTGGCTTCTATAGCTATTTTTCCATTACTTATAAATGTAATATCATCACCTGCTAATATTATAGGTCTAATGGGAACAATTTTTTTATCATCTTTAAATATAGCTTCTCTGTACTTATCATAATTTTTACATAAAACATTTATAGTTGTATTAAATGCTTCTTCATAGTTATCTTTAATTTTTTGTGTTAAATCCCTATATTTTCTAATCCATTTTAAATTATTTTCTTTTATACTCTTTTCCTTACAATATCTATAATCTTTATAAAATGAATTTATTTTTTCTCCCATTCCATTTCCATCAACACATGTTATACCTACATAACTTTTACTATCTATATCTCCTGCTAATTCATCAACTTCTGTTGTATAGTAAAATTCTGTGTCTTTTATATTACCTGAATATTTTCCTTTTTTTATTTTACATATAAATTTATTTTCATCATCTATATAATACTCATTAAGACCATTTTTATCATTATCATATAATTTTTTATAAAATCTCTGTTTATCATAAGATTCTTTTGAAATAAATCTCTCTTTATTATTATCACTATATCCAGCAGGTTTTTGGGTATTAGCACATATCCTTGTTAACCCATAACTTATTCTTTTAAATAAATTTTTTCTTTCACCCTTTTTTATAGTTAATTTTCTTTCTATATTATCTAAAGCATATTTTATAGATGGACTTTCTTCCAATTTTATCTGTTTTTCTATGTTAAACTCCTGTATTACCATTAAAAGTTCAATTCCATCAAAATATTTCATTACAAATTTACTAAATATCTTATTAAATTTTATTGCATGTTCTTTTTCTTTGAAAATATATATGGAATTTCCTCCAGCTTCTATAAGAACATTTCCCCTAATTCCATTAAATGCTTCTTTAGAAAATTTACTTCTACAAATATTAAATTTATTCATATAGTCTAATACTGTTTGTCCAAGTTCTTCCGTAATAAACCTTATAATTTCAGAAGCCCCTATTATATCTTTTAATACATTTGTACTAAAAATATATTTTTGTTTACTACCAATATCTATTTTAACTAAATAATATACACTTGAATTTTTTGTCACAATATCCCTCCTAATTATAATGGAATTATATTACTTATATACGATTTTATATATATTTTATCCTATTTTTTATCAATATTGATCTTTTTTCCTTAAGAAGACAAAAAAAATACCTATATGAAATTTACTCATATAGGTTATCTACAAAATTTATCATATTTTAAAATTTACTTTTGCTTTTATTTCTAAACACAAATATTATTTCTCCAGCTATACATTCTTTTGATATTATCCATCTCAGGTCTTGTTATTACTTCTACATTTAAAGCTGATATAACATTTTTCATATCATTAAATACAGAATATACCATTGACTGGCTCGTACCCATTAATAATCCTACAGGATTCATATTTAAATTTAAAAGCACACTCCCTGAATCTCCAACATCTGATTTCACATCAGCAGCTATCTGCTCTTTAAATAAAGCTTTTTTCCCAGAAGAGTTAATAACTTGAGTAACATTAGTTTCTGTTATATGACCTTCAGTAAATCCAGTAGTTCTACCAACCTTAAACACTTTTTCTCCAATTTTAGGTGGTGCCATTTGTTTTAAATCTTTACCCACTATGGCCATAGTAGTACTTACCATAGAAATATTTGATACTTTAGCTATAGCTGCATCTACTGTATTTACTGGTTTTGAGAAGGTACCCATATATTGTATAGTAGTACTTCTTATTAAATTTGAAATTACATCATTTCGTATACTACCACCATCTAAGACTCCAGGCTGTACTACAGGTGTTCCAAAAGATACTTTTCCTAATGGATTTAATGCATGACTTGCACTTAATATATAAATTGCTTTTTCTCGTCTATTTCTCACTAAACATCCTAAAGTTCCATAAATACCAACTCCAACAGGCCCTATACTATATCCACATTGAACCGGACGAATTTTCTGATTAAGTGCACAGGTAGTAAAAATACCAGTTTCCACTACATCTGTTGGAATGCAATTAAAATATGATGGAATTAAATCTTCTCTAGCTATATTATTAGAAGATAGTTTTTTAGACACAAAAACACTTATACATTTTCTAAAAGTACACTTTCCATTAATTTTTTTATATCCAAGTCCAATTCCTTGTACATTTTTCTTTCTTAAAAAATATTGATAATTACTATTACAAATATAACGAATACCATTCTCTATTAAATTTTCTTGATTCATATATATCACCTTTTAATATTATACATACAATGACATATTCCATTATATATATCATTATATGTACTTATATTCAATGTGATATAGGTTTTAATTTCTATCTTTTCTTGTAGTAATTCTTTGCTAAGCTTGCAGAAATTATAACCGTTAATGGAATTGCACATATAAGACCTATACTTCCCGCCATAGCTCTTATTATTTCTGAAGCAATAGGTTCTAAATTTATAATTTCAAGAGGATCCATCTTAAACATAGAAAATAAAAGCATAATATAAATAGAACCACCTGCATATGCAAGAATTAACGTATTAGACATAGATCCCATAATATCCTTACCTATATTCATTCCAGACTTTATTAATTCATTAGTCTTTATCTTAGGTTTTATCTCTTTTATCTCCCACATAGCTGATGACACAGACATGGTTACATCCATTATTGCTCCTAGTGCACCTATTATTATCCCACCATAAAGCAATCCTTTAAAATTTATATATTTATTTTGAGGTATATATGCAAGCATTTGTGCATCTTCATTTCCTACCCCAGTTAACATAGCTATATTTCCTACTATCATAGCTATAATACCAGCTATAATAACTCCACCTATTGTTCCAAGTATTGCAGTTAATGTCTTTTTATTAGCGCCACTTACCAATGTCATAGTAAATACCACTGACAAAACACTTATAAATATAGATACTAAAATAGGGTTATATCCTCTTCTTATTAGAGGTAATAAAACAAAAACTATAAGTAATCCCATAAATATTAATGTTATAGCTGATTTTAGCCCTTTTTTTCCTCCTATAGCAACTAGTAAAATCATAAATAGTGCTACTACAAAATATATAACTCCTTCCCTTGATCTTTCATACACTTTTAAGTTTACTACTTTGTTTCCCGTTCCTTCAGTTAGATGAAGAAGTAATTTGTCACCTTTTTCAAATATAAGTTTATAAGGCGATATCATCTCAACGGTGTTTCTAACAGTATAAACTTCCCCCTTATGCTTTCCAGATATAAGTTTTATTTTTAAATGTTGATATCTAATATCTGATTCTATTGGTATATCCTTTTTATTTTCTTTTGTATCATCAAATGTTATATCTATAATTTTAGCCTTTACAGTTACATAATTAGGTTTATCCATTTGTTTTGAATAATATTCTTGAAGATTCTTGCTATTATTTTCTTCTGCAAAACAATTAAAAGTAAAAAATATAGAAAATATGAACATCATAATCAATACTATATGTAATTTTTTAGATTTTTTCACTCTATCCTCTCCTTTTTAATTTTAAAAACGCTTTGTTTTATTATAAAAACAAAGCGTTTTTTATTTACAACTATTAATATGCTGGTATTAATATCTTTTGATTTTCAAATATCATATTTGGATTATTTAATTTATTAAACTTAGCTATTCTTCTCCAACTAATTCCATACATATTACCTATTTTCTTCAATGTATCATATCTTTTTACTACATAAGTATCTTTAATATTTGAATTTTCTTTAGCTCCTTCCACAGGTATTAATATCTTTTGACCTGGGAATATCATATTTGGATTATCTAATTTATTAAATTTAACAAGTTCTCTCCAAGAAACTCCATATGTTCTTGCAATATATTTTAAAGTATCTCCACTCTTTACAAAATAAACCGCTCTAACATTTGGATCAGGTTTAACTTGTGGTTTAACCTCTGGTTTTGGCACTGGTTTTGGAACCGGCTTAACTTCTGGTTTTACTTCTGGTTTTAACTCTGGCTTTACTTCACATTCTTTTATATAATCCACTTCTTTAGGCGTTATAATCTTTGCATCTTTAATAGCTTCAACTAAAACATCTCTTACAGGAATAAATGTTTCCACTACATTTTTTGCATTAGAAAAATCATACTTATCTCCACCTGATAAAAGAAAATCAGGAGCAGTTACTTTATAATATTTATTCATATCAAGTGGTGTTCCATCATTAAGAGTTATTTTTGTTATTCTATGCTCAAATTCTTTATTTTTATCGTATTCAACCTTTAGTCCTGAAAATTGTCCATCTGTTACTTCAGGATTTAATATACCGTGATCTATAGCTTTCTTTACATCTGCACCTTTTAAATCAAATGTTACAAGTGCATTGTCAAAAGGCATTATTTCATACATATCCCCCATTGTAATGTCACCTTTATATAGTGTTCTTCTAAGTCCACCACCATTTTGAATAGCTATTTGTGCACCTGTTTTCTTTTGCATAACTTCACATGACCATTTACCTAATAAAGATACATTAGACTTAGTTCTATCGTGAGTAAATTCTTCTGTTGCTTGTCCTATTTTTTCTCCTAAAATAGGTTTTAAATCTTTATCATATTTATTATAAGTTTCTGTACTTTCTTTATCTGATATAATATCACTTTTAGTATTACATACATCGTCTATCTTAGGTACAATTTTACTTACCTTATTGTCTTTGTCTAATTTTATAGACATTATTCCAATAGCACGACCATATTTATAAGCTTGAATTATTGGTTTTCCATTTATTATTCCTATAACTCTTCTATGACTATGAGCTGATACAATTGCATCTAATCCCTTAACTTTAGTTAGATCAACTGCTTTTCCTGTTATTTCTTTAGTATTAGCATCTTGATAGGAATCAATATGTGTTAACGCTACAATAACATCAGGAATTCCTTCTTTAGCTTTTCCTTCTTTTAGATATTTTATCCATTCTTCTGCTGTTTTAACTGGATCTCTAAATTCAAGTCCTGTTACATTTTCTCTCTTAGTAAGAGTTGTTGTATTTGGATGAGCAAGTCCTATAAATGCTACTTTTATTCCACCCTTTTCAACTATCTTATAAGGCTTGGACCATGATACAGGATTGTTTGTTTTTGAATCATAAATATTAGCAGCTAAAAAATTGAATCCTCCATCTTTTTGCCACTTTTCCATATGACTTACGCCCCAATCAAATTCATGATTACCAACAGCTGAAGCTGTTACATTCATAGCTTTCATCATAGCTGATACTGGTGCACCATATGTTAAATTTGACATAGCTGTACCTTGATAATTATCTCCACCAGATACTATTATTGTATTCGGATTTTTGCTAACTGCTTCTTTTGCATATCCTACCATTTTAGCCATACCAATATTTTTACCTGTTTCTCGTACATCTTCTGCTAAATTACCATGGAAATCGTTAAACATAATAATGTTTATACTTTTGTCATTAGATACATTTGCCTCTTTTGTCAACGTATTCATATTAGTGTTAATAACATTTTCTGAATTACTAGTTGCAAATGCAAGCTGAGTAGTCATTGAGAATATCATTGCCATTACTACAAAAAAACTTACAATTTTTTTCCCTTTTGACCTTTTGAAAATTTTATTCATACCTCATCCTCCTTCTTTTTGATTCGTTCTGTTAAGTTATATGAGCATTGGTTCCTCTCAACCTATTGAAATATAATAGATTTCTCACAAACATATTACCTCCCTGAAAGGAGAGAGAACTCAATGAACAAAACTAATAAAAAATCACCTGTCCTAGATGTCACAGCCAGTAAATTATTTCTCATCATTTATCTCCATATAGATATGCAAAACAAGCTTTTAATTTGTTTCCTAATACTAAAAAACTTGGTTATTACTTACCTAACTACTAGCACTAACTGTTTATTTATATTTTTTAAAATTAATTATGTTAATTTTACTTTAAACTTATTTATAAATTTCTATGTACTTTATTAAATTATATAATTTTTATATTTATATGTAAAGCTACTAATCTATTTGATAAATATATACTAGATTATCTTTAAACAATATTATTTTTAATTTCAAACTTTAAAAATCTAGTACCTTGAAATATCAAATTTCCCCATTGATACTCTGGTATATTTGTAAAAGTATCATAATTAACTATAAAGTCAAGTTTACTTCCAGTATCAAGTTGAAATATTAATATTAAAGTTTCATTTGTTGTCATTACTAGATTATTATCTGTATGGGTATCATACTCTCTTTTTTATAAACAAGTTGTGCTTTTGTAGATATAATTGGGGACCTTTCATTTTTAATAAACGTAACTATTCCCTTAATAATTACAACTAATACAAAAATATAAAATACTATATTAAGTTGAAACATATAATTCCTCCAAAATTTATAAACCTAATTTTATAATATTATTTATGCATAATATAATTACTTTATGATATTTATTGAATCTCTAAAAAACCTCACATTGACAATAATTACTTTATGTGAGGTTAAAAATTTATGAATATAAATATTCCAAAATATACTATAAAATATTTTTGTATTACTTTGATTGTCTTGAAACCTTATAATAATCTATTTGACATTTTACACTTCAATACCATTTATACCTTTTTTTATTTCAATATTTCTTCTACGTTTTTTAACCATTTTTTCACTTATAAATGCACCTATAAATCCTACTACGGCTGCTACTAAACAAGTTGCGAATATTAATTTGTAAGCTCCAACACCATATTTCTCAATCCATCCACCACACATTGACAAATAAAATGTATCAGGAATAAATCCCACTAATGAAGAAATTCCTATAACATTCCCTACCACATTCTTTGGTGTTCCAACTTCTTCAATGACAGCGTAATAAAGTGCTCTGTATACATAAGTACCTAAAGATGCAATTATAAATAATAATACAAAGGGCACTAATAATATAGATGTTTGTGGTAATAAAATAATTCCAACATAACTTGCTATCATAACAATACCTGCATAAATCATTGGTTTTGTTGATCTTCCTACCTTTGTAGCAAAGAAAGCTGCTGCAGATGCACCAACTATATTTGTCAATACATTATTGTAATTTGCAAATATAGTTGTTACTTTTACGCTTACTCCTAAAACCTGCTCTAAAAATGGTGTATAATATGAGAAAGTTGCCCTTGTTATGCAAGCTCCAAAAATCATCGCTGATAATAAATAAGTTATAGGAAGCTTGAATGCTCCTTTCATAGCTCTTATACTGGACTTTACATCTTTATTTACTGCTTCATCCGAAGATGTGCTTGGCATTAAAATTAACTGTGCAATACCACATATAATCATTACTATAGATATTACGATTACAACCCCTGTTATTGATGCAGTCATTGAATAAATTCCAACAAACACCGTTGTAAGAATTAAACCTACCACTCCTCTTCCCGCTTCAAGACTTCCAAACATCGCACCTTGTTCGTCAGCACCTGCAATTAAGTTTATACATTTTATTGATGATGACCAGTAAGTCAATACAGTAGTAAATGACCATAAAATATAGATTACCATTAATATACTATAACTTGGCCAAGTAGCTTCAACTAAACCTAAAACACCTGTTGAAATCATTGAAATAACTAATAATTTCTTAGCATCAAACATATCTGAAATCCATCCACCTGGAATATATAGTATAATATTTACTATACCATAAATATTTAACAACTTTCCATAAGCAGCATCTTTACCAACTAAACCCATAGCTTCTTGTAATGGTGTATAGTATGTATACATTAAGTATGGCAATAGATAAATAGTGTTTAAAGATACCATCATTAAAATCAACGTTATAAATTTATCTTTATTTCCCTTATTTTTAAACATTTTCCTTTTCCCTTTCTTTCCTATAGAGATTTTATTTCAAAAATTTTAACCATTTTATGGTTTTTATATTTCTTTAAAACTGCCTACTATAAGCTCTGTTATGGGTAAAAGTATAACAAAATCATTAAATCAATAATGCTTAACATATTTATTAACCTTTGTACTTCTCTAGGTTTTACAGTCATAAATATTTGTATTTTTATATCTATTAAATCTATTGCTAAAATGTTCTCCATACTATCAAACTAACTCCAACAATTATTAAATATTAAAAAATTATTGTCTTTTTTCTCATCAGTAATAATTTATCAAAAAGAAACTCCCTTTCTTATTTTTGTAATACCAAAGTATTAAATAATATTCAAATAAAGAAAAGGAATTTCTCATTAATTTATCTTTTAATTTATTTTAATAAATCACCTGAGATAACCATTTTTTGTACTTCTGAAGTACCTTCATAAATTTCTGTAATCTTTGCATCACGCATCATTCTTTCGACTGGATAATCTCTTGTATATCCATATCCACCGAATAATTGAACTGCTTTGCAAGTTACGTCTCTTGCTGTTTCTGATGCAAATAATTTAGCCATAGCCGCTTTTTCAGCATATGCTTCTCCATTATCTTTTGCCTGAGCTGCTGAGTATACTAAATAACGTGCTGCTTCAATACGTGTTTTCATTTCAGCTAAAGTAAATCTTGTGTTTTGGAAAGCTGATAATGGACGATTAAATTGTTCTCTTGTCTTTACATATTCAACTGTTGCGTCTAATGCCCCTTCAGCAATACCCAAAGCTTGAGCTGCAACACCGATTCTTCCACCATCTAAAGTCATCATTGCAATTTTGAATCCTTTATTTATTTCACCTAATAAGTTTTCCTTTGGAACTTTCACATCTTTGAAAATTAATTCGCAAGTTGAGCTTCCATGTATACCCATTTTCTTTTCATGGCTTCCAAATGAAAATCCTTCCATTCCTTTTTCAACTATGAATGCTGATATTCCTCTGTTTCCTAAAGCTTTATCCGTCATTGCAAATACTACATAAACATCAGCAACTTCACCATTAGTTATAAATATTTTATTTCCGTTTAATAAATAATACTCTCCCTTGTCTACTGCTACAGTCATTTGTCCAGCTGCATCAGTACCAGCATTAGGTTCAGTTAATCCAAATGCCCCCAATTTAACTCCTGTAGCCAAGTCAGGCAAATATTTTGATTTTTGTTCTTCAGTTCCAAAAGTTTCTATTGGCCAACAACATAATGATGTATGAGCTGAAACAGTAACCCCTGTGCTTGCACATGCTTTAGATATTTCTTCAACAGCTAATACATATGATAAGTTTCCAGCTCCTGCTCCGCCGTATTGATCGGAAATAGGTATACCAAATAATCCAGTTTCACCCATAATAGGTATGATTTCTTCTGGGAAACGTTCTTCTTCATCTAATTCAGCAGCTATTGGAGCTATAAATTGATCCGTAAATTCTTTAAACATTTTCTTCATTAATTGTTGGTCTTCACTTAATTTAAAATCCATTTATTCTCGCCCTTTCTTTTTTATAAATATTATTGTAAAAAGAATATAAGATATTCTTTTTCACATTATTAATTTCTATCTATCTATATTTTTTTAATATTTGACGACTTGCTATAACTGTTTGAATTTCTCCAGTACCTCCAGAAATACGAGTTATTCTCAAGTCTCTGTATATTCTACTTACTCTGCTTCCACAAAATCCAATTCCAGCTAATACTTGCATTGCATGGTCAGCTACTTCATTTGCTGATTCTGAGCAGTATTGTTTAGCTATAGAAGCTTCTTCACGAGTTAAGCAGTCATTGTCTTTGTTCCATGCATAATGTAATAATAAGTTACGCATTGTTTCTATACGCATAGTCATCTCCATAATATGGTTTTGGATTAATTGTAATCTTCCAATTTCTTTTCCTTTAACCAAACGTTGGTTAGCATAACGACATGCATCTTCATATGCACATAAAGCTTGGCCGTAAGCGTTAAAAGCATCAATGAGTCTTTCATAATCGAATCCTTTAGAAGTAGCCATTAACCCGTTTCCTTCAAAACTAAACATGTCACTTTCTTCAACTTCAACATTATCAAACCAGATATCGTTTACATTTTCCATGTTAAGACCCATTTTTTCCATAGGTTCTTTTTTAACATTTGGGACATTTGTAGGTACAAACCATAATGTTAATTGTTCTGGGTTATCGCTATTTTTAGCTAATGTTAAACAATAGTCATTTCCTTGAGCCCCTGAAATAAAGTGTTTATGTCCATTGATATAAACTTTACCATTTTTACGAGTATAAGTTGTTTCTATAGCATTGCTTGATAAATCTGTACCTGCATTTGGTTCAGAAAATCCTTGTGCATATGCTGATTCTCCTTTAAAGAACATTGGCATGAATTTGTCTATTTGCTCTTTTGTTCCGTTTTTAAGTAAAGCATCAGCTTTTACGTGATCCCAGAATAGGTATATTGGCGCTCCGCATCTTCCAAGAGCTTCCATCACCAAAAACATTGTTACAGCACCTTCTCCGCCACCTGGTTCTCCATCTTCGCTATAAGCATTTTCTGGCAAAAACATACTAAAGCATCCTAAATCTCTAAGAATATCCCACCATTTTTCCGGATGTTCATGATTCTTGTCACATTCTTGAAAATATGGTTCCAAGTTTTCACGAGTCATTGCATCTTCAATGGCTTGTACCATTAGTTCTTGTTCTTCACTAAATCTAAAATCCATAATTATAATTCCCCCTAATATTATTATTCTTTATATTTTAATTAAATTTTTCAACTAAGTTAACGACCTTTCCAGTTTGGTTCACGTTTTTCAAGAAAAGCTTTTGGACCTTCTATTGCATCTTCAGTTTTTTCAATATAATCCCAACATACATTACAAAAACGCTGAGCATCTTCAAAAGAACTTTGAGTTGCTACATGGAAAATCTGTTTACTTAACTTTAATGATAATGGAGCATTCTTAGCTATTAATTTAGCTAATTCTAAAGCTTTCTCCAAGACCTCATTCTTTGGTACTACATGATTTACTAAACCTACTTCATATGCTCTTTGAGCACTTATCAACTTTCCAGTTAAAACCATTTCAGTAGCTACTTTTCTTGGTATAACATTTGGTAATCTTATTAATCCGCCACTTGTTGCCAAGAAACCTACCTTAACTTCAGATAAACCAAATCTTGCTTCTTCAGAAGCAACGATAATATCACAGGCTAATGCTATTTCTAACCCACCCGCTACAGCTGTTCCGTTACATGCTGCAATTATAGGTTTAGCCGATATACGCTCAGTAATTCCAGCAAATCCGTGAGCCATAATTGTTTGGCATGTTCCATTGTCATCATATGCAGCCAAATCTTCACCAGAACAAAAGCTTCTACTTCCAGCACCTGTAATAACTATAGCCCTAACACTCATATCATCTTCTGCTGCATTAAGAATTTCTTCCATCTCAGCAGATGTTTCAGGATCAATTGCATTTCTCCTTTCATCTCTGTTTATAGTTATTACCAAAACACCATCTTCTAATTTTGTTAAAATATTTTTTTTATTTTCCATGTTTCCCTCCTATATATTCAATCTTACTTTATATTAGCCTAGTTAAATACGGGTTATATTTTCTCTCCCACTCCAAATTTGAAACCTCATCATGACCAGGAAAAATCTTAGCATTCTTTATTGGTAATTTAATTATTTTTTTTAATGAACTTATAATTTCAACCGTATTGCCACCTTTAAAATCAGTTCTTCCTATGCTTTCCTTAAACAATGTATCTCCAGTAAATAAAGCATCTTCCGTCTTTAAAACTATAGACCCTGGAGAATGACCTGGCGTATGCATTACAACAAATTTTATTCCTGCCAGTTCCAAAACCTGACTATCCTCCAAAAACTCTATATTCTTAAACGCTTTTACAGTTGGATACCTAACTCCCATATCATACTCATATAATTCATTAGAAACTGCCATTGTATGACAGTATACTTTCAAATACGGATATTTTTCCTGCAATCCTGGAACAGCCAAAATATGATCATAATGTTCATGAGTGAGAATAATCCCCATAGGAACAAGTTCTTTATCTTCTAGATAAGAAATCAAATAGTCAGCATTATCTGCCGGATCTATTAAGATACATTCATGTTTCTTTTCTCCCTGAACAATATAGCAATTTGTAGCATAAGCGCCTAATATAATACCAGTAACTTCCATTTATTATCTCCTATTTTCTTAAATTAAACTACTTCCAACTACTCCGTCTTCATACAGTTTTTCAACTTCTTCATCTGTATATCCAATTCCTTTCAAAATTTCTCTGCTATGTTGCCCTAAAAGAGGTGCCCCATTTGTTATCGGACATTTTTTATCATTAAAATGCAACGGATTATTATAAAATCTTAAAAGACCTATCTTTTCTTGATTAACTATTTCAGTACATTTAGTCTTATTAGCATGATCAGATGTATACGCTTCAATAAAAGGAAGAACTTCTGATGCTGTAACTCCCGCATTCAATAATATTCTTTCAGCGTCATTTCTCTTAAGACCAGATGTAATCTTTTCAATTTCCTTAACTAATTCATACTTATTTGCAATTCTTGCTGAATTATCTATAAATCTAGGATCATTTTTCCATTCTTCTTTTTTAAATGCATCACATAACTTATACCACTTTTCTTCAGTATCAGCTATGATTACAATCCAACCATCACGTGCTTCAAATACTCCATATGGAGCAATAAATCTATCATGATTTCCGAATCTAGCATTCTCATAGTTTCCACTGAAATAGTCTATAGCAGTCTCACCACATGAAATCATCGCTGTATCTGCCATGGCAATATCTATATTGCATCCCTTACCTGTTTTCCTAACATTATATAATCCCATTAAAACTGCATTTAGCGCATATGTTCCTGTCAATGTATCACAGTTTGCATTTGCTGCTTTCATTGGGGATCCTGAAGGTTCTCCATTACTTGCTGCAAATCCCCCTCTTGCTGCTGCAATCGCATCATAGCAAGGTAATTTTGCCAAAGGACCTTCTTTTCCAAATCCACTTAATGAAAGAAAAACTATTTTAGGATTAATTTCTTTTAATTTGTCATATCCTAAACCAAGTTTATCAATAGACCCACTTTTGAAATTTTCAACTACAATATCTGCTTCTTTAACTAAATCGTAAATAACCTGCTTACCAGCCTCTTCTCTTAAGTTTAATTCAATACTTTTTTTATTTTTATTATATGAAACATATAATGTACTCATATCGTTAATAAATGGATCCCATGCACGAGACTGATCTCCAGAACCATATTTTTCAACTTTCCAAACTTCAGCTCCCATGTCGGCTAACTGCCAAGAAACATATACTCCCGCCAAAGCAATTGTAAAATCTAAAACCTTTATCCCTTCTAAAGGTCTTTTTACTTTAGACATCTCCATATTTTCCTCCTTCACCTAAATTATATATTCAGATTTCAAAGCATTTAATTTATCTTCAGAAATGCCTATATGTTTTAATATAGTTTCAGTATCAGCACCTACTTCTGAAGCTGCCTTAATGTCGTTTTCGTCACTTTTATCATCTAAGAATTTAGCAGGTATTCCTAATTGAGTAACACCATCAACTTCTATAAGCATTTTTCTAACAGCTACTTGAGGATCTATTGCTAATTCAGCTATTGTATTACATGGTCCTCCAGGTACAAGTGCTCTTTGACAGATTTCATCAGCTTTTTCTATTGTTATTGAAGCAAAGAAATCTTTTAGCTGCTCGTCCAATTCTCCGAAATAATGATCCATTGATCTTGCAGGATCATGTGCATAAACAGTTCCTTCTCCCCAATCAGCATCTTTATCCGCTTCATGAACAAAGTTAAGCCATTGAATATCACTTCCTATGCTCAATGAAAACCATCCGTTTTTGCATTTGAATGTGTCTGTAGGATTAGTTGTAGGGAATCCATTTCCTATTCTCTTTGGCAATGTATTCATACCTTGAAAACATTGTTGAAATGTATCATCCAATTCCATAATTGTTTGCCATACACTACATGAGACCTTCATTCCTGCACCTGTTTCTTCTGCACTCATATAAGCAGCAAGCATTCCTGCGCTTAGATGCCAACTTGCGTATATGTATCCCAATGGGAATCCAAATTTTGTTGGTTTTTCAGGCATACCTGTCTTTTCAAGCAATCCTGTACGAGCCATAATGATTAAATCGTAGTCAGGCATATCCTTCCAAGGCCCTTCTTCGCCGAATGGTGTTAATATCCCATATACTAATTTGGGATTTACCTCCTTTAATTCGGAAAATCCTAATCCAAATGATTTTAACTTTTCTTCAGGCTCATTGAAAATTATCATGTCAGTATTTTTCACTAATCTCTTAATAATTTCAGCACCTTCAGATTTATGATAATTAATAGTTATACTCTTTTTTGATCTCATATAATATTTCCAGTATGGACCTTGACTTTCTTCATCATTTGCTCCTCTTCGTCTTATAGAATCTCCTAAGCCTGGTTTTTCAACTTTTATTAGATTAGCACCATAATCCGCAAATATACTACCTATATAAGGTATACCATCAGTTAAATCTAAAACTCTTAAACCCTTAATTGGCTTCATAAAATATTCCTCCTTTCATAAAAATTTTATAATTTAAACATTTTTACTAAAATTAGTCAATTATAATTTTATAATAATATCAAAATAATAAATTTTATAATTAAAACCGACATAAAGTAGTATTTTGTAATTCTGTTATTTATATATAATTAACTTTATTTAAATATATATCATCATATTTATTTTGTCAATAAAAGGTTTTTTTTATTTTATTTGTATTATAATCATTTTATTGACATAAAAGAAATTTAATTGTAAACTATTCATATAATATGGTTATATTTGTATTTGTTAAAAATAAAATACGTCTTTCTGATTAGTCTTATTGCTACATATAATCATAAACAAAAATATTTTATAAGGAAGGTAGGTAACTATATGAAAACAATTACATGCTGCAAAGTTGTTTCAAATGAAGAATTTATTAATGTTTTGCCTAATCATGAACTTTCTTTTGACAATGTTCCAACTAAAATTAGTGATTATGATTTAAATGCCTTGGAAGCTGGAAAGAAATTAGCAAGAGAAACAAAAGGTTCATTAACAGCATTAAGCATAGGTAAATCATCTGTATTAGACTCTTCAAAAATACAAAAAGATATTTTATCAAGAGGAGCAAATGAATTAACATTAGTCGTAGATGATTCTATTGAATTACTAGATTCTCTAGAAACAGCAAAAGCTATTACAAAAGCAATTCAAGAAATTGGAGAATATGACTTAGTATTATTTGGAACAGGTTCATCTGATTTATATGCACAATCAGTTGGAACTCAAGTAGGAGCAATGCTTAATGTTCCAACATTGAACAATGTTATATCAATCGTAGTAAAAGAAGACAATTTACTTGAAGTCAAAAGAGCTTTGGCAAACAGCGTTCAAACATTTGAAGTTACTATGCCTGCTGTTCTTTCAGTATCAAGTGAAATTAATGTACCTTCTATCCCATCAATGATTGAAATCATGAAAGCAGGTAAAAAACCAGTTAATAAATTGACGCTTGATTTTAGTGATTTAAAATCATCAGTTGAAATTATCGAAGAATTATCACCAGAACAACAAGAACGCAGAAAAGAAATTATTGAAGGCGACGATGATGAAGCAATTGATGCATTGGTAGCATTCTTAAAAAAAGAAGCTTTATAATAGGAGGTAACTAAAATGAATTTAAAATCTGTATTTGTTATTAGTGAAAAAATATCTAGTATTCCAGCATTAGCTTCTGGCGCCAAAGAATTAGCTGACAAAGTTACAGCTATTGTTTTCGGTGATGAAGAATATGCAAAATCAGTATCTATACCAGGTTCAGATTCTGTAATTTACTGTCCATTAAACTCTAAATTCTCCCCAGAAGACTATTCTGAAATATTAGCTGAAAAAATTAAGAAAGAGGATCATGCATACTTATTAATAGGCAATACAGTTATAGGAAGATCTTTAGCCGGAAGAATCGGTGTTGCATTGGGAAGTCCAGTTTTTTCAAATGTTGAAAACTTAAGCGTTGAAGATGATTCTCTTGTATTTAACCAAACAGTATATGGCGGTACAGCATCAAGAAAACTTAAATACACATCAGCTTATGGTATAGTTACTATAAATGATGGAGTTTTTAACACAAATGAATCATTAGAAAACTGTGATAAGTTTTCTCAAATAGAAAAAGAACCCCAAAATTCATTAAAATTAATTAATGTTGATGTGAAAAATGAAGTTTCAGTAAACCTTGCTGTTGCTAAGAAAATTATTGATATTGGAAGAAGTGTTTCTACAACAGAAGATGTAAAACTATTTGAAAAGTTAGCTTCAGTTATTGGTGCTGAATTAGGTTGTTCAAGACCAGTTGCCGAAAATAACAAGTTATTACCTAAATCACAATATATAGGAATTACTGGTGTTCAAGTAAAACCAGACCTAATTATTACAATAGGCCTTTCAGGACAAATTCAGCACATTGGCGGAATCAATAAATCTAAAGTTATAGTATCTATAAACAAGGATAAACAAGCCCCTATTTTTGAAAACTGCGATTTTGGTTTAATTGGAGATATGTATAAAATAGTTCCAAAACTAATTGAAAAACTTTCATAATTGAAATCTATAAGTCAATGATGATTATATATGTTAATTGTAATAAAGAAGGTGGATCAAAAATGATCGATATAGTTGGCAACCGAACAATCAGAGATATTTGGAATGAAGCTGTAAAATTTTATCCAGATTCTAGATTTATAGAATTTATATCTGTTGACGATAAAGTAAGCTGCTTCACATACAAAAAATTTGATAAATTAGTACACAAAACAGCTAACTTATTTATTAAATCAGGAATCGACAAAGGTAAATTAGTAGCTATAGACTTACACAATTCACCTGAATATCTTGTATGCTGGCTAGCTTTAGCTCAAATAGGCGCAGTTGCAGTACCTATTAATGAACATTATCAATATCGTGAAACAAAATATGTAGTAGATAAATGTAAAATAAATTTTGTAATTGCAGAAAATACTTTAAGAAATAATTCAATCGACACTTATCTTCAAAACAAAGATACTTTGAAGGTTGACAATATATTTCTTATATCAGGAACTTCTTATGATCCAAACGTAATAAATATAGAAAAAGAAATTGAATCTCAACCATATGAATTATTGGAAAATCGTTATATTGATCCACAGGATACTGCAGTAATATTATTTACATCAGGCACAACAGAAAATCCTAAAGGAGCAATATATACTAACTACAATGTAGTATATGGAGGAATTTTTCACGCAACTCAAATGGGCATGAGACATGGAAATAAATTTCTTACATCCATGCCATGTTATCACATGGACTTTCAGCAGATGTCTACTATGCCCGTAATCTACACTGGAAGCACAATAATAGTTATTGAGCATTTTAGTGCAAGACGTTTCTGGAAACAGATTGTTGAACATGAAGCCAACTTTACAGATACTATGTCAATCATGAACAGAACTATGATGCTACAACCTATTCAGAATTGGGAAAAAAATCATAAGATACAACAGATTTATTTTTCTATGGGTCTTAGCAATGAAGAAAAAGAAACTTTTGAAAATAGATTTAATGTGCAACTTTTAAATTCATATGGAATGACTGAAACAGTTACAGCTGTTACATGTGCTCCAACAACTGGAGACAAAAATTGGCCTTCTGTAGGACGTCCAGCTCTTTCATATAAGGTTAAAATAATAGATTGTGAAAACAATGAAGTTCCTAACGGAACAATGGGTGAAATATGTATCTGGGGTATACCAGGAAAAACTATAATATCCGGGTATTACAATGATGAATTAAATACTAAAAAACTTATAGATAATGAAGGATGGATACACACTGGAGATAGAGGATATATAGATGACAAAGGATGGCTTTTCTTTGTAGACCGAATAAGCAATATAATTAAGAGATCTGGAGAAAATGTAAGCCCTCTTGAAGTTGAATGTGTAATAACTTCCCATCCAAGTGTAGCTGACTGTGCTGTCATAGGAATACCTGATGAAATAAGAGACGAAGCAGTAAAAGCATTCATTCAGTTAGGAGATAATTCTGACTTGACTGAAGAAGAAATTCAGCAATATTGTTCTAACCGTCTTGCTAAATTCAAGGTTCCTACGGTTTGGGAATTTGTCACAGAATTTCCTCGTACATCAACAGGGAAAATTAAAAAGAACCTATTAAAATAAAATAATGTATAAATTATTTATACTAACTATTAGAAATGCAATATATTCTTTGAAATCAATATTACAACCTTCTCTAATGACACCATAGTAGGGACAAACTTAAGCATATAGGCAAGGATTCCATAAATAATATTAGACTTTACATAATTAACACGCTTAATGCACAATTTTTATTACAATAATAATATTTAATATTTTCTAAATTTTCCATAATATTATTAATAGATATATTGATTATGTTTTGAAATTATATTTTAAATTCATGTAACTTATTTTTATCCATAAACTATCATAATAATATATTTTTATATAAAAAAACCTTGCACCAGAGAAACTTGTCCTCTTTTGCAAGGTTAAAAACTAATTTATTTTATTATTTCATAGCTTCTTCTATAGCAACTGCAACAGCAACTGTAGCACCTACCATTGGGTTGTTACCCATTCCGATAAGTCCCATCATATCAACGTGTGCAGGAACTGATGAAGAACCAGCGAATTGTGCATCAGAGTGCATTCTTCCCATAGTATCAGTCATACCATAAGAAGCAGGACCTGCTGCCATGTTATCTGGGTGAAGAGTTCTTCCTGTACCACCACCTGATGCTACTGAGAAGTATTTTTTACCCATTTCAAAACATTCTTTTTTATATGTTCCAGCTACTGGATGTTGGAATCTTGTTGGGTTTGTAGAGTTACCAGTGATTGATACATCTACTCCTTCGTGATGCATGATTGCAACACCTTCTCTAACATCATCAGCACCAAAACATCTTACTCCAGCACGTTCTCCTTTAGAATAAGCAGTTTCTTTTACTATTTTAAGTTCTCCAGTATAATAATCAAATTCAGTTTGAACATATGTAAAACCATTGATTCTAGATATTATTTGTGCTGCATCTTTTCCAAGACCATTTAAGATAACTCTTAAAGGTTCTTTTCTAACTTTGTTTGCTGATCTAGCAATACCAATTGCACCTTCAGCTGCTGCAAAAGATTCATGTCCTGCAAGGAAAGCAAAACATTTAGCATCTTCGCTTAATAACATAGCTCCTAAGTTACCATGTCCAAGACCAACTTTTCTATCATCAGCAACAGATCCTGGAATACAGAAAGCTTGAAGTCCTTCTCCTATATTCTTAGCAGCATCTGATGCAGTTGTACATCCGTTTTTAATAGCAATTGCTGCACCTAATGTGTAAGCCCAACATGCGTTTTCAAAACAGATTGGTTGAATTGATCTTACGATATCATAAACATTTATTCCTTTTTCATCACAGATCTTCTTAGCGTCTTCTATTGAACTCATTCCATACTTTTCTAAAACAGAATTTATTCCGTCAATTCTTCTTTCATATCCTTCAAATAATGCCATTCTTCTACACCTCCTAAAATTACTCTTCTCTTGGATCTATTACTTTTACAGCATCAGCAAATCTTCCATAAGTTCCTGTTGCTTGTTTCATAGCTTCATTAGCATCCATACCTTTTTTGATCATGTCCATCATTTTTCCAAAGTTAATGAATTCATATCCAATAATTTCGTTATTTTCATCTAAAGCAGTTCTAGTAACATATCCTTCAACCATTTCTAGGTATCTAGGTCCTTTTGCAGCTGAGCTGTACATAGTACCAACTTGGCTTCTGTGACCTTTTCCTAAATCTTCAAGTCCTGCTCCTATAGGTAGTCCACCTTCAGAGAATGCAGTTTGAGTTCTACCATATACTATTTGTAAGAATAATTCTCTCATAGCAGTATTAATAGCATCACATACAAGGTCTGTATTTAATGCTTCAAGTATTGTTTTTCCTGATAATATTTCTGCTGCCATAGCTGCAGAGTGAGTCATTCCAGAACATCCAACTGTTTCAACTAAAGCTTCCTCAATTATTCCTTCTTTTACGTTAAGAGTAAGTTTACATGCTCCTTGTTGTGGTGCACATCTACCTACACCGTGTGTTAAACCAGAAATATCTTTTATTTCTTTTGCGCTTACCCATTTTCCTTCTTCTGGGATAGGTGCTGGACCATGATTAGGTCCCTTTGCTACACAAGTCATTCTTTCAACTTCATTTGTGTAATTCATCGTCAAAACTCCTTTCTTTTATAAAAAAACTTCTACTTTCAAAGATTCATATAAAAGTAGAAGGGATTAACAAATCAAAATGAATGTGAAATTTATCACAATAGTATCTCCTCGTATATTATAGCACGAATTTTGATTAAACAACAGTAATTATGCACATTTTTGTTTTAAACTACATTCATTTTAAAATTTATCTCATATTATTTTCTTTAATTTTCTAAAAAATATTTATTTTTATTTTATATTTTCCCTAAAATGTATTATCAGTAAAAATAATCATTGTATTTTTGTGTACTATTTTGAAATATTTTTCAAATTACCTTCATATAGAGTTTTCTGAATTTTCTTAACAAAATATGCTGATAAACTTCCTGGAACTAGTTTAGACAAAAATATAGCCAATTTATTATTAATTCCAGGTATTATAATCCTTTTGGATTTCATAAGTCCATTATACGCACTTATTGCAACATCTTTTGCATCCATAGCTACCTTAATTTCAGCCTTTCCTGCACTTTTAGAAAAACCGGTCCTTGTAGATCCTGGACAAAGTGTTGACACAGTTATTCCGTATTCACTTAATTCATTTCTTAAAGCTTCTGAGAAAGATAATACATATGCTTTTGTTGCATAGTAAACTGCTATATATGGTCCTGGTTGATATGCCCCTGTTGAAGCTACATTTAATATTTTTCCATAACCATTTTTTATCATTTCTTTTGAAAATAATTTTGTAAGTATTGTAACAGAAGCTATATTAAGCTGAATTATTTCTATATCTTTTCTATAATCTATCTTATGAAATTCTCCGCATACTCCCGCACCAGCATTATTAATAAGAATATCAACTTGTATGTTTTCATTATTCACTTCATTAAATACCTCTTCAGCTGAAGAAATTAAAGTTAAGTCTTTTTGTATTATTTTTACCTTTACATTAAACTTTTCAATTATTTCATTACTTAATTTATTTAATTTTTCTATACTTCTTGCAACAAGTATAAGATTATACCCATTTTTTGCAAAAACCTTACTTAATTCATATCCTATACCACTTGAAGCACCAGTAATAAGCACTGTTTTTTTATTATCTTTTATAATCGTCATAATAAAATTTCACATCCTAGATTAATCCAAATTTATATATAAAATTAACCTACAAATATTTGTAGGTTAATTTTAATAGTTTCTCACTATTCTAAAACAATATTTTCATCTACTGCTTTTACTTTTACATTGGAACCTTCTTTAATCTTTTTAAAAAGATATGCCTCTGCTATTTCATCCTCAATATGTTTTTGAATAGCTCTTCTTAATGGTCTTGCTCCATACTTTTCATCATATCCTACTTTTAATATGAAATCTTTTGCACTATCATCAATATCTAAATCTATTTTTCTTATCTTTACTTCTTCTTTTACTTCTTCAAACATTATATCAATTATTTTATATAATTCATCTTTATTTAAAGAATTAAATACTATTATTTCATCTATTCTATTTATAAATTCTGGTCTAAATGTTTCTTTTAAGGCTTCTTTAACACGACTTTCCATAGCATAATATCCATCTTGATTAAATCCAATACTATCAGCCTTAAAATTAGTTCCTACATTAGATGTCATTATAATTACAGTATGCTCGAAAGAAACAGTTCTTCCCTGACTGTCAGTAAGCCTTCCATCCTCAAGAATTTGAAGTAACATATTGAATACATCTGGATGAGCTTTTTCAATTTCATCTAGTAGTATTACAGAATAAGGTTTTCTTCTTACCTTTTCTGTTAATTGTCCTCCCTCACCATGTCCTACATATCCTGGAGGAGCTCCAATTAATTTAGATACTGTATGTTTTTCCATATATTCAGACATATCTATTCTAATTAATGCTTCATCACTTTCAAATAACTCTCCTGCTAATGCCTTTACAAGTTCTGTTTTCCCAACACCTGTAGGTCCAACAAATATAAATGAAGATGGTTTTTTCTTTTTAGTAAATCCTAATCTATTACGACGTATAGCTTTAGCCAAACTTCTTACACCTTCGTTTTGTCCTATAACTCTTTTATGCAGTCTATCTTCAAGATTTATAAGCTTTTCTCCCTCTTCTTCTGTAATCCTTTGAACAGGTATTTTAGTCCATGCTTCTATAACAAATGCAATATCTTGAGTAGTTAATACTATATCTGAAGATTCTTTTTTTATTTCTTCTATTTTTTCTTTAAGTCTACATTCTTCCACTTTATATTCAGCTGCTTTCTCATAATTATCCCCTTCAGCTGCTGCTTGTTTTTCTTCTTGTACTTTTTTCAATTCATCTTCTAGTGATTTTAATTCAACCAATTCTTTATTATTTAAATTAGCTCTAGAACTTGCTTCATCAATTACATCTATAGCTTTATCTGGTAAAAATCTATCATTAATATATCTTTGTGATAAATTTACTGCGCTTTCAATTACATCATGGGATATTTTCACTTGATGATATTCTTCATAATACTTTTTTATTCCTTCTAAAATTTCTATTGTTTCCTCTTCTGTAGGTTCTTCTACTAGTACCGGTTGAAATCTTCTTTCTAATGCAGAATCCTTTTCTATATATTTTCTATATTCATCTAAAGTTGTAGCACCTATTACTTGAATTTCCCCTCTTGCAAGAGCTGGCTTTAAAATGTTAGCTGCATTCATAGAACCACCTTGTGATTCTCCTGCACCCATTATATTATGAACCTCATCAATTACTAATATAACATTACCATTATTCTTAGCTTCATCTATAATTGATTTCATTCTGCCTTCAAATTGCCCTCGAAATTGTGTACCAGCTACAACAGCTGTAAGATCAAGAAGATATACCTCTATATCAAATAACTTTGCTGGAACATTTTTTTCAGCAATTCTAACAGCTAATCCTTCTGCAATAGCTGTTTTACCAACTCCTGGCTCACCTATTAATATAGGATTATTTTTATTTCTTCTATTTAAAATTTGTATAACTCTATCAATTTCTTTATTTCTTCCAATTACTTTATCTATTTTATTTTCTTTAGCTTTATTAGTAAGATTTATACCGTACTTCTCTAAATATTTATTTTTCTTTTTATTTAAAAAACTTTTTTTAGTTTTTACATTAGATTTTTCAGAAGAATCCTTTTTATTTAAAATTTTTTCTTTATCAAATTCAAGTGAATCTAAATCACTTTTTTTATCTTCTTTATTTTCACCCGGAAATATCCCATTTAAAACATTCATAAGAAAATTATTATCTGTTAAATCTTCAATATTAGAATCCTGAAGCACATTGCTCATTTGTTCAGTTAAGTTATCCATATCTTCTTCTGTTATACCCATTTGTTTCATAAATTGATCCATTATAGGCATCCCCATTTTCTTTGCACATTCTAAGCAAATACCAACCATTTTTGTTTTTCCATCTTGTACCTTTGCAGTGTATATAGTTGCTATATTTTTTTTGCAAATGGAGCACATTTCCATAATCATCATCTCCGTAATTTATTTAATTGAATTTAACATCCAAGGTATATTATATCATACTCATATATTCTCATTTTAGATTAAACTATTTGTCTACACAAATTAATTTTTTCTTAACTTTTAAAATTTCGACACACTTTCTGCATTAACTTAATAAACTATATTGATACCAATAATGGGAGGATGATTATATTGGATACTTCCTTCTATAGAAAACTAGTAGTTGCTGTAAACACCAAAGTACCACTAATAAATGGAAAATATGGTCAAGCTATTAATTTTGATAACGCTGCCACAACCCCCCCATTTACCACTGTATTAAATGAAGTTATAAAATCATTGCATTTATACGCATCTGTTCATAGAGGCTTTGGATATAAATCTCAGTTTTCTACTAAAGTATATGAAAATAGCAGGAATGTTGTTGCAAAATTTGTTAACTGCGACACTAAATATAATTCCATAATATTCGTAAAAAATACAACAGAAGCTATTAATAAACTCTCTAACATGCTTTATCCTAAACTAAAAGATTATGTTGTTTTATCAACTCATATGGAACATCATTCTAACGACTTACCATGGAGAAAATATAATATCGATTATATAGGTTTAGATAAGAATTTTAGACTATCTTTGGATGATTTAAAAGCTAAACTCAAAAACTATAATGGTAAAGTTAAACTTGTTACAGTAACAGGAGCTTCAAACGTAACTGGATTTAAAAATTCTATTCATGAAATTGCTAAACTAGCCCACGAATATGGAGCAAAAATCTTAGTAGATGGTGCACAATTAGTACCTCACTCACCTGTGGATATGAAACCTATGGATTCAGACGAACACATCGATTATCTAGCGTTTTCCGCACACAAATTATATGCACCTTTTGGAACAGGAGTATTGATTGCACCTAAGTCAGATTTAAATGATGTTCCTCCAGATTATTCAGGTGGAGGAACTGTAGATGTTGTAACACTTAACACTATAAGATGGTTAAATACACCAAGCAAAGATGAAGCTGGTTCTCCCAATGCAATTGGTGTTGTTGCACTTGCAGCTGCACTTAAAACTTTAAGTTTACTTGGAATGCCAAATGTAGAAATGCATGAAAATTATTTATCTAAATACACTATAGACGCCTTAAACACTATACCAGATATTAAATTATATTGTGGGGATAATCCTACCTATAATCATATAGGTACAATTCCTTTCAATATAAAAGGAATACCGCACTCTACAGTAGCTAAAATTCTTTCTTACGAATCAGGAATTTCTGTAAGGAATGGTTGTTTCTGTGCCCAACCTTATATTCAAAAATTGTTAGAGTTAAATCCAGAACAAATAGCTGAAGGAATTAAACCTGGTAATCCTAGACCTGGTATGGTTAGAATAAGTTTAGGCCTTTATAACACAACAAAAGAAATTGATGTTTTAATTTCAACTCTAAGAAACATTGTATCTTACAAAGATGCATATATAAAAAAATACACTCCTTTGCCAAACGATTTGTATTTTCCAATGTAATTTCAATTCAAATTTTGACAATTAATGAATTAATATATTCATTAATTGTCTCACTTCAATTATTAATTTTTTTAGCTTCAACCCAAATTTTAACTATAGATGATATTAATATTTTTTTCACCTTTAACTTGTATTCTTTGTCATCTATTTTCATTATTCTATTATCAATAACTTCAGAAAGTATCTCCCCATCAACTAATTCTACTTCTTTTCCCAAAATATTGTTATACTTATGTTTAATACTTTTTTCTAAAGCAATTTTTGTTATATCATTTTTATCATTTTTTTTCAAAAACATAACTTCTATTTCAACTTTTTTTACTAAAATTCTATTTTTTTTAGACTTTTCAAATTTTTCTAGTTTTATAGTATCTTCTTCAATTATGGAATTTAAATATTTAATTTCTCTTATATAATTATCAACTCTATAACTAACTAAAATATTTATAATAATTACTCCAAACATGCCCCCTATAAATAATCCAGCTAAAAAAAAATTAAAATATTTATTCTTTATTTTGTCCATAGAATTCCACACTTTTCTATTAATCTTAAAAATCTCAATGCTATATTTGCACCTATTAAAGCAGCTAATATATATATAACTTGTTTTATTAATGAATTTATATTTCCTCTGAAAAATCCTTCTTCTATTATTTCAAATGACGAAAAAGTACCACCAATAGCTGTTGCAACTGCCCATATTTTTATACTTTCCCCTAAATCAATCATAGTTTTTAATGGTGGATGGTTTGTTATTAATGCACCGATTCCTGCAAATACACTTCCCCCTATGATAATTCCAAAAGAAACTAAAAAACTATATACTGTACTAGTAAAAAAATTAGACACCTATATCACCTTCATAATCTAACTCATAATATTCTTTATAAATTATGAAGTAGGTGTCCTTAATATTACTTTTATGAATATATATCAGAAAACTCTATCATTATTTTTTCTATCTTATTAGAATTAGCATCACTATATACTTCCATATTTTTATCTTGGCTTTCTAATACTCTACAAGGTAATTTTATTATAAACTCACTACCTTCTCCCAATTTACTTTTTAAATATATCTTACCATCCAAAAGTTCTACAATAGATTTCACTAATGACAATCCTATTCCACTTCCTTCTCTATTTCTTGAAAGTGATTTATCTACTTGAATAAATCTGTCAAAAACTGCACTTTGTTTTTCATCTGGTATACCTATTCCATCATCTTTTACAGATATGACAATATTATTTTCTTCTTCATACATAGTTACAGCTATATTTCCACCTGGATTAGTAAACTTTATAGCATTTGAAAGTAAATTTAGAATAATTCTTTCTATTTTATCAACGTCACATGCTATTACTTTTTCTTCTGTAAAGGTATCAAAAACTAAGTTTATACCTTTACTTTCTATATATTGCGCTACAGATAATGTTATTGATTCTATAGTATTTATAATATCAACATTAATCAAATTCACTTGAAAAAATCCTGAATCTATCTTTGTAATATCTATTAAATTATTGATCAGTCTAACTAACCTATAACAATTTTGCTTCATTGTTCCCATATATTTATCAATTTTATATTTATCTTGTAATTTTTCCCCTTCAAGCATAAGCTTTATCATTTGATATCCCCCAAATATTACATTTAGTGGTGTCCTAAGTTCATGAGATATATTAGCAAAAAATTCAGTTCTCATTTCTTCATATCTTATACTTTCATTTAGTAATCTAGTTCTCTCGTCAACAGTCTTTTTAAGTTGATCATTCAATTCATGTATTTCTTTATACATATAAGCATTTTCAATAGAAATAGCAGCCTGCGATGCTATTAATTCTACTATTGATAACCTCTTTTCACTAAAAATATTAGCTGAAAATTTATTTTCTAAATATATAATTCCAATAAATTTACCCTTAGTTAATATAGGCACGCATAAAATAGATTTTATTTTATTATCAGATATGTAACTATCATCAAAAACTACATTTTCATTTTTGCCATTATTTAAAACAACACTTTGCTTTGTTCTAGCAACATAATTGACTAATAATTTTGAAACTTTTGTATAATTTTCAATATTCATAGGATTATCCACCATAGAATAAAATTTATCTATATTTCCCTCAACTTGTACAAATAATTTATTATTCTTATTTAATATTAAACATCCCCGTTCTGCACCTATACTTCCTATTAAATTTTTAATAAGTTTTTTCAATAAATTTTCTAAAAGAATTTCCCCTGAAATAGATTGAAGTGTTTTTATTATTTCCATAAATTCATATTCATTTCTATTTATCTGTAATGAACATTCAAATATATCATCAATGCATAATTTATTACTCATATCGTCAAGAGCTATTTCCTCTTGTACACTATTTTCAATATTATATTTAAAAATCATGGGATACTTTTTTTTAAAAAATTCTGTTTTAAACTTACAACCCCACTTTTTATAAAAAGTATATGCTTGAATAAGATATAATTTACTAACCTTTGTATTTCCTTTACTTTCATAATAGTAACCTGCTATTTCACTTATAAGCGCAATATTATTAATTATATTTTTTTCAGTAGCTACTTTTATTGCTTCATCATAAAGCCTTTCTGCTTTATAACCTTTATCATTTAATCTATAAACTTCCGCTTTTAATAATATATAATGACTTAAAAAATTATCATTATTATTTCTAACTGTTCTTTTAATATATTTAACATGTTTTTTTATTCTTTTCATATATGAAGATTTTTTGTTTTCGTCGCAAAATTCATACAATTTTATCAGTGTAAGGCAATTAAAAAAATTATATAATACCTTTATGTACATTCCTTCTAAAATAGTTGATTCTTTTTCTGCCTCTGACATAAACCTTATAGAATCTTCATACTTTCCAAAGATATAATTTATTAATATTTTGTATATATTTCTTCCAAGTGGTATGAATTTTGTAATATTTTTTTCAACTTTAAAAACAAGCTCTTCTCTCTTTTCTCCTCTTAAAATATCTAATATTGTCTTGTTAAAAAATATTTCCTCTTTCATATCAATAAAATTTATTTTTTCTGGGGCCTCCATATATTTAGAAATCTTATTATTGATAACGTTTAAATTTTCGCCTTTCATTAATAAAATTAATAAAATATTGTTTGTTGTAATTGTAGCACAAACAAGTTGTCCTGCTTCCATACACACATCATAACACCTATAAAGGTGTTTAAGAATAATATCATAATCGTTACTCCATAGTACTATTAAGTTTGCAAACAAACAATATGATTTTGAGAAGGTTATTGCATCTACTTTATTATTACATCTCACCAAATCATCGTATCCACTCTGAAAACTTTTATCATACTGTTTTAATGAATACATCTTGAATATAACATAATTCATATAAGTACAATGCCCATATTTTACATTACTCCTAATATTGCTTATACTCATTTCTTTTAAGGTTACTAATTTAAATAGTTCCTTATTGTAAATTATGGCTGCTATACTAATATTAAAAAATAATTTTTTTAACTCTTCTAAAATCTTGTCTTCTTTTTCCTTAATATTAGAAATGATTTTATTAATAATTCTTTTATTATTTAAAGGTAATTTCAATACTTCAGAATAAACTTTTAATATATTATAATCCTTTTTTATAGGTATACCTAAAATCTTTAATCCATTTAATCCGGTTTCAATGGCTTTTTCTATTTGTCCAAAATATGTATGAATACATACTTTCATATTGTATATTTTTATAACTTCCCAAGAGGTTTTTATATTTTTTAATATAATCGAAAAAACTTCCTCGGCCTTTTCAAAATTTTTATTCATAAACTCACATTCTGAAAGCTCTATAGATACGTTATATGTTAGATTATAATCTACATTCCAACTATTATCTGGTAGCAAATTATATGCTACTCTAAAATATTTAATTGCTAATTGATAAATTCCTGATTGCTTATCCTTTAAACCAGCAATTAGATTTAATTTTATTAAATTATAAATTTCTTCCTCATCATTTATTAAGTCTTTTCCCTTATTTAATTGATTTACCACTTTAAAAATTTGATTTTCTGAATTGGATATTAAAAGTTGTTTATAAAAGCTTCGTCCTAATGCAAGATGATATATATTCTTTTCATCTAAGTCTATATTATCATATATTTGTATATGAATTTGAACATGGGAAAATCTATACATTATTTTTTTATCATTATACTTATCAATTTCATTTTCATTTAATAATATTACCCCTTCATCTATTGCAGGTAAAATCCCCATATATATTTGTTCTATAGGCACGTTAATAATGTCGCTTATAGATTTAAGAGAAAATTCCATTCCTATACATGATGCTATTTTTAAAATTTTTTTAGTTTTTTTGGTAAATAACTTATTTTTGCCATTATTATTCCAAAAACGCTGTTTTCAATTTTCATATTTGTTACTGACTTTATATCCCAAACCCATTTATTATTTTTATAATCAAATCTTAATATTCTTTTAGAATACATACTTTCTATACTATTTTTTACAAACAGGGGGTTACCCCCTGTTCTAAAATTAATATTTTTTATTAATTCTTTTGCATCTTGTTTATTACAAGATAATGTATCACAAATTAAATTTCCTATACTTTCTTCGGATAAAGAATTTAAATGAATATTTGTTATATTTATACCATTATAAGTATTACTATTTATCAATTCATATACAAAATCTTTATTGTTCAATTCTTCTTCTTTAACTATTGCAATTATAAATAAATATTTATTTTCTTTACTTAATATAAGGTTCTTTATGATATTTAAAGAACCTTCATCTAACCATTGAATATCTTCTAATAAAATAGCAATAGGTTTTTCTCTAGTTAGTATTGCCTTTATACTTCTTCCAAAAACTGTATTGAATCTATTAGTAGATTCAATACCTCCTATTTCTTGTAATGGCGGTTGTTTTCCTATTACAAACTCCACCTCTGGTATAAACTTCGTTATAATCTGTCCATTATTTCCTACCGCTTCTAAAATTTTTTTCTTAAACTTTTTTATCTCCTCTTCACTTTCCATTAACATTTTATTCATTAAAATTCTACCGCATTTAATTAATGAATCATAAGGCGCTTCATTATTATACTTTTTACATTTGCTTGCAGCAAACATGCCACCTTCTTTAATAATTCGCCTACTTACTTCATCTGCTAATACCTTTTTTCCTAAACCTCCTTCTCCAGATATTAATACTAATTCTAAGCTTCCATTACAAGATTCATGATACTTATCCATAATTTCTTTAATCTCTTTTTCTCTGCCATATATCTTATCTGTAAACTTAAGCTTATCTGATATATCTTTACTCCCTAATGAAAAGTTATATATAAAGCCATTATTTAAAAAAGAAGTATAACATCTTTCTAAGTCCATTTTAATTCCATATATACTCTTATATCTTTCATCTGAATCCTTAGCTAAAAGTTTCATAACTATATTAGATATAACTATGGAAATTTTACTATTTATTTTATTTGGTGGAATAGGTGTTTTAGCAATATGAGAATATGTAACTTCAACTTCACTATCTCCTTTTAAGGGTAGTTTCCCAGTTAACATTTTATATAAGATTACCCCTAAAGAATAATAATCTGTTCTAAAATCTACTTCTTTTTCTATTCTACCTATTTGTTCTGGAGACATATAATTTAAATTATAATTTATATCTCTACACATAAACTCAGACTTTATTAATCTTATGTTTTTGTTGTTATCTATAATGATGTTATTTGGATTCAAATATTTATATGAAATATTTTTTTTATGAATATCCGTTATAGCATCAACAATTTTTAAAGAAATTTCAAGGAAATCTTTTATACATATTCTTTTATTACATAAAACTTCTTCTAAAGTAACTTCATCTTTTTTTTTATAATATAGCATGTTTCTTCCTCCAGTTTATTTCTATTATTATATGTTGATACATTATATTAATATTATACTAAATTTTACATTTAATGTAAACAAATTGTAGAATTTTATATATTAAAAAAAGGACACTAATATTCTATGCCCTTTAAATCCAATTTTTTATGTTATTATAATTTTTTTTTGCATCTTCATATCCTAAATCATATAATTCTTGCAATTTTTCAACTCGTTTTTCTAATCTATCAACTTTTAAATCTATAGATGGCCTAATTACTATTATCTCATCTCTTTTTTCTAATGTTTCTATATAATCTAAAGTTTCATTATATTCTTTATATCTATTAAATATTTTTTTAATTAAATTAGGGTATTTTCTATATTTAAACTTTATAAATTTTTTAAATTTAGTTTGCCCTTTTCTATATCCTTTAGGTCTAGTTAACACTACGATATTTTTTAAATATCCATCTTCAATAGATTTTTTTATAGGAATAGAATCAGATATTCCTCCATCTAAATATGGTTCTCCGTTAATACTTACTATAGGTGCTATTAACGGTAAACTACTAGATGCTCTAATTACTTTTATTATGTCCTTGCATTTATTTTTTTCAAAATATACTGTTTTTCCAGTATTACAGTTAGTAGTTCCTATAATGAATTTTTCTGATGCATTATTGAATGCTTCATAATCAAATGGCTCCAATTTATTAGGTATTTCATCATAAATAAACTTTATGCCAAATATACTTTTTTCAAATATGAGGTTTTTAATTCCTAAGTATCTAGGATCTTTTATATATTTCAAATTTATATTCTTACTTCTATATTTTTGTCTTGATATATATGAAGATGCATTGCATGCCCCAGCTGATACACCTATTACATAAGGTAAATACATATCATTTTCCATGAAAAAATCTAATACTCCAGAGGTGTATATTCCACGCATACCCCCACCTTCTAAAACCAATCCTACATTACACATATTTTACCTCCTTTGTATTAAATTCTATCCAATTATAGATTATTATTCAATAAAAATATTTTCAACAATAAAAAACCGCCTATTTACTAAAATGTACCCTTTGTCAAGGACAGTTTAAAAAAAGACTAGGAGGTACTAAGAAGATGATTTCTGTATTTTACAGGAGTCATCTTTTTTAAATTCCATTGACCTCTATAATTATTATAGTAATCCATATATTCATCAATTTCTTTCAAGAGTTCAGAAAATGTATTGCAATTTTTAATATTTGTTTCGTCTTTAAGATGTCCAAAGAATGACTCCTGGGGAGCATTATCCCAGCAGTTACCTCGTCTAGACATAGATTGTCTTATATTATATTTTTTAAGCAATTTCTGAAATATGGGACTAGTGTAATGTACTCCTTGATCTGAATGAATAAATGAATCTGACGATATTAAATAATTATTTGATGAAACCAGTTTTTCAATAGTTTCAGTCACAATATCTATTTTTAGACTTTTAGAAAGATTATAGGTTAATAATTCATTGGTTGAACCATCTAAAACGGTTGACAAATAAGCCCTTTGATCATTTTTATAAAATAGATATGTTATATCAGTTAGCAATACCTTTCCAGGTACATTTTGTTTAAATTTTCTATTTAATAAATTTGGAAAGACAAAATGTTCTTTGGTAGCCTTCATCATTTTTCTATAAGGGTTAGCTTTTCTATGCGGACATATAATATCATATTTATTCATTATTCTTCTAATACGTTTTAGGTTATAATTAATATTAAACTGATTTTCTAAAGTCATTTTAATTTGTCTAGCACCTTTTTTACGTTTTTTGAAGTTGTATGCAATTAATATATTATTATAGCTTTCTAAATCACGCTCTTCGCGTGATATACGATTAGTATGAGATTTTATAGAAAAGTAATTATAATACCCTGAACGTGAAATATTAGATAGTTTACAGAAGTAACTAACCAAATTTTCAAGTTTATATTTATCTATAACTAATTTTATAAGGATATATTTTTGTTGCGTTAGCAATTTTATTTTTCCTTTTTCACGCCCCTTTCCAACATTTCTAACTTTTTTAGCAGTTCATTTTCCGCTTCTAAGAGTTTTATTTTAGCCTGAAGTTTTTCATACTTTTCTTTAATAGACAAATTTTTTTCGGTAGGTCTTCCAGTATTGAATTTTCTAGTATCCTGAAGTTGAGTCACTCCACTTTTTCTAAATGCTGCACGCCATCTTTTGCCGCATGATTGAACACGCTTTAAACCTAAAATATCTATATTAAATCCACATTCTTCGAATATTTGTCGTGGGAATTTTCCATTTTCATTTTCCATAATAAATAATCTTTTAAAATCATCAGTATATGTAATTCCTTTACAACTAACCTTTTTTACAAATTTATTTTCAGATAATATGGCTATTTCATTTTCAGTAAATATTTTTTTACTCATTACAGTTCTCCTAATATCAATTATTCTTTATTTAATTATACATAAAAGTACCCTACGGGATAGACTTTTTTTATAGTGTCTATCCTATAGGGTACATTTTATTACATAAGCAGTTTTTTATTATTTATTATATAATTTTATATTATTATAAATATACTAGCATTGACTTAATTGAGATTTTACTTGTTGAATTTCTTCTTGAGTTGCTTGAACTGCTGGTTTGTAATATCCTTTTTGGCTAGCTATTTCATATAATTGATATTGATATTGTTCGTCTCCGTTTCTTTTTTGTTGTAAAGTCTGTCTAAGTTGTTGATTATTACATTGAGTTATAATATCACCATATTTTCCAACGCTACTATTTACCATTGTTAATACGTCATTCATCATATCTTTTTCTTGCATTATTATTTCCTCCTTTACTGTATATTTTTAATTATTGTAAAAATCCCATTAAGTCTTGAGCTGTTTTAGCAGCTGAAGTTGCACCTTGTTGAAATATTTGTTTTACTTGTTGATCTTGAGCTTGATTTGCATAGTCATTTAATTTTACTGTTATAGTTTGATGATGTCCGATTAAATGTCTTAAATTTTGTAATTCTAATTGATTTAATTGAGCCATTTTTTTATCCTCCCTTGATGTTAATTTCTATAGTATTTTGTGTAACTACAATAATTAATATTCATCCTTATTTTATAATTTTATCTATGTTACAATCTTCTTCTAAGTTTATTATTTGTTCTAACTTTTCAAGTACTTTCCTATATCCTTCTTTTATCATATTGTTATCATATAATTCTTTATATGTTATGTCATCTATATCAATCTCTTGTATATTAATATAATTTTCTCCGTAAATCTTTTGTAATAATAGTTCACAATCATTTTTTATTAAATCATATTTATTAAATTTACTATGATCAAACTCTTTTAAATCTTTATTTAAAATTTCTATAATTCCATATAATTCGTATATGTAACTAAGTTCTTTTAAATCAAATTTTTTATTTAAACAAGATAATACTTTAGGATAATCCTTATTTATAGGAATAGGATATCTATAAATATATTTTTTTTCTTTTATTTCTTTTATGTTTCTTATACTTTGAAATACAGCTGTACAGATATCCAATCTAATAATATTTACATTTTGACATATATTATTCATTCTTTCTATTTGTTCATATCTTCTATTATCTTTAACTGTCTTACTTTGAATTTCAATACTTTTCTTCATAGAATGTTTAGCTGTAATCCAGCTACATATTCCACCAATTAAAGAACCAACTATAACAGAAGTAGCCGATATTATAGGCGTTATAAATTCTTGTGGTATAATAGACATAATTCTCCACATCATCACAACTCCTCTCTTGATTTTATATTTAATTATTTTTTATTTCTTGTAATTTATAATTTCCTTGAAAATAAAATATTATTACGCAATATACTCTAGTAACAATATATGATATAATTTTTTTTATATATTTTTTTACATTAAACCTATAACTCACATAACATAAAGAAGGTGATATATATGAATAAATCAGAAAGATTAGGTTTAGATAACGTAGGAAAACTTCTTTTAAATTTTTCTATTCCCGCTATTATAGGAATGCTTGTAAATGCTCTATACAATATTGTTGATAGAATTTATATCGGAAATATTCCAAATGGTATAGGTGCTAAAGCTTTAGCTGGTGTTGGTATAACCTTGCCTATAGCTACTATAATAATGGCCTTTGGTATGCTTGTCGGAATAGGATCTTCTACTTTAATTTCTATTAAATTAGGTGAAAATAATAAAGAATATGCCGAAAAAATTTTAGGTCAGGCTTTAATACTTGATATTATAATTTCTATATTAGTATCTATTGTAGGATTAATATTTTTAACACCACTCTTAAAGTTATTTGGTGCAGAAGGAGATAACTTATTTTATGCCAAAGAATATATTGCAATAATACTTGGGGGAAGTATATTTCAAAATTTAGGATTTGGAATAAATAATATTATACGTTCTGAAGGAAATCCTAAAATAGCTATGAGAACTATGGTGGTAGGTGCAATATTAAACATTATTTTAGATCCTCTCTTCATTTTTGATTCTATCTTTAACTTTAAAATAGGATTAGGACTTGGTATTAAAGGTGCTGCTATAGCTACCATAATTTCTTCATCAGTAAATACAATTTTAGTTCTTCACTATTTTATTAGCAAAAATAGTGGAAGTACTTTAAAAATTAAAAAATGTCATCTTAGTTTAGCATTTAAAACTTCAATTGATATATTCGCAATAGGACTTTCTCCTTTTGCTATGCAAATTGCAAATAGTGTAGTAGTTGCTTTATATAATAAAGGTTTATTAACTTATGGTGGAAATGATGCCGTAGCAGCTATGAGTATAATTGCAAGTATATCCACCATAATATTTATGCCTATTTTTGGTATTAATCAAGGGGTTCAACCAATTTTAGGATATAATTATGGAGCAAAACTATTTTCACGTGTAAAAAAAGCTATTAAACTTGCTATTATTTCAGGTATTACTTTAGCTTTTATTGGATTTATTGCTGTTGAGTTTTTCCCTGATATATTATTTAGAGCATTTGCAAAAGATGCTCCTAATTTAATAAAATTAGGTTCTCGTGGAATAAGAATAGATTTGATTTTTCTTCCATTAGTAGGGTATCAGATAGTAACCTCTAATTATTTTCAAGCTATTGGCAAAGCTAAAATATCAATATTTTTAAGTTTTTTAAGACAAGTTATAGTTCTTATACCTTTAATATGTATACTGCCTAAGTTTTTTCAATTAGATGGCATTTGGCTATCTCAACCTATAGCAGATATTGCAGCTACAATTATAACTAGTTATTTCTTTATTAGAGATATTAAACTAATAAATAGAACATACACTTCCTCTAGTGTAAAATAAAAGAATGGATTTTATTATCTGTTCTTTTTTGTTATTATTTAAATAGATTTTTCCTATGTAATATTTTTAGAAGTATCACTTCTTACTAAAACTTTTTAATGTTTATAAATTTATTTATAATCCTTTAAATAGGTATACTTACTATACTTATTTATTAATTTATGCTTTACTATAATAAACTAATAGGAGGTCACTATTTTGAAGACTTCAATTATATATATAACCAACACTTTAAAAAATACCAATGTAATTATTAAATTTTTTATTACTATAGTTGTAATTTTATTTACTTTTTTCATCAATAGAAGCACTTGTAGTCTAATTGAACGCTCTAATTTGTGTTCTAAAGATACTATAAAATATAAAAAATTTATTTGTATTACTTTTAAAATAATGTGTATTGTTATAATACTTCCTATATGGCTATATGATTCTAAAGATTTATTTGCGTTTCTTGGAATTTTCTCCGCTGCTCTTGCTTTTGCATTTAGAGATGTTGTTGGAAACTTTATCGGATGGATAACTATTTATACTCAGAAACCTTTTGAAATGGGAGATAGAATTAAAATTGGAGATAGTTTAGGTGATGTTTTAGAAATTGGATGGTTCTATACCACAATAATTGAAGTTACAACTAATGATAATAAAACTTATGGTCAAAGCACCGGAAGATTAATTTCAGTACCAAATATTAAGATTTTAAAACACGAACTTATAAATGAAACTAATTCATTTCCTTATACTTGGACTGAAATAAACACTTTAATTAGTATAGATAGTAATTGGAAAAAGGCTAAAAAAATAATACTTTCTATTGCAAATAATAGACTTGGAAATATAGAAGATGAAGCTAAAGAAGCTTTAGATATAGCTTCAAAAACATTGCCTATAAATTATCAAAATTTATCTCATACTATATATACTGCAATCGAAAATGGTAAAATTATTCTTACTCTACGTTTTATATGTCGTGCACGTAATTTTAGAAATTTACTTCACTGCATTACAGAGGATATTTTAACTGAATTTGCAAAACATGATGATATTAATTTGCTATAAAAGAGGATAAGCTTTCAACTGGCTTATCTTCCCCTTTTATTAAAATCTAATAATAAAAATAATAGCTTTTTTTCATATTTTCAATATCATATTTAATTGATAATTTTCTTAATTTTTCCTTTATCTTTTTATAATTTAAATCACTATTTATTAATTTTAAAACTTGATTTGTTTCTACTTTACTCACTTTAAACTCATAAAATTCCTTCCACAAATTATTAACTGTATATTTAAAATTTTCTTCATTTATATTTAAATTTAAAATATCATCTATAAATTTATAAAAACTTATAACATCACAGCTATTACTAAACTTTTTAAAGAATTTTATATATTCTTCTTTTTTTCTTTCAATTATTAAATATTTATATTTTTCCCATTGATCCTCAATAATTAGTTTATCTTTATAATGATTTTTTATATTTATACTTTCTAATATTTTTACACATTTTATTGCTGATATATCTTTGTCCTTTACTTCCAACATAATATCTAAATCATACTTTTTTATTTTCTCATAGTAATTTAAAAAATTTCTTATATCTACAAAATTAGAATGGGCACCTCTTTTTTTTAAAAAATCCTCATCTGAATAATGTATTTTAGGTATTCCATCTTCTATCTTCCATGTAGAAATAACTTTTTCAAAAATTCTTTCTAAATTGTTATCTAAAGATGGATTAAATTTATGATGTAAGTTATCAAATACAGCTGGAATATTTATATCATTGCATAAATTTAAAACATCTTCTATACTATACATTTTTTCATCATTTTCTAATATTAATCTTTTTTTAGCGGATGTTGAAAGCTTTTTAAAGTTATTTTTAAATCTATTTATAGCTTCACTTTTTGAATTATAAACTCCACCTATATGTAAAACTATTTTATGTGTATAATCTAAGCTTAGTGAATCCAAAAATTTAGCATGATATTCTATATCAGCTATACTTTTAACTACTACTTCTTGTGATGGTGAATTTAACACTGTGTAGTGTCCTGCATGCATTGAAACTCTTATATTATTATACTTTATATATCTTCCAATATAGTCTAACTCATTTTTAAAAATCTTCCACCATTTAATATCATTAATTTTATGACTTGCAAAAGGAATAATGTCAGAACTTATTCTAAAAAAGTATATATGATTTTTAATATTCTCTTCTAAAATTTTATATAAATCTTCAAGATTTTCTTTTACACAATTATAAAAACGTTCATAATTAAAATTTTTAAGTATAAATCCTCTATTAGTTCCATAATTCATTGTCATTGGAATACATGCATATCCTATCTTCATAAAATGCCTCTTTTCCATCTTTTATTATATAAATCTCTATGATATTATTATAAAGTATACCAAGTTTAAAGAAAAATATTACACTTAAGGAGGTTGTATGTAATGAATCAAAGAAATCACATTTTCCCTTATTTTACAGCATGTTGTGTATCTCTTATTTTAGGACTCACTTTTATATTTTCCAAAACTGCTTTAAATATTGTAACTCCTTGTACTTTATTATCTTTTAGATTTTTAACAGCATTTTTAACAATAACACTTCTTAGAATACTAAAAATTGTTAAGATAAGTTATAAAGGAAAACCCATTAAATATTTAATTATTTTATCTTTATTAGAACCTGTATTATATTTCTTTTTTGAATCTAAAGGACTTAAGTTATGCTCAGCATCACAAGCTGGAATAGTAATAGCACTTATTCCTATTTTTGTAGCTATATTGTCCTCTTACATATTAAAAGAAAAAAAAACCTTACTTCAAATTTGTTCAATAATTCTTTCGGTATGTGGAGTAATTTATATTGTTTTAATGCAATCTTCATCATCTAATAAAGGTAGCTTACTTGGCATATTCTTCTTGTTTGGTTCGGTATTGTGTGGTTCAATATTTAGCATTTTATCAAAAAAACTTTCAGAAAATTTTAAACCAATAGAAATAACTTATTTTATGAGTGGTTTAGCAGCTATTATATTTAATTTTATATCAGTTGTAAATCATATAAGACTACATACTTTAAATCTATACTTTGAACCATTAAAAAATAATAACTTTATTATATGTATTTTATATTTAGGAATTCTATCATCTGTAATTGGTTTCTTTTTAGTAAATTTCACAATATCTAAAATAGATGTATCTAAATATTCCGTTTTTGAAAATGTAACTTCTATAATTTCTATATTAGGAGGAGTTATATTTTTACATGAAGAACTTAAATATTATCACGGAATAGGTGCAATAATGATTGTTTTAGGTGTTTGGGGAACAAGTTTTTTTGCTAAAAAATCACTAAGTCAAACCTCTGAATTAGAAATAAGCCAATCTTCTTAATTTAAAAGATTGGCTTATTTCTATATTAAAATATTTATTAATATTACTTTTATTCAATCTTTAAAAACTCATAATGTATTGCTTATAAATAACACTAGTTTTAATATAATATTTATTTTAATAATATTCCAATTAATTTAATTTTTTTTCCTATTATACACATAATATAAATATATTAAAAAATATTTTGCTTGAAATTTACATATTTTTTGCTAAACTATAATAAATACATTACAGTAAGTATTTTACTGAGATTGGAAGTGATTTAATGACAGAAACTATTAATTTTGACTCAATGCTAATATTGGCTATTTTTGCCTTTATAACTCCAATTATCATAAATTATTTTGATAAATTCAAAGTTCCTTTTGTAGTTGGAGAAATATTTATTGGAATTATTATTGGTAAAAGTTTTTTTAACTTAGTTAATGAAGATATCTGGATAGGATTTTTATCTAATCTAGGTCTTGCATATCTTTTATTTTTAAGCGGTCTTGAAATAGATTTTGATAAATTAAAAGCTGGTAGCGATAAAAAACAACTCTTCAAAAGACTTTTTATGTCTTTAGCCATGTTTGTTATATCACTTATTACATCATGGATTTTATCACTTTGTTTATTTCACTTTAGTATTATAAACAACGTAATATTTTTAACATTTTTATTTTCTGCTTCAGCACCAGGTCTTATTGTTCCATTTTTAAAAGAAAAAAATCTATTAAATTCTGAATATGGTCAAACTTTACTTATATACACATTAATATGTGAATTTATATGTCTAATAGCACTACCTATTATTTCTTCTACTATAAGTTATGGTTTAACCTATAAAAACTTTTTATTTGTACTATTATTTTTAGCAGCCTTTATAATTTTTAAAGTAGTTCAAAGATTTTCCCATATATTAGATTTATCTACTGCTTCTTTTAGAAATTTACATATAGGTGTTCGTGCTGCATTTGCTTTAATTCTTTTACTTGTAACTCTTTCTGATAAAATTGGAGCAGAAATAATACTGGGTTCATTTTTAGCAGGATTTATATTTACTCTAATATTAGATAAAGGTCGAGAAGACTTAATGCATGAACTTGATATACTCGGTTACGGATTTTTAATTCCAATATATTTTATTATGGTTGGAGTTAACCTTAATATATCATCGGTATTTACTGATCCAAAATCATTATTAAAAATACCTTTGTTTTTAATAATAATTTTTATAATTAAAATAGTACCATTTTTAATTATGTCATTTACTTTTGGTATGAACAAAGCTATATCTGGAGGAGTTATACTTTCATCTCAACTTAGTTTGTTTATAGTAGGATCTCAAATGGCATATAACTTAGGTATAATAACTTCTTCAGATTACTCAACATTTATACTTACTACAGTTATTTCGTGTATATTATTTCCTATTATATTTGATAAAATATTTAAAAGAGATAACATATCAGAAATGGAAATAGAACCTATAAATCATATATCTATTATGGAAGTTGTTCCTATGAACGAAGAAATCTTAGGAAAATCTCTTAAAGAAATATCATTTCCTCATAGATTTAGAGTCTTTTTAATAGTACGAGATGGCATTGAAATTCTTCCTGTTGCAGAAACTGAAATTTTAAAAGGTGACAGGCTAATAATTGCAGGTTTGGCAAGCAAGGTAGATGAGGTTTTAAACTTCTTAAATAAATAATCATTATTTTAAAAAGGTTATGCAAAATTTTATATAGCATAACCTTTATCTTATTGTTTTTTTGTAAATTTATATTAAATTAATCTAGTTTTTATATTATTTATTTCTCCTATTTAGGTTATATTTTATAATTATTAAGATGAACATTTTATTTTTAAATGTGTATGTATGTTAATATCTTCACTAATTTCAGTGTAATTCTACAATATAATATAAATTTTATTGTTATTAGTTTATCATATGCTCTATATGTACCCCCTTTAATTTTTATTAATCATATTGTATATTTAAGTAAAATATGGTTATAAAACTTTGGTTTTACTATTTATATATATTACTACTAAATTTGGTTTTTGAATTTTTTTATAAAAATAAATTCATTTTTATTTTTATTTTTAAAATTTATTTTTTTGTTTTTTAAGTATAATTGTTTATTATTAAGACCTTAAATTATATTTTTCCTATTATTGTGTTTAAATATTTTTATCAAGTTTTTGAATTTTAAATTTAAAATAATTCATTTATTAGTTTATGTTAAATTTTCAATTTGTTTTCATAATACAACATTATATTCAATTTACAATATTGTTATTTTATACTGTAAATAAATATTAACAATTTTTTAATAAATATTATTATTCCATTTTGAAAAGAATATATGGTATACTAGTATCCTAAAAATAAATTTTTAACATTCTTATACTGAAGAAAAAATGGAGGTATTACTTATGAATCCAAAAAAAACTAAAATATCGATAATTGGCGCTGGATTTGTTGGATCAACTACAGCTTATGCACTAATGATGTCATCACTAGTGTCTGAACTAGTAATAGTAGATATAAATAAGGATAGAGCTACTGGAGAAGCTATGGACCTAGCTCACGGTGCTTCTTTTGTAAGTCCTGTAAATATATATGCCGGTGATTATAGCGATACAAAAAATTCAGATATTGTAATAATTACTGCTGGTGCAGCTCAAAAACCAGGTGAAACTAGACTTGATTTAATTAATAAAAATTTTAATATTTTTAAATCAATAATTCCTGAAATAACAAAATATAGCCCTAATTCAATACTTTTAGTTGTTTCAAATCCTGTAGATATATTAACTTATATAACTTACAAATTATCAGGATTCCCAAAAGAAAGAGTAATCGGATCTGGTACAGTACTTGATACTTCAAGATTTAGATACTTATTAAGTGAGCACTTCGATATAGATGCTAGAAATATTCACACATACATTATGGGTGAACATGGTGACTCTGAAATTGCTACTTGGAGTATAACAACTGTTGCTGGTATGGATATACAAGACTATTGTAATAATTTCTGTCATCAATGCGCTGGTTTAGAAAAATATGATATTGAAAATAGCGTAAAAAATGCAGCCTATGAAGTTATAGAAAAAAAAGGTGCAACTTATTATGCAATAGGTCTTGCAGTTAAACGTATCGTTGATGCAATTTTAAGAGATGAAAACTCTATATTAACCGTTTCAAGTCTTCTTGAAGGACAATATGGTCTTAATGACATTTATCTTGGAATTCCTTCAATAGTAGGTTCTACTGGTGTTAAAAAAGCACTAGAAGTATCTCTAAATGAAACAGAATCCACTAAACTAATCAATTCTGCTAACACATTAAAACAATATATAGATAAATTATCATTTTAATTAAAAAGCGAATAGATTAAGTAAAAAAGCCTTGACTAACGTAAAGGCTTTTTTAATATAAATTCTTTGTACAATTTCCCTATTACGTATAATTTTTGTATATTTCTCTAAAATTATATCTCATCTTAAATTTATATAATTTATTTTTCTCAATATTCACATATATAATTTCTTCATAAGATAATTCTTTTATTAAATCGTTTATTTCACATTATATTATTTTTATGTATATTTTTTGTTTTTACTGTATTTTTTTACTAAAGTGTTATATAATAATATTGGATATATTTTAAATATTCTGAAAAGGTGGGGGTATATGTGGAAAAAAGTCTTGTTTTAATAAAACCTGATGCTGTTGAAAGAAATTTAATAGGGGAAATAATTTGTTTTTATGAAAAAGAAAATCTCAAGATAACCGCATTAAAAATGTTAACCGCTTCTAAAGAAATTGCTGAGAAACACTATGCAGAACATAAAGGGAAACCTTATTACGATGAACTTATAACTTTTATAACTCGTAGTCCTTTATGTGCAATGGTTGTTGAGGGTGAAGATGCTATTGCTAGTGTTAGAAAAATAAATGGTAATACTGATCCTTCAAAAGCCGATAAAAACACTATCAGAGGTTCTTTTGGTATTTCAAAGACTGAAAATTCTGTTCATTCTTCCGATAGTCCAGATAATGCCAAAAAAGAAATAGCTCTTTGGTTTTAATATTTAATTTAAGTTTTTTTACTTATTAATTATATTAAGTATTTTTAGAATTATTCATATTAAAATTTAAGCTTAAGAAATACAATATTCTTAAGCTTAAATTTTTCTAATTATTTAAAGTTTTTTAAACTAGATTTTAAATAAAAATATGACATAACAGTTTTTCCATCAAAAATTGTACCATTATGAATATTATCTTCAAATTCATTAAGATTCATCCATATAATCTCTGTAACATCATCATTACATATTTTATTAGTTTTTATTAAATCCTTCTTTATTCTAACTTCAAATATAGTCATAGTGCTATTACTAAATCCCATTATAGGCTTATATTCTATAACCTTATTTATTTGTGATTCTTCTATATTTAAATTTGTTTCTTCTTTTAATTCTCTAATTAAACAAGTTTCTTTTTTTTCTCCATCAATATCTACGCATCCTGCTGGTACCTCTAATGTTTCTTGCATAATTGCAGGTCTAAATTGTTTCACTAATAAAATTTCATCAAATTCATTTAAGACTATAGCTGATACAGCATCATAATTTTTTAATATATCATATTTATTTTCTTCTATTTCTCTATTATATACTTTTAACCATCCATCATAAACTAACTCATCTTTCATATATATCACCTCATCTAAATAGTATAGTTATTTATTATAAAAATATTATACCAGAAATAACCTGAATATAAAGTCTTAATATGGGGATTATATATAGTGTCAGAAGGTTTAAAGTTTTACTTACACATTAAAAATTATTGAAATTTACCAAGTGTTTTGTATATTACTTGGAGGTGTTTCTAATGGGAAATTCTGAGGCATTACCAACAACTTAAAAAGTTTAAAGAATACCTTATTGTAAGTTCACTTGTAAATTACTCGGAGGTGTTTCCGATGGGAAATTCTAAGGTGTTACCAATAAATTAGAAAATTTATAGAATACCCTGTAGTAAATTAACTTGTAAACTACTTGGAGGTGTTTCTAACATGGAAGGACCAAAGACTTTACCGAAACACTAAAACTTTATAAAAGTATTTAATAGTAATTATGCTTTAAATTACTTGGGGGTGTTTCCAATGGAAATTTTTAATTGCTATTGATAATCTTATTAATAAATATTTATAAAAATGTTCATTAATAAATCAATAGCTAAGTAAATCTAACTTCTGATTATATAGATTAAGGTAGATGTTATGAAACATCTACCTTTTGTCTATTAAATATTTTGTATATAATATTATTTAAATACTTCATTAGCTATAAAAACAGACTCTCTTGCATCTTTTGCATAATAATCTGCTCCTATTTGCTTAGCATATTCTTTATTCAATACAGCTCCACCTACAAAAACTTTGCATAATGGAATAGTTTCTTTAAGCTTTAAAATGGTTTCTTCCATACTTTTTACTGTCGTTGTCATTAATGCACTTAGTCCAACTAATTTTATGTTATGTTTTTTCACTACTTCTAAAATTCTTTCTACTGAAACATTCTTTCCTAAATCTATAACTTCAAATCCATAGTTTTCAAGTAATAACTTTACTATGTTTTTTCCTATGTCATGTATATCATCTTTTACTGTAGCTAAAACTATTTTTCCTCTAATTACTGTATCATTATTTTTTTTATCCATATGTTTTTTTATAATATTAAAAGCTTCTTTTACTGTTTCTCCACATTTAATAAGTTGTGGAAGAAATATAGTTCCTTCTTCATATTCTTTACCGATTTCATCTAAGGCAGGTATTAAATATTCATCCATAATTTCTATACCATTTTTTTTATCCAAAAGTGTTTTAGTCATTTTTAATACATCTTCTGTTAATCCACTTATAACTAAGTGCTTTAAATCCATTTTTTCTCTAGTATCTATTTTTTCCTTTTTAAAATCATCAATTTCTTTTATATAATTTTCACAATTTTTATCTATATTTGCTAGAACTTCGAAACTTTTTATAGTTTCCATAGCTTCTCTATCCTTTGGATTTAATATTGGTACATCAAGTCCCTTAGTTAATGCCATTGTTAAAAAAGTTCTGTTTATTAATTCTCTTTTAGGAAGTCCAAAAGATATATTACTAATTCCAAGTAACGTTTTAACTTTAAATTGTTTTTTTATAATTTCAAGTGCATCTAAAGTTCCCATAACTTCTTTTTGCTGTGCTGATGCTGTTAACGCTAAACAATCAACTATTATATCTTTTTTATCTATGCCATATGTTTTTGCAGTATTTATAATTTTTTCAGCAATTTTAACCCTATCTTCAATAGTGTTTGGAATTCCATTTTCATCAAGAGTAAGGGCAATTACACATGTTCCATACTTTTTTACAATTGGAAAAATACTTTTCATACTTTCTTCTTTTCCATTAACAGAATTTATAATAGGTTTTCCATTACAAATTCTCACAGCAGCTTCAATAACCTTAGTATCAGAACTATCTATTTGAATTGGTACATTAATTGTACCTTGTAATTCTTTAATAGTTCTTATCATAATATCTTTTTCATTTATTTCAGGAAGTCCTAAGTTTATATCTAATATATGTGCTCCTGACTTTTTTTGACTTATGGCCTCTTTTAATATGTAATTAATATCATTATTTTTAAGAGCTTCTTTAAACTCTTTTTTTCCAGTTGGATTTATCCTCTCTCCTACAACTTTAATCCCCTCTCCTAAAATTATAGTTTTGGAAGAAGATGAAACCATAGTTATATTTTTTTTAATAATTTTTAAAGGAACATTGTATTTTAAATTTTTAACTACCTCTTTTATATATTCATCAGTAGTTCCACAACAACCACCCAGAATAGAAACTCCTTTATTTGCCATTACTTTCTCATAAAAAGCAAACTCCTTTGGAGTTATATCAAATATTGTTTTATTATTTTCAACTCTAGGTAAACCAGCATTAGGTTGAACTATTATTGGAATAGATGAATACTTTATTATTTCTTCTACTACACCTAATATTTCTTTGGGTCCAAGTGAACAATTTACTCCTAATGCATCTACAGATAAACTCTCTAAAACAGAAACCATTGTTAAGGGATCTGTACCTGTAAATGTTCTACCATCTTCTCCAAAAGTCATAGTACAAAATACTGGCAGTTCTGAATTTTCCTTTGCAGCAAGTATTGCAGCCTTAGCTTCATATAAGTCTGATATAGTTTCTATTAATATAATATCGCAACCTGCATTAACCCCAGCAATAACCTGTCTTTTAAAAATTTCATAAGCACGATTAAACTTTAAACTTCCTATTGGTTCTAACATCTCACCTGTAGGCCCAATATCCAAAGCAACTATATTACCATTACTGACTTCTTTTGCAAGTTTAACTCCTGCTTCTATAACCTCCTCAACAGAATACCCACTATCCTTTAACTTTAATTCATTTGCTCCAAAAGTATTTGTAGTTATTATATCTACTCCAGCATCTATATATTTTTTATGTATATCCTTAATGACCTTAGGATTTAAAATATTGTATATTTCAGGAGGGATTTCACCTAGTGAAATCCCTCTATTTTGAAGCATGGTTCCCATAGCTCCATCAAAGAATATATGCTTTTTTAAAAGAATTTTATTAATATCAATCATAGGATTCTCCTTTTTATTTATAACTTAATTATAACCCTATCTTATATTAATATATCCTTTTTAGTAAATACAATATGTGAAATAATATAACAAATAATTGTCCATGTAACTAATACACCTATAACTATTCCTGGAGTCATGTTCATATTACTATACCTATTTATTATTTCTCCTGTTAATATATCACTTGGATCCCCAAAAGTACTAAATAAATAATGGGCATACCTCCTTAAAAATCCCATAAGTGTAAATATGTTAAATACTATTGCTAATACAATACTTAAAGCCATAGAAATCATACTACTTTTCATAATTGTTGATAATAGGAAAGTAAATGATACCGCTGCTACAATAAATGCTGTTTGAAATAAGAACATATTTACAATATACTTCCACATAGGAATTATATAAGTGCTCCCTGCTACAATTTTAAATACAGTTCTACCATTTTGTTGACTTAGTAATAAATCCTTAACATATTTTGTTCCTACTTGTACTGGATAACTCATATCTCCAAACTTAAATATAAGTCCAAATACTACAAATGCTATAATCTCTATTCCAACAATAAGTACAATTGATGAAATTAATACAGATATAAATTTGGCAAACAATATCTTTCCTCTTGATACCGGCTCTGTTAATAAGAATTTCATTGTAGGAGGAGTATATTCCCCTGAAACCATATCTGATGCAAATATTATGATACCAAATAGTAAGAAAATCATTCCTAATAGCTTAAATAATCCTTGTATAAAATCTGTAGCTCTTATATCATAGTTTTCTTCTTGGGGTTCTATATTGTTTTGTAATAAATATTTATATTTTTGTAAATCCTTATTTATATAATTTTTTTCACTTTCATTTCTACTAGTATCTTTTAACATTGATTCTGATTCTTTTATTCTATTTTGTAGTGTAACTCTCCAATTTGGTTTTCCTTTTTTAACTTCTTCTTTTATTTCTTGTATCCTATTGTTATATTCTTTTATTTCATTATCATAATCTTTTAATTCATTAATTAATTCTTTTTTTCTTACTTCATTCTTACAATTTTTAAGTTCATTACTAGCATTTTTCTTATCTTGTTCAGTATACTTAATATTTTCTTGTTGAACCTTTATTCTATTTTCAGGTTTTTGTGCTTTTTGCATATTAGTTGCTTCTTTATATGTTACAAAACCTATAAATCCAACTAATAAAATAAAAGCAATTATAACAACTAATGTCTTTTTCCTATTCATAAGCTTTATAATTTCATTTTTAATAAGTGTAAATAACATACTATTTTACTCCCCCTTCTACAAGTTCTATATACCTATCTTCAAGTTCTGCATGACTCTTATATACTTCTTCTATTTCAATGCCTTCTTTTACAAGTTCAAAAACAAGCTTTGGAATAAATCCTCGTTTTATATGAACTTTAAATACTTTATCTTTAATTATTAAATTGTTTATAAATTCGAGACTCTCTAATACCTTTTTACACTTCTCATTATCTCTAACGCATAGAACTATATTTTCAAACTCATTATTTATAACATCCCCATGTATATTTTCAACAGATTGAATTATTCCGTTGTTTATAAATGCAACCTTATCACACATTACTTGAATCTCACTTAGTATATGAGAAGATATAAATACTGCTGCATTAGTTTCTTTTGCAACTTTTTTCACTATTTTTCTAAATTCAATAATTCCTGTTGGATCAAGTCCATTTGTAGGTTCATCTAATATTAAAAGCTTTGGCTTTGTAATTAATGATGCTGCAAGCCCCAGCCTTTGCTTCATTCCAAGGGAATATTTTTTAACTTTATCATCTATTCTCTCTTTTAAGCCTACAAGGTCAATAATTTTTTCTACATATTTTTTATGAATTTTTCTTACTCTTGCAATTTGCATTAAATTTTCTCTTCCTGATAAATATGTGTAAAGTTCAGGATTTTCAACAACAGCTCCTGTTGCTCGTAGAGCTTCTTCCCTTTCCTTTGATATATCATGTCCATTTATAATTATATTTCCTGAATTAGGAGCAATAAGTCCAACAAGCATCCTTATAGTAGTTGTTTTACCAGCACCATTTGGTCCTAAAAATCCAAAAATTTCCCCTTCTTTAACTTCAAAACTTATACCCTTTATAATATCTCTTTTCCCAAGACGCTTTTTTACATCTTTTACTTCAAGAATATTCATTATGTAACCTCCTTCTTATCTTTTATTTGCCTCAATAATTTTATTTGTTATTACATAAACAATACATCCGCATAATAATCCTATAAGTACTGTAAGCGTACACGCTTTATTAACATCATGTATAAAATTTTCATAATTTAAATTTTCTAATCTCCATAAGTTATAATGGGAATCTATCATAGGAGATACTATTGATGCTCCTAACAATCCAAAACATACTGATACTCCGATTTTAAATATAATTTCTAAAGGCTTAAAAATTACAATATATCCGCACCTCTCCATAGGAACTTTTTTAAATGCATATACCATTAAAATAAATGCTAATATAGTAAATACTATTAAAAATATTATTCTTAATTTTAGTGAAAAAAAGATATCAAAGTTATACTCATAATATTTCTTTGGTTTTTCGAATCTTAAATTAAAACCATATAATGCTGGAGTTATAATTCTTGCAAAATCATATAACTTATTAGATATTCCACTAAAATACTGATGAACAAAATTTATAAAATTAGGATTCTTTCGAAAAACATCCGTAGCCATGAAAAACAGTGCACCAAAACCTACAGGAAATACTAAAAATATACCTCCAACTACACCACCAATTAAATGCTTTCCACTTAAAGTCTGTATAAGCATTATAAATGTAAGAACGAATACAGGAACTAATATATTTATAGTGCTAAAGCTTAAAATCATTTTATTAGTAACAGCTTTTCCGATAATATCTTCATTCATATAATATAACAAGTGAACTAAAGCAAAACCTATAACTAATGGAACAACTATAACTAAAACTGATACTATCCACTTAGACAATATAATCTCTTCTCTCTTAAATGGCATAGAATTTAAATCATCATATTTTCTGCCCATTAGTTCTGCTCCAACAATAATAGTTCCAATAAGTATTGCAGTAGCTATTAAAGGTAATTGAAGATCCTCATGATGATAAAAATATGATCTTATAATATAGATATTTTCATTTATTGTCGTATTAAATCTGATTTCTCTTATTTTATCTATAAAAGGCAATATTATTGTCCCTATAACTTCTAATAAAAATAATAATGCCAATGCTCTAATATTTCTCCATTCTTTATAAATGAGTGCCTTATTAAAATAATTCCTCATAATTCACATCACCTCCAACAGAATATATAAACATATCCTCAAGACTTAAATCTATTTCTTCTTGAAACATAATTCCACAACTATTTAGTTTATCTAAAAATTCTTTTCCATAGTTATTTGTAACTATATTATATACTCGTCCTATTTTTTCTACATTCATTACATCATTCCACTGACTTAAATCCTTTGGAGCTTCTTCTTCAAATACTACTTGTATCTTTCTTATAGTTTCTTTCATATCCTCTACAGAATTTAAATACTTAATTTCTCCACCATTTATTATTGCTATACTATCACATATTCTTTCAAGTTCCGTTAAATTATGAGAAGATATAATAACTGTTGTTCCTCTTTCCGCCACATCTTCTAATAAAATATTAAAAAATTTCTTTTTTACTATTGGATCAAGGCCATTTGTTGGTTCATCTAAAATCAAAACTTCTGGATTAATACTTAAATTAAGCATTATTGAAACTCTCATCTTCATACCCTTTGAGAATTTTTTTATAGATTTTTTTTCTGGTAACTGAAAAATTTTATTAAGTTCATAAAATTTATTAATATCAAAATTTTCATAAGCTAGTTTATAAAATTTAGATATAGTTTTTAGATTAAAGTTATTAATAAGATTATTTTCATCTGTAACATATCCAACTATTTTTTTCGTTGTGGGGTTCTCATAAACATTTTCTCCCTTAATTTTTATAGAACCTTTATCCTTATTGTAAATTCCCACTAAGTGTTTTATTAGAGTAGTTTTTCCTGCTCCATTAGGTCCTATAAGTCCAAAAATGCTCCCCTTTTTAACATTAAAACTTATATCTTTTAAAATATTTTTATCTCCTAATGTTTTGGATAAATTACTAATCTCTATCATTTCTTTTTCACCTCTTCGTAAAGATCACATACAATCTTCATCATATCTTCCTTTTTAATTCCCAAATAATGAGCCTCTACTATAATCTTTTTTATATCTTCTTTTAACTTATCCATACTTTCTTCCCCCATCTTCACCTTATAATTGGATGATACATATGTACCCTTTCCTCTTAACGTTTCAGTAACACCCTGCCGTTCCAGTTCCATATAAGCTTTACTTACAGTATTAGGATTTGCTGTAATCATTGATGACATTTCTCTAACTGACGGTAACTTATCCCCTGGTCTTAAAATTCCTTTTAAAATACTTTCTTTTATTGAATCTATTATTTGTTCATATATAGGTCGACTATTTCTACTGTCTATCTGTATCAAATTTTTCACCTCCAACCCTAGGAACTATATATTCTTTATATAAACTTTACGGGTGTACTATGTGTACTAAGTGTATTAGTCTATATAGTACACGTATAGTATAGTATTATTTTTTAGATTTGTAAACCCCCATTTACATATTTTATAAAATAAAAGTGATTGCATCTACACCTGGCAATCACTTTCCATTTCTATATCTCTTTTTATATTCATTAAAATTCCATTTACTTAAAAACTTTTCTGCACTTTTATATCCAGAATCAAATAGTTTTAAACTCATTTCCTTACTTATATCAAAATCAGTAGTGTTAACTCCTAATGTTGGTATAGGTATAGTTCTTACCCAATCTTTATTTCTTACATAAACTTCTTCATTTTTATTTAACATAGCTCTATTAACATCTAATAAAAAAGGTATAAACTTATTATTTCCCTTTGCATTATAACTGCTGCTATTAGAAATTAATTTCATACCTATAGTTGGCCATTTAGGAATTTCCTCTACATCAAATATCCATATAGGATAATTACTTAAAATTCCACCATCAACTATAAGGCTAGTTTTATCCTTGTATTTTAATACTACTGGTTTGAAATACAATGGTATACTTATACTCATTCTAACAGCTCTTGCAATATCAAATTCCATAGGATCTATTTCATATTTTTTAAGATCATCTGGTAAAATAAGCATGTCTCCTTTAGTAATATCTGATGCAATTATTTTTAGATGACTTTTTCCATTTTCGCTTATATCCTTAAATTTAGTTTTTCCTTTTTTAACAAACAAATTTCTCATAAATTCTTCTATAGCATCTCCTGAATATATTCCCTTATCTTTTATTAATGATACACCTTTACTGATTAGAGAAGTAGGCTTAAAATCATATAAAAATGTCTTATCTAAAAATTTATTATAATCAATATTTACTACAATATCCTTTAACTCTTTACTGTTATATCCTACTGCTAATAACGATGCAATCATAGATCCTGCCGATGTTCCTGCAAAATTTTCAATATGACATCCCTTATCTTCTAAACAACAAGCTGCCCCTACAAGTCCTATACCCTTAACTCCTCCACCCTCAAATACAGAATCAATTTTCATATTAAACTCCTAAACATATTAGTTCATTTTATAATATTCTTTATTAATTCAATGGTTACATAAATAAAAAAATGCCAAATCCGTTTTAAGAACCGGAGTTAGTGGCATTTATATTATTTCTAATAAATATTTAGTTATTATATTTATAAAGTTTAATAGCTAATCGCCAATTAAATTAAAGCGATTAGCTATTTTTTATTCATCATCTATCTCTAATACAGATTCTTTTTTATAGCTATTATCTTCTATATTTTTAGTATATTTTTTTATTTCTTCAATTTTTTCTTCATATTTATTTTCACATTCGCTTTCTTTCCCTATAACTCTACCATCTTTGCATTTATAAAAAAATTCTATTTTCATAAAATTCACCTCCTATAATTATATATTAATTTAAGATAAATTTTATGCTTTAGAATATTTATATAAATAAGAATTATATTTTATGTCTTAGATATGAATTATAAATTTTACATCCTATTTCATCATTTATTTCTCTTATAGATTTTATATATATTAAAACACTACCTTCATATTCGTGAGGATTTCCTAGTAATATAACTTCACATGTACTCCTAAATATATTTACTATACAATTCTCATTATGATATGTATTACAATTTCTACATTGGCATAGTATAATACCTATGAAATCTATTATAGAATTTTCATCAAATACTTTAGTATCACATAAAGGAATATCTTTTATAGCTCCATCTATAATAGTAATATCCTTCTTTAAAGATGTTACTATACTTTTTCTACAATAACCAATTAAACATTTCTGATTTTTACAACATTTACAAACATTTTCTCCTAAGCAACATTCACTTAAAGCATCTATTAAAGCATTAAAATCTAGAATTTCATTCATAAAATCCCCCTTATATTAAATAATAACTATTACTTAATAAGTATTATATAATATATTATTGCTAAAAACAAGATATATATGATTTTTTTACTAAATATATCTTCTAATTAATAAAAATAATGAAAATAAAAAGGCACTAAGCAAAGTGCTTAGTGCCTTAACTTACCTGGCGACGACCTACTCTTCCACACCGTCTCCAGTGCAGTACCATCGGCGCTTTGAAGCTTAACCATCGTGTTCGGTATGGGAACGGGTGTTACCTTCAAGCCATAATCACCAGATTTGTTCTTTCAAAATTGCACAGTGATAATAAATATTTGATCAAGCCCTCGACCTATTAGTATTGGTCAGCTGAATACATTACTGTACTTACACCTCCAACCTATCAACCTGATAGTCTTTCAGGGGTCTTACTAGCTTACGCTATGGGAAATCTAATCTTGAGGTGGGCTTCACGCTTAGATGCTTTCAGCGTTTATCCCTTCCCAACATAGCTACCCAGCTGTGCTCCTGGCGGAACAACTGGTGCACCAGAGGTTGGTCCATCCCGGTCCTCTCGTACTAAGGACAGCTCCTCTCAAATTTCCTACGCCCACGGCGGATAGGGACCGAACTGTCTCACGACGTTCTGAACCCAGCTCGCGTGCCGCTTTAATGGGCGAACAGCCCAACCCTTGGGACCGACTACAGCCCCAGGATGCGACGAGCCGACATCGAGGTGCCAAACCTCCCCGTCGATGTGGACTCTTGGGGGAGATCAGCCTGTTATCCCCGAGGTAGCTTTTATCCGTTGAGCGATGGCCCTTCCATACAGAACCACCGGATCACTAAGCCCGACTTTCGTCCCTGCTCCACCTGTATGTGTCGCAGTCAGGCTCCCTTCTGCCTTTGCACTCTACGCGCGATTTCCGACCGCGCTGAGGGAACCTTTGGGCGCCTCCGTTACCTTTTAGGAGGCGACCGCCCCAGTCAAACTGCCCACCTAGCAATGTCCTGTGACCAGATTCATGGCCTCCAGTTAGAATTCCAGTACTGTCAGGGTGGTATCCCAAGGACGACTCCACGAAAGCTGACGCCCTCGCTTCTAAGTCTCCCACCTATCCTGTACAGACAATACCGAAATTCAATGCTAAGCTACAGTAAAGCTCTACGGGGTCTTTCCGTCCAACCGCGGGTAGCAAGCATCTTCACTTGCACTACAATTTCACCGGATTTATTGCCGAGACAGTGCTCAAATCATTACGCCATTCGTGCGGGTCGGAACTTACCCGACAAGGAATTTCGCTACCTTAGGACCGTTATAGTTACGGCCGCCGTTTACTGGGGCTTAAGTTCATAGCTTCGCTTGCGCTAACTATTCCCCTTAACCTTCCAGCACCGGGCAGGCGTCAGCCCCTATACATCAGCTTACGCTTTAGCAGAGACCTGTGTTTTTGATAAACAGTTGCTTGAGCCTATTCACTGCGGCCTACTCTCGTAGGCACCCCTTCTCCCTAAGTTACGGGGTCAATTTGCCGAGTTCCTTAGCAATAATTCTTCCGACGACCTTAGGATTCTCTCCTCATCTACCTGTGTCGGTTTGCGGTACGGGCACCATTTTGCTCCATAGAGACTTTTCTTGGCAGCGTGGAATCAGATACTTCGCCAAAATAGGCTCCCCATCACACCTCAGGCTTAATGTTAAGCGGATTTGCCTACTTAACACCCTAAGTGCTTAGACGCACATCCAATAGTGCGCACATCCTATCCTCCTGCGTCATCCCATTTGTCAAACGCATTATGGTGGTACTGGAATATCAACCAGTTGTCCATCACCTACGCCTTTCGGCCTCGGCTTAGGTCCCGACTAACCCTGGGAGGACGAGCCTTCCCCAGGAAACCTTAGATATTCGGTCAACAAGATTCTCACTTGTTTTTCGCTACTTATGCCAGCATTCTCACTTCTGTACTGTCCACCACTCCTTACGGTATGACTTCAACCTGTACAGAAAGCTCCTCTACCACGTGTACAAAGTACACATCCATAGCTTCGGTGGTAAGTTTGAGCCCCGTTACATCTTCGGCGCAGGATCTCTCGACTAGTGAGCTATTACGCACTCTTTAAATGAGTGGCTGCTTCTAAGCCAACATCCTAGTTGTCTTAGAAATCCCACATCCTTTCCCACTTAACTTACACTTTGGGACCTTAGCTGATGGTCTGGGCTGTTTCCCTTTTGACCACGGATCTTATCATTCGTAGTCTGACTGCCGGGGTACAAGTATATGGCATTCGGAGTTTGATAGGGTTCAGTAACTGTTGTCAGCCCCTAGCCCATTCAGTGCTCTACCTCCACTACTCAATTACCCGACGCTAGCCCTAAAGCTATTTCGAGGAGAACCAGCTATCTCCGAGTTCGATTGGAATTTCTCCGCTATCCACAGCTCATCCCATGGTTTTTCAACACCAACGTGGTTCGGACCTCCACGGAATTTTACTTCCGCTTCATCCTGGCCATGGATAGGTCACCCGGTTTCGGGTCTACAATATACAACTAGTTGCCCTATTCAGACTCGGTTTCCCTTCGGCTCCACACCATAAGTGCTTAACCTTGCTATATATCGTAACTCGCTGGCCCGTTCTACAAAAAGTACGCCGTCACACTTTAATGTGCTCCGACCGATTGTAGGCACACGGTTTCAGATTCTATTTCACTCCCCTTCCGGGGTTCTTTTCACCTTTCCCTCACGGTACTGCTTCACTATCGGTCACTAGGTAGTATTTAGCCTTGGGAGATGGTCCTCCCAGCTTCCCACAAGGTTTCACGTGTCTCGTGGTACTCTGGAGTAGATCTACTTTTCTTTCCTTTTCGCCTACAGGGTTATTACCTTCTACGACGGAACTTTCCAGTTCTCTTCAACTAAAGAAATCAAAGCGTTATGATCTATCCGCAACCCCAGGAACAAGTTCCTGGTTTGGGCTCTTCCCCTTTCGCTCGCCGCTACTTAGGGAATCGAATTTTCTTTCTCTTCCTCTGGGTACTTAGATGTTTCAGTTCCCCAGGTGTACCTCCATATACCTATGTATTCAGTATACAGTATCTAGCATAACTAGATGGGTTTCCCCATTCGGAAATCTACATATCACAGGCTATGTGCGCCTACATGTAGCTTATCGCAGCTTATCACGTCCTTCATCGGCTCCTAGTGCCAGGGCATTCACCGTGCGCCCTTTGTAGCTTGATCTATCATCAATTACTATTATTATTAACAAATTATATTTGTTAACTAGGTTTTTTCGTTTCTTTATCACTGTGCAATTTTCAAAGAACAAATAGAAAGACATAGTCTTTCAAAATTAAACAGAATTAGGTGCCAGTCTGGAAGCTTTGCTTCCATTCTCCCTAGAAAGGAGGTGATCCAGCCGCAGGTTCTCCTACGGCTACCTTGTTACGACTTCACCCCAATCACCAATCCCACCTTCGACCGCTGGCTCCTTACGGTTACCTCACGGGCTTCGGGTGTTACCGGCTCTCATGGTGTGACGGGCGGTGTGTACAAGACCCGGGAACGTATTCACCGCGACATGCTGATTCGCGATTACTAGCAACTCCAACTTCATGTAGGCGAGTTTCAGCCTACAATCCGAACTGGGACTGGCTTTCAAGTTTTGCTCCCCCTCGCGGGTTTGCTGCTCGTTGTACCAGCCATTGTAGCACGTGTGTAGCCCTAGACATAAGGGGCATGATGATTTGACGTCATCCCCACCTTCCTCCACGTTAACCGCGGCAGTCTCGTTAGAGTGCTTAACTTAATAGTAGCAACTAACAATAAGGGTTGCGCTCGTTGCGGGACTTAACCCAACATCTCACGACACGAGCTGACGACAACCATGCACCACCTGTCTTCCTGTCCCCAAAGGGACTTCCTCGATTAAGAGTAATTCAGGAGATGTCAAGTCTAGGTAAGGTTCTTCGCGTTGCTTCGAATTAAACCACATGCTCCGCTGCTTGTGCGGGTCCCCGTCAATTCCTTTGAGTTTTAATCTTGCGACCGTACTCCCCAGGCGGAATACTTAATGCGTTTGCTGCGGCACCGAGGGTGGTACCCCCCGACACCTAGTATTCATCGTTTACGGCGTGGACTACCAGGGTATCTAATCCTGTTTGCTACCCACGCTTTCGTATCTCAGTGTCAGTTACAGTCCAGAAAGTCGCCTTCGCCACTGATGTTCTTCCTAATCTCTACGCATTTCACCGCTACACTAGGAATTCCACTTTCCTCTCCTGCACTCTAGATGCCCAGTTTCAAATGCAGCGCCCAGGTTAAGCCCGGGAATTTCACATCTGACTTAAGCACCCACCTACATACTCTTTACGCCCAGTAAATCCGGACAACGCTTGCCACCTACGTATTACCGCGGCTGCTGGCACGTAGTTAGCCGTGGCTTCCTCCTTAGGTACCGTCATTATCGTCCCTAAAGACAGAGTTTTACGATCCGAAAACCTTCATCACTCACGCGGCGTTGCTGCGTCAGGGTTTCCCCCATTGCGCAATATTCCCCACTGCTGCCTCCCGTAGGAGTCTGGACCGTGTCTCAGTTCCAATGTGGCCGATCACCCTCTCAGGTCGGCTACGCATCGTCGCCTTGGTGAGCCCTTACCTCACCAACTAGCTAATGCGCCGCGGGTCCATCTCAAAGCGGATTGCTCCTTTGATTATTCTATGATGCCATAAAATAATGTTATGCGGTATTAATCTCCCTTTCGGGAGGCTATCCCCCTCTTTGAGGCAGGTTACCCACGTGTTACTCACCCGTCCGCCGCTAATCCACTCCCCGAAGGAAGCTTCATCGCTCGACTTGCATGTGTTAGGCACGCCGCCAGCGTTCGTCCTGAGCCAGGATCAAACTCTCAATTTAAAAGTTTAATCTTACTCAAATTTATTGACTGGTTTCTTACCTTAATTCTGTTTAATTTTCAAAGACCATTTTCTTTCGCCATATCTCGACGGCTTACTCATTATATCAATTTCATTTCTCTTTGTCAACAACTTTTTTGAATTTTTTTAATTTTCTCAAATTATTATTTTAATTCTTTCGTTGTTTCCTTTGTTTCCGTCGTCTCCGTGACGACAAGGAATATCTTATCAGAATTTTATCATATATTTTTTTTATATTCCTCTAATTCTCCATATAAAATTCTTTATATTACTTATATCTCTCAAATACTCATTTTTTCGCAGAATGATACTCCAGGGAAAGTATATATGATTATCCCCTTAAAATAAACTAAAATTAAACTAAAATAAATAATTACATAATTATATTAGATTAATTAATATATTAGTATAACATTAAATATCACCTTAATATAATATATTAACATAAATATATTATATTAAGGTGATATTTAATGAATAACGTTCATATTTTAGATGCAAGAATTAATGATATTATTAATTCTGAGTATGGTTTTTTTCTTAATAAATCAAATATACTAGGAGTAGGTCTTGGATATAAAGTAAAAAATGGCTTTTCTACTTGTCAAAAATGTATTAAGGTATTTGTAACCACTAAATTATCTCAAAATCAACTATCATGTCAAGACTTAATCCCTTCTCAATATAAAGGAATTCTAACAGATGTAACTGAAGTTGGATATTTTAAATTTCAATTGTTAAATAGAAAGGTTCGTCCTATAATATGTGGATATAGTATAGGTCCCAATGTAACTGAATATTATAAAAATGTAGGATCAATAGGATGTTTAGTAAAAGATAAAGAAAATCAAGAATATTTATTAAGTAGTGCTCATGTAATAACAGCTTTAAATAAGATACCATTAGGTACAGATGTAGTACAACCAAGTCTTTATGATATGGGAATGGAAGGTGGAGAAATAGGAAAACTTTCAAAATACATCCCCTTAAAGCAAGAAGAAATTTTTTTAAAAACTTCAAATTTTGTAGATGCCGCTATTATAAAATTAAATTCTGGTGAAGCAGCATTATCCGATATCGCATTTTTAGGTAAACCTACTGGTGTAGATACCGCTGCATTAAAAGATGTTGTATTTAAAGTAGGAAGAACTAGTGAAGAAACCTCTGGAATTGTAACTGCTATAAATGTAACTTGTAAAATTCCATTTAATGATGGTAAAAAGCTAAATAAATATATATTTAAAAATCAAATAATGACAACTAAAATGTCTTCTGACGGAGATTCAGGAGCTTCTTTACTAAAATCAAATAAAAAAGTTGTAGGATTACTAGTTGGATCCACTGAAAGTAACACTATTTATAATAATATACAAAATGTTTTAGATGAACTAAATGTTGAAATTGTATTATAATTTCAAACAGATTGTCTTAAAATTATTTTAAATAAAATAATACCTATAAATTTGAAACATAAAAAAGAGTATCTAATTTATAGGTATTATTTGCGTATAATTTTAAAAGTTAATTTTTCATAATTGAATATAAATTTAAATTAAGTAATTTATTTGAGGTAAATAATAGTTATTATACATTTATAACTTTCATTTAATTTACAATTTTTTATATATTATAAATTATTAATGTATTATTAAAAATACAAAAGTTTTCATTTTATTAAAATTGGACTAGTTTACTGATGACAAAATATCTGTTAAAATAAATCTTATAATACAAATATACAAAGTCATAAACTAAAATAGGAGTATGATAACTAATGGGTAAAAACAAATTTAATAATAAATTTAGTAACTTAGAAAGCACCGAAAATACACAAAAATATGTAAAAGAAATGTATGATCTTGCTGAAAAACATGAAAAGAGAAGTATAATGTCATTTTTAGCAATAGGAATCCCTATTGTAGTTATATTAATTTTTACTTTGGTTCAAATGATTTCATTTTCAGTGCATTCATCTAAAGATGGTACAAAGCAAATAGTTTCTAAAAAAGATTCTATAAAAAAAGACACTACTAAAAGTGAGTCAAACAAATTTGTAAAAAAAGATGATAAAAAAGTAGCTCCTGTTAATGAACTAAATAATAGATTATTCAACTATTTAAAATTATCTGAAAAAAGAGCAGTTTCATATTATAGAGCAAAACAACTAAATAATAAAAGTGAAAAGGGAATTGCGTCTATATTTATAGCTCAAGTTTTAAGAGATAATGGTTATAAGATAGATAACTCTATAATTAATACTGCTAGTCTTGTAAGGGCATTACAAAAAGATGGTTGGAAAATTATATCTAATTGTAAACAACTCCAAAAAGGAGATATATGCTTTACTACAGCACATGGGTCTAGTGGTCCACCTGCACACACTTACTTCTTTATGGGTTGGGTTAAGGAAGGTAAAACTGATTCTGCATATGTTGCTGATAGTCAAGTTTCAGAATATAAAAATACTTATCATACAAGAAATATTTCTTCTACAACACCTACAAAAGAAAAATTTAGTTTCTTCATGAGAAAATAATAAAAAAATAAAGCCTACTTTTTCAAGGCTTTATTTTTTATTTTTATAAATAAGTTCTTTTAATATATTAATCATTAATAACTTTTCTTTGTTTACCATTGTTTCAGTTTTTTAAGAACCTCATAATTTGCTTTTATTGTGTATTCAACATCTTCATCCGTATGTGCGTCTGATAAAAATAATGCTTCAAATTGAGATGGAGCTATAAGTACTCCTCTTTTTAACATCTCCTCAAAATACTTAGCGTACATTTCTGTATTACACTCTGCTACATCTTCAAAATTATCCAAAGAACCTTCGGCGAAAAATAAACATAACATAGCCTTAAACCTTACTACTGTTGCCTTTATCCCTAATTTCTTTATATTATCCTTAAATCCTTTTTCTAATTTCATAGCTTTGTCTTCTAATTTATCATATATATCTTTATTTTCTTTAAGAATATTTAAATTTTTATACCCCATTTGCATAGCTAGTGGGTTTCCTGATAAAGTTCCAGCTTGATATACTGGTCCTATTGGAGATACACACTCCATTATCTCTCTCTTTCCACCATAAGCACCTACAGGAAGACCAGCTCCTATTATTTTTCCAAAACAAGTCATATCTGCCTGTATATCATATACTTCTTGAGCTCCGCCATATGCAAGTCTAAAGCCTGTTATAACTTCATCAAAAATTAAAACTGATTTATATTTAGTAGTTATTTCTCTTAAAAACTGTAAAAATTCTTTTTTTCCTGGAACAACTCCCATATTTCCTGATACTGGTTCAACTATAACCGCTGCTATTTCATTTCCTTGTTCTTGGAATATCTTTTTTACCGCTTCTATATCATTGTATCTACAAACTAATGTATCTTTAACAGTTCCTTCTGGTACTCCAGGACTTGTTGGTACTCCAAATGTTATAGTTCCTGAACCTGACTTTACAAGTAATGCATCAGAATGACCATGATAGCAACCTTCAAACTTTAATATTTTATTTCTGCCAGTATATCCTCTAGCAACTCTTAAGGCACTCATTGTAGCCTCTGTACCTGAATTTACCATTCTCACCATATCAACTGATGGATATGCTTCTGTAATAAGCTTTGCCATTTTAACTTCAATTTCAGTTGGAACTCCATAACTTGTTCCACGTCTTAAAGTTTCTTCTATTCCTTCAAATAACGCTTCATTACTATGCCCTAATATAAGTGGTCCCCAAGAACATATATAATCTATGTATTCATTTCCATCTACATCATATATTTTTGATCCTTTTGCTCTATCTATAAATATAGGATCTAATCCAACCGAACCAAAAGCTCTAACAGGACTATTAACTCCTCCTGGTATATATTTTTTAGCTTCATTAAATATATCTTTTGATTTAGTATGATTTAGTTCTTTCATTTTCATTACCCCCTAAGCATTCTTGCTGCATCTTTGGCAAAATAAGTTATTATTATATCTGCTCCTGCTCTTTTTATAGAAATTAATGATTCTAAAATGGCACTTTCATCTAAAAGCCCTGCATCTACAGCATTTCTTATCATCGCATACTCTCCACTGACATTATAGGCAGCTATAGGCATATTAAATGTATCTTTAACTTTTCTTAGAACATCTAGATAAGGAAGTGCAGGCTTTACCATTACTATATCTGCTCCTTCTTCTATATCAAGCTGAGTTTCTCTTATACCTTCATTAACATTAGCTGGATCCATTTGATATGATTTTCTATCACCAAAAGATGGAGCTGAATCTGCCGCATCTCTAAATGGTCCATAAAAAGCTGATGCATATTTTGCACTATATGACATTATAGGTATATTACAAAATCCTTCTTTATCTAAAGCTTCTCTTATTGCAGCTATTCTTCCATCCATCATATCTGAAGGTGCTATCATATCTGCACCTGCTTTTGCTTGACTCACTGCGATTTTAGCTAAATATTTTAGCGTTTTATCATTATTTACATATCCATCTTGGTCTAAAATTCCACAATGTCCATGAGATGTATATTCACACATACAAAGATCAGTTACAATATACATATCTTTAAATTTATTTTTTATTTCTCTAATTGCCTTTTGAATTATTCCATTGTCATCATATGCACCACACCCTACTTCATCTTTTATATTAGGAATTCCAAATAATATTACAGACTTTATTCCTAATGATACAAGTTCTTTTATTTCTTCTTCTAATTTATCTATAGAAAATTGATATTGTCCTTTTAATGATGAAATTTCTTTTTTTATATTTTCTCCTTCAACTACAAATAAAGGATACATCAAATCATTCATATTTAAAGTTGTTTCTCTAACAAAATCTCTTATTACACTATTAGTCCTTAAACGTCTAGGTCTTTTTACAATATTCATCTATTCTCTTCCTTTCAAAAACTAAATTCTAAAACTATAAACATAGTAACTGCACTATTCTCTTATTAAAGTTTTAATAATTCCTTCTATTGTATATTCTTTTGCTTCATTATAAACCTTAAGTCCAAAATCTTCTATAGTTTTTGAAGTTATGGGTCCTATTGAAACTAGTTTTTCATTTTTAAGCTTTTCTACATTTTCTTTTCCTATTACTTCAATGAAATTTTTTACTGTAGATGAACTTGTAAATGTTATATAATCTATATTTCTATTGTTTAATAAATTAACTATTTCATCTTTCTTTGCTGAATCTTTTATAGTATTATAAATTTTCACTTCTGTAACATGACATAGTTTATTTAATTCTTCTACTAAATATGTTCTGGCTTCACTTGATCTCGGTATAAAAACCCTATCATCTTTTTTTACAACTTCTTTTAGTGATTCTATTATAGATTCAGCTATAAATTTTTTCGGTAAAATATCTGGAATAATTCCGTATTTTTTTAGTTCATCTGCTGTTCCTGTGCCTATGCATACAATTTTTAAATTTCTCAAATTTCTACTATCAAAATTAAGTCCAAATAATCTTTTGAAAAATATTTTAACAGCATTTCTACTAGTAAAAATTAAATAGTTAAATTCATTAATATTTTTTATTCCATTATCTAATTCTACATTATTAACTATTTCTTCTATTTTAATTGTAGGAATTTCTATAGGATTTCCTCCAAGGTCAATTATTTTTTCTACAAGATTACTACTTTGAACACGTGATCTAGTTACAACTATGTTTTTCCCAAACAGTGGTTTATCTTCAAAGAAATTAAGTTTATCTCTAAGTGATACAACTTCGCCTATTACAATAAGACTTGGTGAGTTTATTTTTTCAGCCATGGCTTTTTCATATATATTTTGTAAATTTCCAACAACTACTTTTTGTTTTGTGGTACTTGCCCAATTTATTATAGCAGCTTTAGTAGATTTATTTTTTCCTTCTTTAATTAAGGAATTACATATATTTTTCAAATTAGAAACTCCCATTAAAAATACTAAAGTTCCCTCTAATAAAGCTATTGACTTCCAATTAAGTTCTGTACCATCTTCTTTCAAATGACCTGTTATAACATGAAAAGAAGATGCATAGTCCCTATGTGTAATTGGTATACCTGCATAACAAAGTCCTCCTATAGCTGACGTTATTCCAGGTACAACCTCAAATCTTACACCTTTTTTCCTTAAATATTCTCCTTCTTCTCCGCCTCTACCAAAAACATAAGGATCTCCACCTTTTAATCTTGTAACTATTTTCCCCATTTTAGCTTTATGTACTATAATATCATTAATCTCATCTTGAGTTTTAGTATGATTACTAGACTTTTTTCCAACATAAATAAATTCACAATTTTCTTTAGCCTCCTTTAAAAGTCTAGTACTTGCTAATCTATCATAAACAATTACATCTGCTTTCTTTATGCACTCCATACCTTTTAAAGTTATAAGCTTGTAATCTCCCGGCCCTGCTCCTACTAAAAATACTTTTCCATTCATATTAATTTATCTCCTTAAGTATAATTTTGGCAAGTTCATAACCAACATACTCTGCCTCATCAATACTTCCAACTAAAGTTTTTCTTATTATCTTTGAGCCATCTTCTTTTCCCAATAGCCCTGTAACTTCTATAGTATTTTTATTTATATTACAAAGTGCTCCTATTGGAACATGACATCCCCCATTAACACCTTTTAAAAAGGCTCTTTCCGCTTCTGCTTGAATGGTAGAGGCTTTATGTTCTATTGATTTTAAAATATTCTCTAAATCTTTTCTTCCTCTTTTTATCTCTAATGCTAATATTCCCTGAGCAGGAGAAGGTAACATAATATCTTTTTCTAAATAAAAAATATTATAATCAATTTTATCTTCCAGTCCCAATCTCTTTATACCAGCACTAGCTAAAACTATTCCATCTAAATTTTCAGTTTCTATTTTTTTTATTCTAGTATCAACATTTCCTCTTATAGGTACTACTTTTAAATCAGTTCTGTAATCTAGAAGCTGATATTTTCTTCTCTTACTACCTGTACCTATTTTAGCTCCTTTAGGTAGCTCATCAATAGATTTATATTTTTTATTTAAAATTAAAACATCTCTATAATCTTCTCTTATTGGTACATAAGAAAACTTTAGCTCTTCAGGAATATCTGTAGACATATCTTTCATACTATGAACAGCTAAATCTATTTGTCCACTTATTAATTGTTCTTCAATTTCCTGTACAAACAATCCCTTTCCTCCAATTTTATCCAAAGGCATGTGCTGAATTCTATCCCCTTTTGTGGATATTATTTTAATTTCAAAATTTAATTGTGGATTATTCTGCTTTATTTTATCAATAACCCAATTAGTTTGGGTAAGTGCAAGTTTACTTCCTCTAGAACCAACTACTATTCTCATAGTAACCCTCCAGTTTTTTGTTTATTCTATGATTATCTGTTCTCCTGTATAAAAATCTTAATTTCATCTAAACTCATATTAATAAGTTTTTTTAAAACTTCTTTTTTAACATTATCTTTAAATTTTTTTATAATAATTTTCCGTGCTTCTCCTAAAAGAACTATATATTCTTCATATTCATCTGAATACCTTTTTTCTATTTCTTGTTTTATTTTACATGCAAGCATAGGGCTTTTTCCCATAGTAGAAATTGAAATTACAAGGTTACCACGTTTTACAGATGAAGGAACTATAAAATCTGAACTATCTATATCATCAACTATATTACAAAGAATATTTTTTTCTTTGCAGTATTGACTTATTTTCTTATTTATACTTTTATTTGATGTTGCAGCTATTACTAAATAGGCATTCTTAATATAACTCTCATTATAACAATCTATTATTACATTAAGTTTATCATAATATACTTTTTTTAAATCACTAAACTCACTTATTAACTGAGGTGAAATTAATATAACATTTGCTTCAAATTCTAATAACTTTTTTGTTTTTCTAAATGCTACTTCTCCTCCACCTATAACTATAATATTCTTATTTCTTATATCCAACATTAAAGGATAGTACATATTTACACACCCTTTTAAAAATTAAATAACTTATTTATACTCTCTATATATTTACTCATTTCTTTTTCATTTTTTAATTCCTTAAGATTCAATATAGGTTCTTTAATTACTCTTTTTAAAGCTCCTAACAACATTTTTTGTAATATTTCTTCATCTCTCTTGCTTAAACTTATTTTTCTATTTATATATCCTAAATATTCCTCTCCAATATCTTTACATCTATTGTTTAATTCTTTTATAGTAAACTCTACTTTTAAAGATTGCATCCATTTAACGAATTCATTGACTTTTGATTCAATTATATCTTTTGCTATTTTAGATAGTTCTTCTCTTTTTATTTTATTGTTATCTGAAATATTTTTAAAATTATCTACATCATATAGATATATGTTTTTTAATTCCCCAACACCTTTTTCTACATCTCTTGGAAGAGCTAAATCCATTATATATAATTCATTTTTTATATGTTTTAACTCATTATATTTAATTACTGTATGAGGTGCAGCTGTAGCAGTTATAACTATATCTACTTCTTCTAATATTTTAGATTTACTTTCATATTTTACAGGTTTTATTTTTGGAAATTCCCTAAGCAAATCTATTACATTATCATAAGTCCTATTTGCTACAAATATTTCTTGTAAATTTTCATTTATTAAATGTTTTAGTGCTAATCGCCCTACTTCTCCTGCGCCTATTATACATGCTTTTTTCCCATGAAGACTACCCATATTTTCTTTTAATAATTTTATTGCAATATAAACCATAGATATGGGAGTTTCAGAAATTTTAAGCTCACTTTTTATTTTTTTAGCTGAGGTTATTGCCTCTCTAAAAAGTTTATTTAATATTTTCTTACTAAACTTATGCTGCATTGAAAAGGCCATTGCATCTTTTACTTGTCCTAAAATTTGATCTTCACATAAAATCATAGAATCAAGTCCAGAAGATACATTATACACATGAAAAATTGCATCTATATCTTTTTTTACAAAAATATAATCATGTATATTATCTACATTTGAAAACTCCTTATAAAAATCTATAATTATATCTATTTTACTGTTTATATCATCACTGGCTATGTATATTTCACTTCTATTACAAGTTGATAATATAATCACCTCATGTATTCCCTTTTCAGTTAAATATTTTCCACAATTTATTTTTTGAGATGTAGAAAATGAAGCTTTTTCCCTTATATCTATAGGTGTATTGTTGTAATTTATACCTACAATTGCTAAATTCATATTAACCTCCAAGCTTACTTATAAAAATGATAACTTTATTATTATTTTTTTAGTATTCAATTTTAGTATTATACCACAATATAAGCTCATTTACTTATTTAAGTATAAGTAATCTTACAACTAAGTAAATTTTCATAATTTCTTCTTTTACTTCAATAGCATTAAATTATCAGTTTTCTATACATTTTAAAATTTTTAAAAATCTAATAAAAATTTATAATTAATATTTTTAAATAACATTTATACTTATATCTTATTAAAAATAAACTTATAAATAAAAACACACTCCTTAATAAATAAGTCATGTGTTTTATTATAATCTATGTAATAAATTATTTGCTATAAAATTAATGCAGCTATAGTTCCTCCTATAATTAAAGCTATATTATAATGAAGAAAAGTCGGAACACAAGTATCCCATATATGATTATGCTGCTTATCTACACTTAAACCTGATGTTGGTCCAAGTGTACTATCCGATGCTGGAGAACCTGCATCTCCTAGTGCCCCTGCAACTCCAATCAAAGCTATTATTCCTATAACGCTAAATCCTAATTTTTGTGCTAATGGAACATAAATTGTAGCTAATATAGGTACAGTTCCAAAAGAAGTGCCTATACCTAATGTCACTAAAAGTCCTAATAAAAGCATTAATAGTGCGCCTACAACTTTACTTCCACCAATACTCATAGTTATTGATTGAACTAAGGTATTAACAGCTCCTGTTTCTCTAAGCACATTTCCATAACCACTGGCAACTAACATTACAAAAGCAATTAATCCCATCATCATAATACTTTCATTCATAAACTCATCTATTTTATTCCACTTTATTGTTCCGGTTATTATCATAAATATAATTCCTGATAGTGCTCCTAAAGGTAATGATTTAGTTATAACTTGAACTAAAAAAGCAATAACTGCTCCTAATAAAGCTAAATAGTGAGTTTTGTTCATCTTTAATTCTTCATTAAAATCATTAAATTCATCAACTTTTACTTCTTTATATTCTCTGGGTTTTCTATAAGTTATAAATACAGCAACTAATAATCCTAATACCATAAATAATCCTGGAATCCATAATCCTTTCCATACCATATTTGTAGTTATATTTAAACCATTAGCTACCATTTCATCTCTTATAAGATTATGAAACGCAAGTCCAAATCCAACTGGAATAGTTACATATGGAAATTCAAGTCCAAAAGTTAAAGCACATGATACTGCTCTTCTATCAATTTTAAGCTTATTCATAAGTCCTAATAGTGATGGAATTATTATTGGAATAAATGCTATATGCACAGGAATAAGATTTTGTGAAAAACATGAAAAGAAAGCTAGTAATAAAATAAAAATTATTTTCTTTTCTTTAACCGCTTTAGATATCTTATTACACAAAATTCTAGAAAGTCCTGTTTTACTTACTGCAACAGCTAGTAACCCTAATAATACATAACTTAATGCAGTTTCTGCATTTCCTCCCATTCCATTTATAAGAGTCTCCATTGTAGTAGTAAGTGGTAATCCTGCAGCAAATCCAGATACTACTGCAGCAATCAATATTGATAAAATAATATTAAGATTTAAAAGACTTAAAGTAATCATTATTATTACAGAAATAACTACTGGATTTAATAATATCAAAGTTATACCTCCTTTAATTAAAATATATATTTTGAATTATTAATTTTATATTTTATATCGCTTCACTATTTTAGCATATTAAAGTGATAAAGTAAATTATTAATTTCTGGTTTTTAAATTAGTTAAATAATTGTTCATTACTAAAAAATTCGTCGTATATATACATGATTTTATTGATTAACTCATTTATAAAAATACAATATTTTAACTTATACATTTTATATTATATTTTCATTGAAATGTGATAATATATAGCTTTGTAAACCTTTTCCTAGCATTTTATTACTTTTATTTATAAACTTTTATGTATTTTTAATAGTTTTCCTTGACATTCTTTTTTAAGTATTATAATATTGAATTAAAGAATTATCAAAAGTCACATTATATGTTTTTGCTAATAAGACATATTAGATAATTTTGAATCATCCCCCTGATACAAACTTACAAACTTACAAACATAAAAAACCACCTTTTTAGGTGGTTTTTTATGTTTGTATTAGTTAACTTATTATAATTATGTAAATATATTTTTGATATATACTGTATTTTTAAAAATATTTTATTTAAAAATAAAAAAACACTAAGCATTTTGCTTAGTGTTTTAACTTACCCGGCGACGACCTACTCTTCCACACCGTCTCCAGTGCAGTACCATCGGCGCTTTGAAGCTTAACCATCGTGTTCGGTATGGGAACGGGTGTTACCTTCAAGCCATAATCACCAGATTTGTTTTTTCAAAATTGCACAGTGATAATAAATATTTGATCAAGCCCTCGACCTATTAGTATTGGTCAGCTGAATACATTACTGTACTTACACCTCCAACCTATCAACCTGATAGTCTTTCAGGGGTCTTACTAGCTTACGCTATGGGAAATCTAATCTTGAGGTGGGCTTCACGCTTAGATGCTTTCAGCGTTTATCCCTTCCCAACATAGCTACCCAGCTGTGCTCCTGGCGGAACAACTGGTGCACCAGAGGTTGGTCCATCCCGGTCCTCTCGTACTAAGGACAGCTCCTCTCAAATTTCCTACGCCCACGGCGGATAGGGACCGAACTGTCTCACGACGTTCTGAACCCAGCTCGCGTGCCGCTTTAATGGGCGAACAGCCCAACCCTTGGGACCGACTACAGCCCCAGGATGCGACGAGCCGACATCGAGGTGCCAAACCTCCCCGTCGATGTGGACTCTTGGGGGAGATCAGCCTGTTATCCCCGAGGTAGCTTTTATCCGTTGAGCGATGGCCCTTCCATACAGAACCACCGGATCACTAAGCCCGACTTTCGTCCCTGCTCCACCTGTATGTGTCGCAGTCAGGCTCCCTTCTGCCTTTGCACTCTACGCGCGATTTCCGACCGCGCTGAGGGAACCTTTGGACGCCTCCGTTACCTTTTAGGAGGCGACCGCCCCAGTCAAACTGCCCACCTAGCAATGTCCTGTGACCAGATTCATGGCCTCCAGTTAGAATTCCAGTACTGTCAGGGTGGTATCCCAAGGACGACTCCACGAAAGCTGACGCCCTCGCTTCTAAGTCTCCCACCTATCCTGTACAGACAATACCGAAATTCAATGCTAAGCTACAGTAAAGCTCTACGGGGTCTTTCCGTCCAACCGCGGGTAGCAAGCATCTTCACTTGCACTACAATTTCACCGGATTTATTGCCGAGACAGTGCTCAAATCATTACGCCATTCGTGCGGGTCGGAACTTACCCGACAAGGAATTTCGCTACCTTAGGACCGTTATAGTTACGGCCGCCGTTTACTGGGGCTTAAGTTCATAGCTTCGCTTGCGCTAACTATTCCCCTTAACCTTCCAGCACCGGGCAGGCGTCAGCCCCTATACATCAGCTTACGCTTTAGCAGAGACCTGTGTTTTTGATAAACAGTTGCTTGAGCCTATTCACTGCGGCCTACTCTCGTAGGCACCCCTTCTCCCTAAGTTACGGGGTCAATTTGCCGAGTTCCTTAGCAATAATTCTTCCGACGACCTTAGGATTCTCTCCTCATCTACCTGTGTCGGTTTGCGGTACGGGCACCACTTTGCTCCATAGAGACTTTTCTTGGCAGCGTGGAATCAGATACTTCGCCAAAATAGGCTCCCCATGACACCTCAGGCTTAATGTTAAGCGGATTTGCCTACTTAACACCCTAAGTGCTTAGACGCACATCCAATAGTGCGCACATCCTATCCTCCTGCGTCATCCCATTTGTCAAACGCATTATGGTGGTACTGGAATATCAACCAGTTGTCCATCACCTACGCCTTTCGGCCTCGGCTTAGGTCCCGACTAACCCTGGGAGGACGAGCCTTCCCCAGGAAACCTTAGATATTCGGTCAACAAGATTCTCACTTGTTTTTCGCTACTTATGCCAGCATTCTCACTTCTGTACTGTCCACCACTCCTTACGGTATGACTTCAACCTGTACAGAAAGCTCCTCTACCACGTGTACAAAGTACACATCCATAGCTTCGGTGGTAAGTTTGAGCCCCGTTACATCTTCGGCGCAGGATCTCTCGACTAGTGAGCTATTACGCACTCTTTAAATGAGTGGCTGCTTCTAAGCCAACATCCTAGTTGTCTTAGAAATCCCACATCCTTTCCCACTTAACTTACACTTTGGGACCTTAGCTGATGGTCTGGGCTGTTTCCCTTTTGACCACGGATCTTATCATTCGTAGTCTGACTGCCGGGGTACAAGTATATGGCATTCGGAGTTTGATAGGGTTCAGTAACTGTTGTCAGCCCCTAGCCCATTCAGTGCTCTACCTCCACTACTCAATTACCCGACGCTAGCCCTAAAGCTATTTCGAGGAGAACCAGCTATCTCCGAGTTCGATTGGAATTTCTCCGCTATCCACAGCTCATCCCATGGTTTTTCAACACCAACGTGGTTCGGACCTCCACGGAATTTTACTTCCGCTTCATCCTGGCCATGGATAGGTCACCCGGTTTCGGGTCTACAATATACAACTAGTTGCCCTATTCAGACTCGGTTTCCCTTCGGCTCCACACCATAAGTGCTTAACCTTGCTATATATCGTAACTCGCTGGCCCGTTCTACAAAAAGTACGCCGTCACACTTTAATGTGCTCCGACCGATTGTAGGCACACGGTTTCAGATTCTATTTCACTCCCCTTCCGGGGTTCTTTTCACCTTTCCCTCACGGTACTGCTTCACTATCGGTCACTAGGTAGTATTTAGCCTTGGGAGATGGTCCTCCCAGCTTCCCACAAGGTTTCACGTGTCTCGTGGTACTCTGGAGTAGATCTACTTTTCTTTCCTTTTCGCCTACAGGGTTATTACCTTCTACGACGGAACTTTCCAGTTCTCTTCAACTAAAGAAATCAAAGCGTTATGATCTATCCGCAACCCCAGGAACAAGTTCCTGGTTTGGGCTCTTCCCCTTTCGCTCGCCGCTACTTAGGGAATCGAATTTTCTTTCTCTTCCTCTGGGTACTTAGATGTTTCAGTTCCCCAGGTGTACCTCCATATACCTATGAATTCAGTATACAGTATCTAGCATAACTAGATGGGTTTCCCCATTCGGAAATCTACATATCACAGGCTATGTGCGCCTACATGTAGCTTATCGCAGCTTATCACGTCCTTCATCGGCTCCTAGTGCCAGGGCATTCACCGTGCGCCCTTTGTAGCTTGATCTATCATCAATTACTATTGTTATTAACAAATTATATTTGTTAACTAGGTTTTTTTCGTTTCTTTATCACTGTGCAATTTTCAAAGAACAAATAGAAAGACTTAGTCTTTCAAAATTAAACAGAATTAGGTGCCAGTCTGGAAGCTTTGCTTCCATTCTCCCTAGAAAGGAGGTGATCCAGCCGCAGGTTCTCCTACGGCTACCTTGTTACGACTTCACCCCAATCACCAATCCCACCTTCGACCGCTGGCTCCTTACGGTTACCTCACGGGCTTCGGGTGTTACCGGCTCTCATGGTGTGACGGGCGGTGTGTACAAGACCCGGGAACGTATTCACCGCGACATGCTGATTCGCGATTACTAGCAACTCCAACTTCATGTAGGCGAGTTTCAGCCTACAATCCGAACTGGGACTGGCTTTCAAGTTTTGCTCCCCCTCGCGGGTTTGCTGCTCGTTGTACCAGCCATTGTAGCACGTGTGTAGCCCTAGACATAAGGGGCATGATGATTTGACGTCATCCCCACCTTCCTCCACGTTAACCGCGGCAGTCTCGTTAGAGTGCTTAACTTAATAGTAGCAACTAACAATAAGGGTTGCGCTCGTTGCGGGACTTAACCCAACATCTCACGACACGAGCTGACGACAACCATGCACCACCTGTCTTCCTGTCCCCGAAGGGACTTCCTCGATTAAGAGTAATTCAGGAGATGTCAAGTCTAGGTAAGGTTCTTCGCGTTGCTTCGAATTAAACCACATGATCCGCTGCTTGTGCGGGTCCCCGTCAATTCCTTTGAGTTTTAATCTTGCGACCGTACTCCCCAGGCGGAATACTTAATGCGTTTGCTGCGGCACCGAGGGTGGTACCCCCCGACACCTAGTATTCATCGTTTACGGCGTGGACTACCAGGGTATCTAATCCTGTTTGCTACCCACGCTTTCGTATCTCAGTGTCAGTTACAGTCCAGAAAGTCGCCTTCGCCACTGGTGTTCTTCCTAATCTCTACGCATTTCACCGCTACACTAGGAATTCCACTTTCCTCTCCTGCACTCTAGATGCCCAGTTTCAAATGCAGCGCCCAGGTTAAGCCCGGGAATTTCACATCTGACTTAAGCACCCACCTACATACTCTTTACGCCCAGTAAATCCGGACAACGCTTGCCACCTACGTATTACCGCGGCTGCTGGCACGTAGTTAGCCGTGGCTTCCTCCTTAGGTACCGTCATTATCGTCCCTAAAGACAGAGTTTTACGATCCGAAAACCTTCATCACTCACGCGGCGTTGCTGCGTCAGGGTTTCCCCCATTGCGCAATATTCCCCACTGCTGCCTCCCGTAGGAGTCTGGACCGTGTCTCAGTTCCAATGTGGCCGATCACCCTCTCAGGTCGGCTACGCATCGTCGCCTTGGTGAGCCCTTACCTCACCAACTAGCTAATGCGCCGCGGGTCCATCTCAAAGCGGATTGCTCCTTTGATTATTCTATGATGCCATAAAATAATGTTATGCGGTATTAATCTCCCTTTCGGGAGGCTATCCCCCTCTTTGAGGCAGGTTACCCACGTGTTACTCACCCGTCCGCCGCTAATCCACTCCCCGAAGGAAGTTTCATCGCTCGACTTGCATGTGTTAGGCACGCCGCCAGCGTTCGTCCTGAGCCAGGATCAAACTCTCAATTTAAAAGTTTAATCTTACTCAAATTTATTGACTGGTTTCTTACCTTAATTCTGTTTAATTTTCAAAGACCATTTTCTTTCGCCATCTCTCGACGGCTTACTTATTATATCAATTTCATTTCTCTTTGTCAACAACTTTTTTGAATTTTTTTAATTTTCTCAAATTATTTAAATTCTTTTGTTGTTTCCTTTGTTTCCGTCGTCTCCGTGACGACAAGGAATATCTTATCAGAATTTTATCATATATTTTTTTTATATTCCTCTAATTCTCCATATAAAATTCTTTATATTACTTATATCTCTCAAATACTCATTTTTTCGCAAAATGATACTCCTGGCAAAGTATATATAATTATAACTTTAAGCAACCAATATATAACAAAATCTCCTTATTTATGTTTAAGGAGATTTTATATTATTAATATTAAATTGTTTTATATATTTTTTATTTTCCTAACTTAAATGAACTCTTTAAAGATACAGTTCTGTTAAAAACTAATTTATCCTTTGTAGTATATTTAGGATCTACATTAAAATATCCATTTCTAACAAGTTGGAATTTGTCATTTGGTTTTGCATCTTTCATATATGGTTCAATAAATCCTTGAAGAATTTCTAAAGAATTAGGATTTACATTATCAAGGAATGTTTTATTTTCGTCTTGTTCATCATCTAAAATCAAAGAATCATATAATCTAAATTCAGCAGGAACCCCATATTCAGCACTTACCCAATGAATTGTTCCTTTAACTTTTCTTCCAGTAAATCCACTTCCACTTTTAGTTTCTGGATCATAAGTACAGTGTACTTCTTTAACATTTCCATTTTCATCTTTAACTATATCTGTACACTTAACAAAATATGCATTTTTTAATCTAACTTCATTTCCTACATATAATCTATGATATTTCTTTGGGGGATTTTCCATAAAATCCTCTTGTTCTATATATATTTCTCTTGTAAATGGTATTTCACGATTACCCATCTCTGGATTATCCTGATTATTTTCTGCATCTAACATTTCAACTTGACCTTCTGGATAGTTAGTTATAACCACTTTTAGAGGTCTTAAAACAGCCATTGTTCTAGGCGCTTTTGTTTTTAAATCTTCCCTTATAAAATGTTCTAGCATTCTCACATCTACTAAACTATTATTTTTTGCAACACCAATTTCCCTACAGAAATTACGAACAGCTTCTGGAGTATAACCTCTTCTTCTCAATCCTGAAATAGTTGGCATACGTGGATCATCCCACGCATCAGTAAACCCTTCATCTACAAGTTGTTTTAATTTTCTCTTACTCAT